>JBAYFV010000265.1:0-5198 GCA_041666985.1 Victivallales bacterium
CCGCTTCCAAACCGATGTCGGCGATGCAGTTGGAACACAAGACTATGCCTTCGATATCACCCTTTTTGAGCCGGTGATAATAGCAGTCAAGCTGATCCTGCATTTCTTTATTCGACAAGGGCTTTTGCTCACCGTAGTTCCACATGTAGCAACCGGACAGACGCCGCTTGCCGGGGGTTTTGGTTATGAATTTGCTGATATTATCTTCAAGGATCGGGAGATCCGAGCCTTTCCATGTCCACAATGTGACGACATCGCATAATGCGATGTAATCGGCGACGTCATAATCCAACTGATAGGAGTACCACACCATCCACAAATCGAGTCTCCTCCTGGGGAAGTCATGCAGTTTATCGCGCATGGAGGCGATACTTCCCATCGTATGCCGGGCGACCGTACCGCTGGTCTTGAAACCTTCCACCGACTTGAAGAAGTCATCAAGGACGGCGCCTGTGACATTGGGATGCATGGCGGCCTGACGCAGAACTTCCTCCAAGTCGCTTTTGTCGTCATTATGCTGGCTAAGCCCTCCGGCTCCGACCGCCGACCAGACAACCTGTTTACAGTCTTTAAGTTTTTCCGCTTCTGCGTCAAACGGCGGGAATGGCCCGTTGAGCATTGCCACCCGGCAGCAGTTCGGAATCCCGAAGAACTTGCAGCCTTCCGCAGAGTCCATACGGTTCACTCCCGGCAAATTGTAGTAACCGTTTGCACATGCATGATGAACGCCGACGTTTTGTCCCCAAATCCAGAATTTGTCTCTTAGTTTCATGTTGTCTTTCCCGTTCTATGTTTATCGAGCCAATTTAAACTCATCCGCAGTGGCGGAAGGGATTCTGACTGCTTTTGCAATTTCCTCAACTCATTGATTTTCGATCAACGGCAGCAATACCGTGACAGCCGTTCCCCTGCCGGGTTCGGAATCAACTGCTATGGCGCCTTTGTGGTTTTCAACTATTCCCATGCACATTGAAAGCCCCAACCCCATACCTGTTTTTTTCGATGTGAAATACGGATCGAAGAGATGTTCAATATTGTTTTTATCTATGCCGGCACCGCTGTCCGAAATTCTAATCCTTATATATTCCCCGGGGATGAGCTTGTCCGGATTATCCGTTCCGATGTCTGTCCTTGACATGTCCATTCTTATTGTGATTCCGCTGCATGACATCGCCTCTTTCGCGTTCTTCAGGAGATTATGGAAAAGCTGATAGAGCTGTGTTTCATCCCCTGAAACATATTCGGCGGTGTTGTCCGTCCCAAAAAGAAAGATTATCCTTGAGTCCCGTAACAGCATTCTCGCAGATGTCTTTGCAATATCTACGACATCAATCTTCACATGTTCGAGACGGGCCGAGTCACCTTTGAGGAACATTGAGTAATTCCTGAGCAGGCATATCGAATTATGCGAAGCTTTCTCGCAATGCTCCAAAGTATCCACTTCCCCGTTGTCCTTCCGCAATTCGATCTTCGCCAGTGCAATGCCGTTTTGGATGCAGTGCAGGAAACTGTTCAGCTCATGTATCATGATGTTGAAATATAATCTCTGAATCTCCACAGTTTTTTCAACCGAAGTTTTTCCATTCCCATCGGAATGCTGTTCAGTCCGCGCCGTCCCGGGGTGATCCGGAATCACTTCGGGCATGGAAGTGAAATTTCCGTAAAAGCCATTCTCCTGCAAATTCATTCCCATATTGGAATCGCTCATGTATTCCGCTCCATTTTAATATGACCTTCCTGACTGTTCATTTCAGCCTCAGTATTTTTTTTGCATTGCCGCCCAGCATTTTATCCTTGTCGGCGTTGGATATTTTTAAGGCCCGAATGGTCTCGATGGCAAAGCGCATCTGCATCGGCCCCTGGAGGGGAGTGTCGGTCCCGAAAACGATATGGTCGGCTCCGGCCAGCCCGACCATTCTTTCCATTACCCCGGGATAGACGTACATCAGGTAGTGTGCAGTATCTATGTAGACATTGTCCAGCTTCATGGCGGCAACTTCTTCGCATCCCTTGAGGTTCGGGAAATACGGGTAGTTGCCGTTCTGGTATATCCCTGCCATGTGCGCCAATACGAAATTTGTCCCAGGATGGCGTTTTGCGAAATTCGCAACTCTGGCCGCATCGGCAAAACCGGTTCCGGGCATGCACGACACATGGATCAGCATCAGTTTCACCTGATCCGCAATCCGATCCAGAAATTTGACTACCGACTTCGAAGCAAGATCATAGCCGTGATAGTCGGGATGTATTTTCACACCTCGGAACTTCGGGTTCTCCCCAAGCAGATGCAGTTCCCCGGCTGTTTCCGGAAATACCGGATTCACCACGACGTAGCCGAGAAGTCCTTTAGTCTTTTTCAACGCCGTATCCAGTTCGGCGTTGCCTTCACAGGTGTCATACATCAAAGATTTCGAGGAGGACAGGCAGAGCAGATCAACTCCGGCCTCTTCGCGGTAAGATTCCAGTTTCTTCGCGTCCGCCGCCCAGAACGGCGCCTGGTTGATGTTGCCAAGATGTCCATGAATGTCAATGACCATTTTCAGACCTCCAGAATGTTCAGCTGTCTTTTATATGATGAAAGCTCTTCCGCGGCTCCGTTCCTGATGACTACCCCGTCCTCCCAGCGAAACCCCATGTTTTTTTCCGCAAGGAAAACATCTACCATGAAAGTCATGTTTTCCTCCAGCACCAGCGTTGAAGATGTTTCAACAAACGGGTATTCGCATTCCATCTGCCCGCAGCCGTGGGCCGGCCCGTAGAGAATGGCATGCCCGTAACCTTTTTCACCAATAGAGCCGTGGACCTTCTTCGCGACTTCCGAAGCCGGAGTCCCGGCCCTCATAAGTCCGATGGTCATGTTTTCAGCGTCAAGCCCCACCTGCAGGAAACGTTTTATATCTTCCGGACATTTGCCGAGAACAACCGGGCGTCCGATGCTGGCGCTGTAACCGCCAACCTTGGCGCCGACGCTGAAATGAATGATTTCGCCGGTCTGGACTTTGCGGTGTGTCGGACGGCTGATCGCCTGAATCGAATTCGGCCCGCTGCAGCACCATATCGGATAACCGGTAGCTTCCGCGCCGGACGACAGCATGGCCGCAGTGGCGATACCGGCCAGCTGGATCTCGGTCATGCCGGGGCGGATATTCTCCAGGACCGCTTTGAATCCCAGCTCGGAAATCTTCGCCGCCCGCCGTAGGCATTCCTGTTCCGCCGGACTTTTTTTCAGCGTAACCTGCCGGATGAGACTGTCGGCATCGGAAATATTGTCTTGTCCGATGACATCCGCAATGTTTTTCATAATGGAATAAGGGAACATGTGCCATCCGGCAATACCCAGTCTGCCGATCCGGTCCTGACTTAAAATATCCCGCCATGAGGCGAGTTTAGTACCCGGATAGTCCGGCTGGGACGATTCCCGGAAGTCTTTCATCCTGACGATATTCTCCAGCCTGGAATGGGCTTTGGAATAAGTCATGCTCTCCGGCCCGATCAGCAGCGACGGAGAGCCTTCCCGCGGAATCAATACTCCGGTGGTTTCAAAACTCGGCCAGTAGTCCGCGAAATAACGGACTCCCGCAGGTTCGCTCTCGGTGGAGAAAACCAATACCGCATCCAGCATGCCGTTTTTCAGAATCCTCTGAACATGATCAATCCTGCTTTTGAATTCGCTCTCATCCAATCCAGTTCCATTCATGGCGGGTACCCTTATTTTTGAGAATATAAAATTGTGCTGTTTCTCTTGATCAGTTCAGGCTTGAGCTCCTTCTGCAGTTTCCTTTTGCCGCCTCGGATAATGCATTCGGAAATAAACTTCGAGGCCTCGCATGCAATTGCCGAGTAAGGCTGTCTTACCGAGGTCATCGAAATTTTCGAGAAAGACGACAGGGGAAGATCGTCAATGCCCACCAGTGCGATGTCTTTCCCTATTTTCAGTCCGTTCCTCTCTGCGGCATCCATGAAACCCATTGCGCAGAGATCGTTGGCGCATAAAAAAGCGTCGGCGTCAAACGATTTCGCCTTAAGCGATTCGACGGCTTTCACTCCTGCATCAATCGTCAGACCGGCTTCAACTGTATTTTTCTTTTTGACGGCAATCCCCTTTTCGGAAAAAAACTGTCTGAACGCGGCGAATGTCTTCCTGAACGCGCTGAATTCCACCATGCTTTCATCTGCATTGACAATGCCCGGATTCCGACATCCGATTTCATAAAGATGTTCCGCCACCATGCGTCCGCACACTTCAAAATCATTTGCCATGAAATTGCCGCTGTAAAATTCCGGATAGGAATCCACCGCGACATGCGGGATCGAAAATGAATCCAGGAGTTCAACGCTTTTTGCCCCTTTCTCACAGAAACAGATGATTATTCCCTGGACACGCATCTGAACCATTTTTTCAATCAGCTTGACTTCCCTGTCAATATCCCAGTTGCTGCTGGCGATAAACATCTCCATCCCCATGGAATTCAGTTTCCGCTCAGCCTCTTTGATCATCAGCGAATAAAAGGGGTTGGTGATGTCATTTACGATAAAACCGACGGCGTTGGTTTTGCCGCTGCGGAGATTCTGCGCGGCACTGTTGGGAACGTAGTTGAGCTTACGTGCCGCTGCAAATATCCTCTTTTTCGCCTCTTCGCCGACTCTACTGTTGCCTTTGAAAGCCAGGGATACCGCTGTGTCTGAAACACCGGCTTCACAGGCAATGTCTTTTATCGTCGCATTCATACGTAAACCCTGTTTTTACAATTTAGTTTGTCGTCAAACTAGACGCATTATACAGAAATTTTCAGCGTTTGTCAATACCGTGGATGAAAATACTTGAAAGAATCCATTGAAAAAAAAGAAAAAATCTGTTTTTTCCAAAAATACTGTTGCTATCCTTTTAAAATATGATATAATCAACCTGTAGCTACAAGTTGCGGATCAGAAAGTGCGGAGAGCGAAAAATGATTACCGGAGAATCGAAGCTGAAGAGGAAGCTATCAGATGGCGGGAAACTGGAACCGGCCTATGGGAAGTTCAAGCGGATGATTGTTGAAGACATCCGTTCCGGCATTTTCGCAGTGGGAGACAAGCTTCCGTCCCGCAATGAACTGCAGCGTCAGTTCAACATCAGCTGCACCACCTATCACAAAGCGATAGACGAAATGATTCTCAACGGGATGCTGCGAACACACAAGGGAAAAGGGGTCTTC
>JBAYFV010000266.1:0-5194 GCA_041666985.1 Victivallales bacterium
CAGTCACTTTCACCCAGTTCTGCACTGCAATTCTATCGGAATAAGCACCTGGCAGATAATCTTCAATCGGATTCATCACCGACAGGACTCCCTCGTAGCGGAACTTTGGATTATCCATTTTGAACGGGAACGCAAGGTGTGCGTCAAGAAGAGGGGTGGCATCCTTCAATATTCTTGAATTCACATATATCTGTTTTATTCCGGCATAAAGGGATATGGTCTGTCTGACCACCGGGTGGCCATACGCCGACCCGGCAATATCCAATGAAATACACACCGGCCCATCCAGCCTTATTTTCACATCCGCCCTGTCCATATGGTATTCGCCACCGGAGTCCGGTCTTCTTACTATGAAGCGGTTAAACCCGTGAAAACAGTCCGGGTCAACTATTTCACGTCCTGCCATTTTATCGAAGATGCTTGTAATGGCTCCGGTAACTCTGTCAACTTCAATATTGTAAAATTCATTTTCAATAAACCATTCGCCGCTCTTCAGATTGCCTGAATATATCCGCAAATCCACCGACGGCTTCAACCTATACGTCTTATAGCCGTATGCAGGCATGTCTCTTGCAATAAAGCAGAGATCCCGCTTCAAACCTATAGGTTTTTCAAAAAAACCATACCGTTTTGTTCCCGAGCCGATTCCAAGGCGTTCCGCCGCATACGGTATCGTATCCATGGCTGATTCCACTTCTATTATCTGGAACGGCACTTTTTCCCCGGTGGAGACATCTATAAGTTCAAATTTCCCATCCACCAGATCAATATCCGGATTGGCGTGCCAGCGGTTACACAGCAGTACCCCTCGTAAATATCCCGTCCCCGCAGGATCTTCCTCGGACGGAACTGCATACATGGTACTTCCACAGTTGTCAATTTCACGCAATGGCGCATGGACTGCGCCAGTTTTAGCATATGAAACAGGATTGAACACTACCAGGTGCAAGCCTTCCTCGTCCAGCTTTACGTTATCCGCTATTTTTGCTATCGCCTTGTTTATTACATCATGTGCAAGGGCTGCCGCACGGTAGGCATGTACGGCTTTTTCGTATTCAGAAGCCTTCATGGCGGGGCCGCAGGGAAAATGATGCCCCCAGACATGTTCATCATAGCACAGAATATCTTTATAAGCCGCTGACAGCTCTTCGTTCTGATAACGGTAGTCTGTCAGAAGAGCGGCCATTGACGCCATCTTTTCAGCCGTTGTCAAGCTTATGTGATTGTTCCTGTTTGACGCTGTCGGCGCTGCCGTTGAAGTGGCGCCCACCGGATAGTCCTGGCCGGGAAGCTCTCCGCTGAACACCGGCAGATCCGATGGAACCTCCTTTATGAAATCCTCATAAAACTTTGCATTGGTACTGCAGATTAAATGAGGATAGACCCACTTTTCATTCCATTCCTTAATAGTCCGGGCATACTCCAATATGTAAGGTGAATTATCCCGCGCCCCGCCCTGCACAGGCCAGCGCAGAACCGAATACGGATAATTCCTCTCCGCAAACCGTTGAAGTTGTTCTGCCAGGAGTGGAAGTCCGGCATGAAAATCTCCGCCGCATCCCGAATTATTACACCAGAACAGGAGTTTTTTGCCTGACGGAGATTTCCACCAGAAAGCGCCAGGACCTCCATGGGGAAAGATTTCCTTTTCATCCCAGAAGGACTGCAATTTCAGGTCGCTTCCCCCCCAATTGTAGTAAAGCGGAATTCCGGCGCAGAATATTTTAATTCCGGCATCGGCAAGCACGCGGCAAAGCCCCCAGCTGACACCGGTAATATCATTGTGCTCGGCGGAGATTACGGGAATGCCATATGCCCTCCTCAAATTAAAGGCATGGTATAATGTCCTTATCATTTCCTCATGCCCGCATATCTCCGTAGTCATATTCCCGAAAAGAGCCGTCACTTCCATCCTTCCGGAACGAATATGTCCCATCACCTTGGTTACTGTACGCTCAGGAGCATTTTCAAGAAAATGATCTAAAGACCATGTCTGCTCAACTACAATCCTGAACTTTGCATCGTCGGGGAATTCATCTGTCTCATTCATCATTGCGATTGCATTGTCCAGCCATCTGTCATGTGCCGTCAGTACGCTGGATGGCAAGTCAGTGTATCCCAGATCATGATGGGAAATCTGCACCACGTGAACAACCCAGTGTTTCGGAGGCGTCCAATGGATGCTTTTGAAATCCACTGCTTCGCCACACGTCTTAAGAATAAAATCAACTTTGGTTGCAGATTTTATCTCATCGATGAATATTTCGTGGACAGATTCACCGGCAGGCACAGATTCCAGAAGGATTTCATTTTCCGCCTTTTCTGTTTTTACTTCGAGCAATACGGAAGCATGCCCTTTGTCAGCCATTGTGCATATTTTAACCAACTGTAGCAGTCCCGTCCGTCCTTTTTTGAGAAAGACCGTAGGAATGATCTGTTTTATCTCCAGCTTGTCTTTCATGGATTTCCTCTTTCTTTCATGGAACAAACAGTCATAATTAAAAGGACAACGCCCTTTTTGGATTTTCGATCAAAATCATATTCAAATCTCCTTCCGTGATGCCCTCTTCCTTCATATATCGCGCCAGATCCCTCAGAATATGGGCATATCCCCAGCCGCCATATTTAATCAGGCTTGTTTTAAAGGATACGTCCTGTGAGATTAACATATTATTCAAATTACCTAGGTCAATCTGTTTTTTCATGGCTCTAATCCGGTCAATATCTCTTGGCAGCCAATATGTCCCGTGTTCCAAGGCAAACGGGAATTCAAGTCCAAACTGATCACACGAGACATATGCACCTCTCTTGGCTATTGAGTCGTGATAATCGTCTTTCCCGAGTCCGGGATCACAATGGCAGATGACTACCCTTGTTATATCACCGCCCTCCTTTTCAACTAAATCCAGCAATTCATGGGCACTGGGTTTAAACGGCGGGTGTATGAACAGCGGCGCTCCCGTTTCCTTCTGGGCTATGGCCGCGGCTTTCAATACGACAATTTCCTGTTCCTGGCTGGAAGAGGAAACACCAATCTCCCCTATGATGCCCGGCTTTAGCCCTGTGTCCTTGACCCCGTCTGTAAATTCACGGATCATTGAATCAACAATCTCGGACTTGTTCATGTTGCGCAATTCCGGCGGATGCGACGAGGCAAGATAATAACCCGCCCCCATTACAACATTGAGCCCCGTAGCTTCCGAAATGGCAAGAAGAGCTTGAGAGTCACGCCCGATGCCAATACTTGTGCAGTCTACTATGGTACTTCCTCCGGCCTTCTTATAATGCATGGCCTCTTCGATGGCGAGTTCAACATTATACTGCTTTATATTGTCCAGGTTCAAGTGCGCGTTATAGAATATTTTCCCGAGATTGTCCATGCGCACTTCCTGATGGATGAATTCCCTGAACGACAGCTCGTCCGGTTCGCCCTTGGCATAACATGTCTGGTCCCAGAGCAGATGCTCATGTGCCATTGTTTTACCCAATTGCTCAGGCGGCAGCAGTCCTTTAATGGTGTGAATCATCTTTTTCATAAACCATATCCAATCCTGTTTATTTTCACATTTCCTTAAAGAGAAAATTTTTCTGGACAAGTTCCGCCCACGCCCTTATCTCTTCTGTATAATCGCCGTAGGCAATCATCCAGTGATGCCCCATGCCTTCCTGAAAGATCCAATTGATTACATCTTTTGCAGGCCGGTCGAATTTCACTCTGGCTGGATTACCAGGGAAAACCATTTCCGTTTCAACGGCTTCCCCGGACAGCATCGCGCATTGATATGCGTTTTCTCCTGCAGTAAGATTCAGGAGGGTGACCTTGCCCGGTTTTGCCGGAAAAAGCACACAGACTCCCTGTCCCATCAACCGCACAGTGTTCAATGAAGCATCACTTTTCTTTTCCGCAAGAGTGAGAGAACTTGAACCGCAATGGGTAAAGATGATGGAATCATTGTCGAATGGTTCGAGAAAGTCGGCATTGCATGTCGGATTTCCGCTCAACAGTGTCAATATGAGTTGAGCTACGGCTCCATTTACATCGCCTTCGCAGGCCATGGGAATGCCTTCTTCCGCCAGCAATGAAGATGCGACACAGACCTTCCCCATCAGATCGGGATAGCATCCGACTGTAAGCACGTCCAGATCATATTCGAAAATGACCTTTTTCAAGGCGCAATACATTCTTATCGACTCCAATCCGCTCTCGTCATTCACATTGACGGATCCGCAGCAATTCTTGAATGAATTCCAGATTGCCTTGACATCATGATCGTCTGCCTGAAATACGATTTTCCCTGATGGAACGGGGACGATCCGAGCTCCCAATGATTTTTTCAGCATGAATTCATTTGGGGACGTATGCGTCATTCCGTTGACTCTGGATCCGCATAATCCGATTCTGGAACGCCTGAGGCGTGAGTAAAGCGCCGAAACCCTGAAGTATTTCATTGCCTCCAATACAATCGCCTGATCTCCGACTTCACCGAAAACATGAAAGAACGGATATCCGAGATATTTGAGGAAAACGCCCAGTTGCTGGCTTCCGCAGAGAGAGCCGGTCTCCATACCCGGCAACGCCCATAAAAGAAGCGGAACTCCGCACTCTTCGATAAAGTCCGTCACCAGATAGTCTTCAAACCAGCAGACAGGAAGAAATACGACTATGTCAGGGAATAATCCGGCGAGCTTTCTGCCGATGCCTGCTGATTCCTGATGTGTTGAAACCGTGGCGGAAAGAATTACATCGCATTTCTTTTCTTTAAGGACAGCTTCGAGCGCCAGGACTTTCTGCAGAGCCCTTCCTGCACCTACTTCCAGCGGACTGGACAGGGCAATCACAGCGATTTTCGGAGCAAGACTGTTTTTCATGTGCACCTTTATAGAGTATAACCACAGAAACACAGATAAGAACTTTCAAAAACTTTCGCACTTCTCCATGTGATTCTCTTATTCTTAATGCAATTATATCAGAGTATTCAAAATTACGCCATGCCTGTTTCTGCATAAAACATATCCAATCCTGCATTTGTTTCATCAAATAGAAGGCTTGCAAAACAGAGATGATACCGCCATGCTGGAGCAGGGATAAAAATCGGAACCAATCAGGAAAACTAATTGATTCGGCTTGAATATCGCAATACAAGATGCAAATTATACAGTATTATTAACATCGCATAACTGGAATATTCAGAAA
>JBAYFV010000267.1:0-5171 GCA_041666985.1 Victivallales bacterium
GCCGGTAATGGCATGTCAGGTAGTAGAGTTCGGCATCTGCCGCATTGCGTATATCGCTCTTGCGCACCGGATGCAGCTCTGCTTCCGGGATCGAAACGGGAACGCCGGACTGCTTTGCAAATGCCCGGAAATCTGCTGCGGCTTCAGGATGCGATACCGTACTATCCTCGGAGATGAGCTTGATCTCATCTCCTACACGGCACCAAACTGGGAATGCGGGATCAATCTGGCAGTCGTTTCTCCAACGCTCGACTATTTCACGCAGCACCGCCAAGGCCTTCTTGCGGTCAAAGGGAGACAGCGGATGGGGTATGACCCATTTGGGTAAGATCGGCAACTCCAGACACTGCTGTGAAATCCGTTTATCGCGAACCGGCAGACCGGGCGATGGGGTAATGTACCAACTGACATAGTTTACGCCGAGGTAATTCAGGGCCTCCCACTGTAGCTTGGTGGTTGCCGAATCGTAGAAGTTGAAATTATATCCGTGATGAACCCAGGTGTAGGATACCATTCGCCGTGGAGCTGGAGCAGGTGTGCCAAGCTCTCTTGCCAGATATTCCACTTGTTCCCCTACAGTGTCGCGCAATGGGCGGATATGGGTAAAACGGCAAAGTGGCTGCGGTTTGAGCTTATCGTCTAGCGTACCTCCCACATCCAGCGCGATTACGCTTATGTCCGAATCGTATTCGATGCGATGCTTTATCCCGGCTTCAGATGGGGATTCGGAAAATTCCAAAAGCACCTTGACCTCATGCAGATTGCCTCTGTCCGGTTTGGCTCCTTGGCGCACAGGGTCGGGACGAGGAGCTCTTCCCGCCACAGCCGGGAGCTGTGGGCTGTTGAAGGAAAAAGCGAGCGTCTTTCTGACCGGAGGCCATCTCTTCGACTCCCCCTCTGCAACAGCTAGGATGTTGCCGATTGGAATCCATCCGCTTCCCTCGCCAATACGAAAGGATTCCTCCGCCCCCAGATTTTCCCATGGAAGATTGTCATCAAATCCGGTCGGAAAATCCATTCGTCCGGAATGCCTGCCGATGCCGAACTTTGCCAACGTCAACCAAGGGAATTTTCGGAAGTTTTCGAAGGCGCTGACACCAACTTGTACCGGGATTTCAGCGGGACGCGAATCCAGAAGCGTGATCCGCAGATAGATTTCAGACACCTTTTCACCCTCTGCTGAAAGGGCAGACATGGACAGCATCAGGGGAACTATCGCAAACAGTGATTTGTGGCACAACACAGTCAACCTCCGAGCCAATTGCATAATTATAAAATCTGAACTTTATTTATTCTCTACCAATCGTTGCCCTGCAGATTTATATTTCCGTTCGGAAAATCCTTAATCTTCAAAGGGAAGTACATCGTTATATTTTTTGACGGAAGCGGAACATGTTCTCCATTTTCATTTATCCTGATAATTTCTTTTCCCGGCAAAAGCGTCCAACCGCACTTTGCATAAACTTTCTCCAGTTGAAGCACACAATAAAGCAACCCTGCGTCAAAGCCCCTTCGCAAGGCTTCGTCCATTGCCGCATTCATCAGCTTTTCGCAAAGGTCGCGCCCCCTGTATTCGGGCTGAATAAAGACATTCTGTACACCGGCAACCCTGAGCAAATGTTTTCCAGCTTTAACAGTCCTGTCTACTATGCCGACATGTGCCGCGACAGTACCGTTGTCTTTCATGATGACAGACCAAGCAGGCGCAGCTCCATGCCACGCCCTGCTTCCAGAAAAGAATTCAGCGTCATCAGGAAAACAGATGCATAGCGCCTTTTTTATGGCACAATCCAGTTCCCTGTTGATTTCATTTTCATCTACGATGCATATTTCCATTTCTAAATCCAATCAATTTGCGCCCGGAACAGGGCATTTTTTATTTAACACAGACCTGTCTGTTCCCAGGAATCTTTTTGCATTTCCTGAAAAATATTTTTCTATTGCCGCGTCATTTAATTTCAATTTCCTGAGAATTTTCCTGTCTCTGCAATACCATTCTCTGACCCATTTCAAATTATACTCCGCCGCATTGGAATCCGACCCGAAAACTATGTTGTTTTGAATGTCATAGCCGATTGTATAGAGTTTTTTCAATGTCTCCTCGCGATATATTGCCGGAGTCCCCGGGGTTGTATCAATGAACATTTCCGGAGAGTCTTCCGGTTTCAATGAGAGTGCATTCAGGAATTTTCCATACACTGCGAGCAGCTCGTCACACCAGGGCCATGAAACATGAGCCAGTGCAAATCTCAGTTTTGGCAATTCCAGCAGACATTCAAACTCCATGGGATGGTTATATTTTGATGAGACCTTGCCATCCCATAGAATTCCGGAATGAAACAATATGGGCTTTGCTCTCCTGGCAATCAGCTTGAAAATCTTCATCGCTTTATCATCAGACGGATAAAACCGGTCGCAAATGACCTTGAATCCGGCTATCCCTTTTCCGCATGCCGTATCAACTTGGTTTGCAGCGTCATCGGCAAGCGGATCAATCCAGAAAAAAGGGTGAAGCGACTTCACCCCGTCGCACCATTTCAAAACATTATTCAGTCGTTCATGAAAAGGATCCTTGCCCTTTGCGTTGAAAAAACTTCCCGGAGGCAAAGAAAGCAGCACTGCTTCCCCAGCCCCGATAACTTCCAACTTATTTATGAAATCGGTTTTCCGGATAATCTTCGTCGTTATGTGTACATGGAGATCAAGCATAGGATTTCCTCCGTTTTTAATCATAGCCAACCATGCAGTTAATTATTCATGCCATCTCTTTTTCAAAGAAGCGTCAGCACAGTGCTGACGGACAACGGAACGTTTTCGATTATCGTCCGCCCCTTTTCACGGCGAACCGGATACCTTCTCCCGGATTCATCCTCGCAACGGTTGTAAGTTCCCGCCGTTGCCAGCGACAATGAGACCTTCTTTTCGGCTCCGTCGGTATAATCGGCGAGAAGTATAACAGCGCTTTCACGGTTCTCTTTTTCGAAAAAAGTGGCATCAACACCAATCCTGCTGACAAGGATGGGGCGTGGTAGTTTCGGTTCAATATCAAATGGAGCCAGATAACGTTTGACTAAAGACTCATCCAATCCGTGAAAAACAGAATTGATTCGCGAATTCTCATCCAGCGGGGGCGGCGGCGGGATCAGGCTCTGGCGGATTTTCATACCCAGCTCATCGGCAATCAGTATTAGCTGCCCCTTGCCGAGCGGTGTTGCGACGGTTCCGGAAGTCGTTTTCCCGTCACCGCCCAGGACGGCGTAGAAAGAAGCCGAATCGTTCTTTTCGTTCAGGGAGGCCGCTTTTCCGATTATGACCAGTCGTCCTCCGGCCTTGACCCAGTCCGCGATGGCGGGGCGGACCGCCACAGGCAGATTGGGCATCGCCAGATAGAGGACATCGTAATTCTTAAGGGTTTCAGGAATCCACTCGTCCGGGATGATATCGAACGGAATCTGGTTCCACGCCAGAGCCGCCGCCGCGACTTCGAATTCCTGGAAATAAGGCAGTCTTACTCCGCCCCCCCAAATCTCGCTCGTATAGGATTTTACCAGGGCCGTCCGCGGAGCGCGGCTAGGCGAATCACCGTAAATAATCCAATCCTCCAACCGAGCCGCCCGCTGCGAAATGAGCGCGAACCTGCGTTCAAAGGCAAGTGGAACTGGACCCAGTTGGTTGTATGGCCCGGCAACGTACCAGTAGATATGGCGCATGCCATTGATCAAGGCGGTCGTCCCGTCGAGTTCGATTATGTCGGCCAAACCCTCACCGCCCCGTGTACTGCCGTAAGTAATGCCGGGCAGGGTGGAGGTGTAACGGCCGGCGGTGCGGAGCGCAACAGCACGGTAGATCGCACCGTAAGGCATCACCCAAAGCAATGTTGAGAACTCATGTGAATCGACATCAAACACGCCAGCCTTGGCCTGCTTGAAGAAGTCCGGTGCATTTCCGGCATCATCCCAGCAGCTCGCACCTGTGGTGATTAGATTACTCCCGAGCCCCTTCTTCATCCCTGTGGTCATCCGTTTGTACCAGTTGATCATCATGTCGCTGCGGAAAAGCATGGTGTTCAAGTAGAGAAAGCGTTCCTCAGTGGTTTTCAGGTTCGCCGGACTGGTAATGAGATCCGCTTCAGCGAGGGAGGCGCAGCCGATCTCTTCCGGCTTGACATCGCAAGCCGCCAGATATTCGCGGAATTTGGGAAGCGCGCGGGGACTCTCCGTCAAGATCTTTTCCGGGAGGATTTTGGTCTCGTCTCCAAATTTCATCAACATCTTCTTCCCTTGGGGGATTTTTATTTTTGCCGCAGCCTTGGCAACCTTCTGTTCGAATTCGGGATCCCACGGATCTTTCGCCAGCCAATCCGGACGCGTGCCCTCTTTGAAGAGCGGACTCAGTCCTTGCACGGCTGTCGCATAGCTTTCATAATCATCAGGGAAAGTAGGACACCACCAGTTGATGGAACTGATCCCAATCAGTTTGCAGACCTCAACTTCCTTCGCGATTGTGTCAGGATCAAGGACAGGATAGAAGTAGCCCGTCCAGAACCAACGTGAAATGATTATCCGTTTCGGCGGAGGCATCGCGCTTATGCCTGCTTCCTTCAGTGATTCCATGCGCTTTTCCGTATTGTCACGGAGTGTCAGAATCGATTCCCCCCAGGTGGATAGATCCTTTCCAGTTGGTTCCAATAAGACAGGGATGCAACTATTTCCGCTGGAATATTCCACACTTCTGACGATGGCGGCCTCCTCCGGGCGCGTGGCGAAATCTAGCCTGGCGTGCACTTTTTTTAAATTACCGAGTTCTAAACCCTTAAAGATCGGCCTGCGATCCTTGCGGGAATCGTTCTCGCGGGCGAAAAAACCCATGAAGAGCGTTTGCGCGGCATGGTCTCTGCTCTTGAGGCTCCAACCGCTGTTTAATGGAAGCGGAGCGTAAATCTGTTCCGTGATTTCGATCCAGCCGGAAGGCGTTCCTACTGGTATCTCTTGCACCTCCCTGAGCTTGTCCCAGTCAATTACTGATTGGTGGGCCAGAGGGAAATCAACAACCTTTCCGTCAGCGCCGACTACGCATTTACGGGAAAACAGAGCTGGCGTATAATACATCATCAGATCGGTCAGAGCAGACTTTACCTTGGGTTCCGAATCCAGCAGTGTCGAACGGACAAA
>JBAYFV010000268.1:0-5089 GCA_041666985.1 Victivallales bacterium
AAAACTACCCTGAGCCGATTCAAAACTAACGGAGGGCGGACTTTCCAGTCCGCCGCTTGAGTTAGATTTCCGCGGGTAAGAAAACCCGCGCTCCTTTAAATTTGAGTTTTGAAATCGGCTCGTTAGACAATAGTTTCAATCCGCCCTGGGTTGCATTCTGGGCAATCATCAAATCCGGAATCCCAACCCCGTTGATCCCGTTGCGCAGACATTCAGTCTGAATCTGAATGATTTCATCCCAATCAACAGACATCGGTTGACGTTTTATTTCGCGCAAAAGCAAAATGAGGGCATATTCCTTGCGCAGGTTAAGAAATGGTATCAATTCTGCAAGAATCAGGTCATTTGTAACGACGAGGTTTTCCTCAATGAGCAGTTCAAGGACATCCGCCTGTCCAGTGCCACGGAAGTAATCAACCCAAACAGATGAGTCAACCAAGATGCTCATTTGCGTTTCCGAAGTCTGTCAAGGTTGATGTCCAACTTAATTTTTCCTCTGAACTTCTTGAGTCCCTGAATCCTGTTTTTCTGACAAAATCCTCAAGGGCTGTGACAAGTACGGCAGTTTTCGTCCTTTGGTGTGACAGTTTCATCGCTTCTTCTACAAGGGCATTGGGAAGATCCAGTGTCGTTCTCATTCAAGCCTCCATCTGCATGTTTTTTTAGAATCGTGCATATACAATACATCAAGAAAGGTGTTTTTCTAAGACATCTCAAAACGAAGCCAAGCTTTTGAAATCATGTCTGTGCAAACCTTCCGTACTTTAAGAACATGCCTTGCGGCATTGACTACGAACGAATTAACTTTGTAGTTAAGCCCGCAAGGGCTGTTCTTCTCTTGAATTGCCTCCTGTTTATTTTATCTCCGGAATTCCTGAAACTTACAAATTCCCACTTTGTGTTTCTGTGCCTCTGTGGTTATTCTGTTTGGTTCAGGCAAAGACGGTTAAAAATACCAAGACACGCTAAAGCTGTGAACTCCACAAAAATTTATTCCGATAACTGACAACTGGTTACTGATAACTGTCCACCGACCTATTCCGGAAATCCGTCCTTCCCTATCAGCGGGACGAAACGGCAGGCGGTATGACGGTTGATTTTTACGTCATGCACCCCTCTCACCACCTGCAACAGCTGTTGCACCATGATGTTGCCGCAGGGGATGACGAGTTTTCTGCCGACATTCAGCTGATGTATAAGTGCTGTAGGGATTGTCGGTGCGGCTGCCGTCACGATAATCCCGTCAAATGGCGCTTCTTCCGGCCAGCCGAGCGTACCGTCGGCGACATGTACTTGCACCCGTTCGCCGTATGGGAGTTTTTTCAGGTTCTCCTTTGCGAAATCCGCAACCGTTTCCATCCTTTCAATGCTTATGACGCTGCAGCCCATATTTGCGAGAATCGCAGCCTGGTAGCCGGCCCCGGTTCCGATTTCAAGGATTTTCACGCCTTTGGAAATGTCTTCGGCTGTGAGTTCGAGCAGCTCCGTCATGACGGCAACCATGTACGGCTGTGAAATGGTCTGTCCGCCGATTATGGGAAGTGGAGTGTCGTCATATGCGTTGTCGGCATATTCTTCAAGTACGAAGCATTCCCTTGGGACATTGAGGAACGCGTCAATGACAATCTTATCACTGATCCCGCGGGCGGCGATTTGCGTCTCGACCATGGTTTTCCTCTGGTCTGACGACAGCATCCCGTAATCAATATAGTTGTCAATCGGCTTGATCATTTTCCCCTTGCAGAGACCGCCCGTTTCATTTCCCTGTCCGACTCCTTCTTCTTCAGGGATTCGCGCTTGTCGCCGAAAGTCTTTCCTTTTGCGGTGGCGATTTCGACTTTGACTTTCCCGTTTTTAAGATAGACTTTGAGAGGGATGATGGTGTTCCCTTTTTCCCTTGTCGCCTGAATCAGTTTGCGGATTTCGCGTTTGTGCAGGAGAAGCTTCCTTTCCCGCACCGGCGTGTGGTTGAAGCGGTTGCCGTGTTCATAGACTGCTATGTTGGCGTTGAGAAGGAAAACCTCGTCCTCCTCGAGCATTGCATAGGCGTCGTTGAGGGAAATCTGGCGCGCCCGGCAACTCTTGACCTCGGTGCCTTTCAGCTCGATTCCGGCCTCATACCTGTCCATGATATGATAGTCATGAAAAGCTTTTCTGTTCTCCGCAAGGATCTTTTCGCCTTTTTCCATAAATAAAGCCCGAACTTGAGAGTTTTAAGTTACAAGTGTTAAGTTCTAAGGAAAGCACTTGCAGTTCTTATAAAAAAATCCAATGCTTAACGCTTAAAACCTGGAACTTAAAATTTAATTTTGACTACTACTGCAATTTCTCCGCCTAATATACTTCATAATCCTTGCCTACATCAACCGGAACTGTTGCATAAATCGTATTTTAATAGTTGAGCCAATTTCAAAATTGGCGAAGGTAGGGCGCGTTCTCCGTAACGCGCCGCCTCAAAACGGACGGCTCGGAGAGCCATCCCTACCTTGGATTCGGCAATTTTGAAATTACCTCAGTTTTAAGTCACAAGTGTTAAGTTTTAAAGAAAGCATTTGCAGTTCCCATAAAACAAATGACTCACTTAAAACTTAAAACCTGAAACTTAATTCAGTCTTCCTTTTGCGAAACTCGCAGTCCGAGTGTAAGTTTCACGGCTCAAAAAAAATAAATCAAGGATTCATCATGGAAAACACCAAATCGCCCGAACTTATGGAAAAAATAGTCTCCCTCTGCAAGCGCAGGGGCTTCATATTCCAAAGCTCCGAGATATACGGCGGAATAAACGGATTCTGGGACTACGGCCCATACGGAACCGCACTCAAGAGGGCTGTTGAAAAGTGCTGGTGGAACGAGATGGTCGAGAAAAGGGACAATGTGGACGGACTCGATTCAACCGTCATCTGCCATCCGAAAATATGGAAGGCTTCAGGCCATCTCGACAAATTCGGGGATTTGATGACGGACTGCCGCGACTGCAAGGCGCGCCACCGCGTCGACCAGATGGAAGACCAGTCGAAATGCCCGGCCTGCGGTTCGAACAACCTGACAGCGCCCCGCGAATTCAACCTCATGATGAAAACCTATGTCGGCCCTGTTTCCGACGAGGAGCACACGGCCTATCTCCGTGCCGAAACCTGCCAGCCTATTTTCGTGGATTTCAATCTTGTCAGAGTCGCCGCACGCAGAAAGCTTCCGTTCGGCATTGCGCAGATCGGAAAGGCGTTCAGGAATGAGATAAATCCCAGGAACTTCATTTTCCGCTCCCGCGAATTCAGCCAGATGGAAATGGAGTTCTTCTGCTATGAAGAGGATTCGATGAACTGGTATGAATACTGGAAAAACGAACGCATCAGATATTACAGGGACGTGCTCGGATTCAAAGAGGACGAACTGAAAATACACGGGCATGAGGCGCTCGCCCACTACGCGAAAGCCGCCCTTGACATAGAATTCAAATTCCCGTTCGGCTGGGGCGAACTCGAGGGTGTGCATCACCGCGGCACCTGGGACATGTCGAGACACCAGGAATTCTCCGGAGAGAATCTCGAGTATTTCGACCAGGAGAAGAACAGGCGGATCATGCCGACCGTTGTCGAGACGTCTGTCGGTGTTGACAGGACGGTTCTCGCCCTCCTGTGCCATGCCTACGACGAGGATACTGCGGCGACGAAGAAGGAGGGAATGGAGGAGGATGTCAGAATCGTACTGCGTTTCCCCGCGAAGCTCGCACCTGTCCAGGTTGCGGTTCTTCCCCTTTCAAACAAGCTTTCCGAACCCGCAAATAAAATCTCAGCCGCCCTGAAGAAATATTTCCGCGCCGAGTTCGATGTCACAGGCAGCATCGGAAAACGCTATCGCAGACAGGATGAAATCGGGACGCCCTACTGCGTAACATATGATTTCCAGACCGCCGAAGACCAGGCCGTAACCGTCCGCGACAGGGATACGATGGCGCAGGACAGGGTTGCAATTGACAAGCTGAAGCAGTATTTTCAGGACAAGCTGGATATGTAGTCATCCCGAGGATGACGGATGGTTGGATTATTGGATGAACGGATGACTGGGATTAGATTAATCAGAGCACAAGAATATTTGATTGCGGAGTTGATTGCTTAAGTTGGAGTTCAAGCTTTAGCTTGTTTATCTTTTTGAACATGAAGACAAACTAAAGTTTGAACTCCAACGGGTTTTATTCACTAAACAGAATTCTTTGTGTTTATGCAATTAACTCCATTGTTTTGAAAACATCTTGTTCATTGGCAGAAACCCATCAATCCGCTAATCCGACAATCCATAAAACATTAAAATATAATTCAACCCTTGGCGCCTCTGTGCCTTGGTGGTTATTTTAAACGGAGAATTGAAAAATGGGAACCAATCTGAAATGTCCGAAATGTGAGCTTGGCGAACTTGTTCCGCAGACTCACGACGGTGTTACCGTAGCTCTCTGCACGAAGTGCAATGGAGTCTGGCTGCACAAGGGGGAGCTCAACAAGATGGCTCATCCGCATGAGGGAGATATCGAATACTGTTCAAAAGAGCACATCGCGGAAGACAGGATTTCCGACTGCAACTGTCCGCAGTGCAAAGATATAAAACTCAAAAAAGTCAACTTCATTTCATACTCCGACATCGTCCTCGAATACTGTTCGAAATGCGAGGGGCTCTGGCTGGACCGCGGCGAACTCGACGCTATCAACGCCGAGATTGACAGGCTCCATGAGGTTCCGGAGTCACGCGACCACAGAATCATGGTCTTCCTTTCAAAACTTCCCTTCTAGTGCTCTATAAATCTTAAAATTTAGATTTACATACAGAGTACTACCTTAAAGGGAGGGGTTTTCAGTGTCTGTCATCCTGTGCGCGACGGCGATGGCGGAATAATCCTGAAGCTTCTTTCCCAGGCTCGAAGGTGTGATTTTACAGGCTTTGCGGGCGTCCGGAAGGACTTCGTCATGAAACACACTCCTTATCCTGTCAGTCCATCTCTTGCCAAGATGGTTCGCCAGACTCCCGAGAATTATGATGTCAGGATAAAGCATGTCGGCTATAAGCGAACAGACCCTTCCTACGGCCTGTGCATTTATAT
>JBAYFV010000269.1:0-5072 GCA_041666985.1 Victivallales bacterium
AAATGCTATCAGGCTCTCGCAAAAAACAATAATCCCGACTACAGGCTTAAAGCGCTGACGTGCCTGGGGCGGTTGATGGAAAAGAACGGTGACAACGATAAGGCCCTGTCCTTCTACAGGGAGGGTGAAAAAATTAAAACCGAGGACAAGGAGCTTTATTCCGAACTCCTCTCCCATCTCGGCATGGCCCTCATGAAGAGAGGCAACAGGAACGAGGCTGTTCTCGTATTCGAAAAATGCATCGAGACATCCGGGGACAACTCGGCCTCGGCCCGTTCAAGACTTGGTCTCGCAAAGATCCTGTCCGAATCTGAAGAGGACTTGAACAGGGCCAACCGTTACGCGATGTCGGTTTTCATTCTTTCGGGAGAGCCTTCCCTTTCGGAGGAGGCAATAATACTCAGCATTGAAATATCCCTGAAGCAGAATAAAAGAGGTGAAGCGAAAGCCACCTTTGAAGAATTGAAGAAACGCTTTCCGCAGGCTTTGAAGAGAGACAAGGTGAAAAACCTCCAGATGCTTCTGAAGTGAATCTTGCCTGTTAATTTTTCCGGGACGGAAAAATTTTCTTCCCTTCACAATTGGATATTCATTACCGTGTAATCATCTTCAGCGGATTCTCATATCCGACTTTAATCAGTTCCCTATCTGAAAGCAGGTTGAGTCCCTTCAGATAGTTCATGCACTTTGTCATATTGAAGGAAGAGCCCGACAGGCAGTTGAGCTGAGGATTGTAAAGTCTTCCATTCTTGTCAAGGACTACATCTCCGCCAAGGTTGCTGTATCTTCCAGGCTTGAGTCCGGCAATGGGTGCTGCATCGCTTACGACTATGCAGTTGTCCGCCCCTTTCGCCCTGATTATTGTTTTGATGACCGAAGGTGGAAGATGATGCCCGTCCGCAATGATCATGGCGACAAGTGAATCTTCGGCGATTCCGTCCCAAATCGTGTTTGGATGCCTGGGAAGAAGATTAGGGAGACCGTTTCCCAGATGAGTCAGCGCCTTTGCTCCTGCAGCTGCGGCTTTCGCAAGATCTGCGGAATTCGCAAGCTGATGGCCAAGGGAAACAGTCGTACCTGATTTCGAGGCATATTTTATAAGCTTGCATACGCCTTCAAGTTCAGCGGCGACGGTCAGCATTTTTATTTTTCCGCCGCAGAGTTTTGAAAGCTTTTTAAAATAGCTCACGTCGGGTTTCAGCATCCATTTCGGGTTATGCGCTCCGGAAGCGCCTTTTTCTGTGGAGAGGAAAGGCCCTTCAAGATGGAATCCGGGTATTTTCCCGGCGAACTCCCTGTCACCAATGATCTCAGACAACAAAGGCAGATTGCGCTCGTAAACCTCGTCCGAACTTGTAATGACAGTTGGAAGGAAAACGGCGGTGCCGGATGAGAGTATTTCCCTGCACGCCTTCCTGGCGTCATCTTTTGTAAGCGCCATTGAGGAAAAATCAATTCCGATATACCCGTTCACCTGAAGATCAACCCATCCGTTTGTTTTTCGCATTCTACATATTCCATTTATTTGTTTAATGTCATAATTATTTTCCTGGGAAAACAACTTTCTCAAAGAAACGTTTGTCATCCTTCGGGATGACCATGAAGCCCGTTAATATATATGGTTCAGCAATAATCTTCCAACCGGATGCGGCTTTGTTCGGAGTAAAATCAATGAAATAAAAGCGGTTTTCAGACAGGTTCGAATCCGGCCTGCATGAAATGCCGGTCACTGGTCAAAACCCGCTTGAGTTTAATTTCGGACATTGTCACGAAACTCACACAGTCTGTAAAAGAATAATCCTTGTCGCCGTGCCGGAGGAAATAGTTTTTTGCCGCAATGAAACGATCAGAATCCGTCCATTCGACCCTGCATATGCTGGATGACAGTACAGATTCAAAAAACACAGGCAGGACATGGCTCAGTCCGCGCGCCTTGAGAAGCGTGGCGGTCTCATCAAGGATGTAGTCAGTGCATACGAAAGAAAACTTGTGCTTTTTCGAATCATTGAGAAGCCGTACGGCATCCTTGTGAGCAGTGCCGTCTTCCACCATCAAAGAATAAAAGCCGCTTGTGTCTATGAAGACATCCTTAGCTGTAGACGATACGGTCAATCTCGTCATTGGAGAGCACCCCTTTCCTGTCTTTTGCCGCGATCCCCCCTATCTTGTAGAAAGGATCATCTCTGAAAGTCTTGTCATCCTTCGCAGATACAGGTTCAAACCTGAGGACATCCCTTCCCCTGTAGGAGAGGATCATCCGCTCTCCGGCTACCGTCCTTTTTATGATTTTCCCTGCATTTTTCCTGAAATCAAGCATTGTCACGGTTTCCATGAAACACCCATTATTGAAGTTTAACTTGATGTTCAACTTACCTGTTGAAACTGGAAGTTCAAGATTTTTACAGAAGTTAAATACCGTGTTTTCTGAGAAAGGTAATATTTGCATTTCGAACTTATCCAACTATTTTCCGTATCCCCACAATAATTCAGAGTCATTTCACAGTATGATTGATTAATCCATGGAATAACAGAAGAACATGAAAGAAATTGCCGACAAGTTTGGAATACCGGAAAACCTGGATGCGATTTCTCTCGGATGGGAGGAATCGCTCGCAGCCATGCCTTCGGGGATTCCGGACTTCTTAAAACCGGAAAACTTCGTCCCGGCCGCCAGATTCTGCGGATTCAACCCCGACATAGAACCTTTGCTCATCGCCACTGCGGAGCAAATATGCAAAGACGACGCCCTCCTTCATTTCTGCTGGCACTGTTTCCATCAACTCACGGACGGATCACATCCGGTCAACTACAACAAGTGTCCTGATTTCAAGAAAGAGCTTGGCGACAAGTTCGGAATTTTTTATCTGCTGGTGGGACTCGGAGTCGTCCCGGGAGCAAGAGCCGCTTACATGAGAATGAATATTCCCGGTGATATAATCAGACACACGATGAAGGAAATCGAAGGGTTCAACGAGAATCACAAGATTGCCCACAAGCTTCCCGGCCTGCTCACCAACCAGCTTTCATGGATTGGCAACTATTATAAGGGGAAACTCTTCCGGCTTGGCAGGATGGAATACAAGATTGAGCCTTTCCACTTCCGGCGTTTTTTCTACAGGAACAGGAAAACAGGTTTTAAAATCTGTTTTGCCCCTGACAACGTCCTGCACAACGGGGAAGGCTTTATCGTCGGCGCAGGCGGAACAGCTGATGAAAAAAACGGATGGACTTCCTCTTTTTACGAGGAAAACGGGATCATCTGCGGCAATCCTGTCTCACCGTACGGACATGCGTTGAAAAAGAAGCTCCAAGTATCTCTTAAGGAATGGGAGCCCGCACTGAAACCCAATGACTGGACGATAGACCTGCACATTCCTCCGGGAGGGGGCATGACGCCCGAAGCGTGTCTCGACTCATTTAAGACCGCATTTGATTTCTTCAGCTCCCGCTTTCCTGAAAAGAAAAGTTCCGCGATAGTCTGCTCATCGTGGATTTTCAACACACAGTTCGAAGCATATCTCCCGGATTCAAACATGGTCAAACTCATGCGGGAACTTTATCTCTTCCCTGTCCAGTCGGTGGGGAATGACGGAATGTTTTTTGTCTTCTACAGGGAATTCAAGGATCTCTCCCGGGCCCCACGTGAAACCCGCCTTCAGAAAGCAATGCTCGACATACTTGAGTCGGGCGGGAAACTCCGCTCCAGCGGAATGGTGTTCTTCATGGAGGATCTGAAGCATTTCGGAACAGGGCATTACAGGAAAGACTGGGATGAGATGGAGAGGTGATGGGAACGAGCGAATTACGAATTACGAATTACGAAATATCTACTTGGTAGATATTTTTTCATTCGAATGAAAAAATAAAAAAAGGGAGTGCGTTTTATGTCAAAAACTATAGACAAAATAATCCGTGTCGGCATAGCCGGACAGGGACGCAGCGGATACGGCATTCACGCAAACTGGCTTAAAAGGTCCGGCGACCTTTTTCAGATAACCGCGGTTGCGGACCAGTTGCAGGAACGCAGGGATGATGCTCAAAAGGAGTTCGGCGCCAAGGCGTATTCGGACTGGCGGGAACTTCTCAAAGCCGGCGGCTTCGACCTTTTTATCAATGCACTCCCCTCCCCCCTCCATGTACCGGCGACTATCGAGGCGCTTGAGGCAGGCTATCATGTTGTCTGCGAAAAACCCATGGCAGCAAATGTCAAGGATTTCGACCTGATGGTCGCCACCGCAAAAAAAAACGGGAAGATGCTTGCGCCATTTCAAAACAACCGATTCCAGCCGTTCTTCCAGAAAATACTCGAGATTGTCCGCTCCGGCGTACTCGGTGAAATCATATATGTCAGAAGCTCGTGGGGAAGTTACGCCCGCCGCTGGGACTGGCAGACAATCCAGTGCAACATGGGCGGAACACTTTTCAATACCGGCCCGCACGCTCTGGATCAGGCCCTGATGCTGTTCGGTGAAAAAGAGACTCCTTCCGTATTCTGCAGAATGTCCTGCCACAATGAAATGGGCGGGGACTCCGACGACATCTGCGCCGTGACATTGTCCGGCAAACAATCCCCTCAGGTGGAAGTCCTGATTAGCGGCTATCTGGCTTATCCGCAGGGAGACATGTACAGCATCTCCGGCACAAGGGGCGGGCTGAAAGGCAATCCCAACTCTTTGACTTGGAAATATTATGACAAGGCTCAGGCGCCAGAACAGGATTTCTGGAAGACATGGTCCGAGAAGCGGAAATATACAAGTGAAACACTCCCGTGGATTGAAAACCATTGGGAAGTTCCGGCGGAAATAGCACAGGGAAACAAAAGCGGTTACACCATCCCGTCATATGAGATCGCGGTCAAAACTTTCTATGACAACATAGCGTCCGCGCTTCGTGACGGATCGGAGCTTCTTATCACGATCCCACAGGTAAGACGCCAAATTGCAGTCATCGAGGAATGTCACCGGCAGAACCCTCTTCCGCGCAAATACAAGGAATGGGTTCCCGGAAAAGGCGGAGTTGAAGTCTGAAAGAATGCCCAATTATGAAAATTTTCCCGTCACGGAAAAATTAAC
>JBAYFV010000270.1:0-5028 GCA_041666985.1 Victivallales bacterium
GAGCGCGGGTTTTCTTACCCGCGGAAATCTAACTCAAGCGGCGGACTGGAAAGTCCGCCCTCCGCTAGTTTTGAATCGGCTCAGGGTAGTTTTGAAATTACCTCACCTACCTATTATTTTGAAGACGAAATCCGGGTATTTGTTTTTCAGCTCTGGCAGGCTGTGATTGCGGCTACTCCGATTATGTCGTCTACCGAGCAGCCTCTTGAAAGATCGTTTACGGGTTTTGCAAATCCCTGGAGAATCGGGCCGTAGGCGGAAGCTCCGCCGAGCCGTTCAACAAGTTTGTATCCGATATTGCCTGAATTCAAATCCGGGAATATGAGGACATTCGCGGTGCCGGCGAGAATGCCTGAAGGGCATTTCCTTTCAAAAACTTCCGGAACCAGAGCTGAATCAGCCTGAAGTTCACCGTCAACAAGCGCCTCAATTCCGGAATCCCTGAGTTTCCGGACTGTCAGCTCTTTTGCAGTCCTGATTTTATTTATTGATTCATCGGCCGCACTGCCATGGCTTGAGAAGGAAAGGAAAGCTATCCGCGGAGTCTTTCCCGTAAAAAACCTGTAGCTGGAGGCCGACAATACCGCAATTTCCGAGAGCTGTTCCGGATTGGGATCGGGATTGACGGCACAGTCTGAAAAAAGAAGGACTTTCTCTCCGGAAGCCGAAGGAGTCTGAAGATCCATGAAAAAAGAACCGCTGGGAGTTTTGACGCCTTCCCGCAGACCGATTACAGCAAGGGCGGCCCTCAGTGTCTCGGCTGTTGAGGCCATGCTGCCTGCAACCATTCCGTCGACAAGCCCGTTTTTAAGCATTTTTGCGCCGAAAAAAAGCCTGTTGCGCATCAGTTCCAGCGATTTTTCATTGGTGAAATTTTTGCGGTTGCGAAATACGCAAAACTCTCCGGCGAATCTGCCGAGGAGTTCGGATTTCAAATGATCAAAGGCGTGGAATTTTTTGTCGGCGATACCGGCTTCGGCACATGCCCTGCCTATTTCATCTTCAGTGCCGAGCAGGATCGGCACGGCTAACCTTTCCGATTCGATTTTATCCGCAGCAAGAGCGACTCGCGGGTCATTGCCTTCGGGAAAGACAATTTTCCTGTTTCCGTGTTCACGGGCCTTTTCAATTAGTTCGTGAAGGAAAGACATGGTGTTATCATATCAATTGGTGTCGGAGTGGGAATTATTGCCGTTCGACATTACAGAAAGAGTTTCGCGGGCAATCATCAGTTCTTCGTTGGTCGGCATTACGATCGCCTTGAATTTGCTTTCCTCTTTTGTAATTACGCCCGGCTTGCCTTTGCATGATTCGTTCTTTTCATCATCGAGATCAAAGCCCAGGGATGTCAGCCGTTCAAGAATTCCCTTCCTGACATATGAACTGTATTCCCCGATGCCACCCGTGAAAACAATTGCATCGGCGCCGTCAAGGAGGGCATAATACGAACCGGCATATTTCACTGCTCGCATGATGAACATGCGAAGGGCGCGGAGAGCCTGCTGGTCGCCGCCTTCGGCGGCATTGATGATGTCGCGCATGTCGCTACTGTTTATCCCCCCCACCCCGAGAAGACCGCTCTTCTTGTTGAGCACCTTGTCCACATCCTGTGTTGACATGCCGAGTTCGATGAGACGGATGACAACCGCCGGGTCAATGTCTCCGCATCTCGTTCCCATGACAAGCCCCTCGAGAGGAGTCATGCCCATTGAAGTGTCAATGACAACACCTTTGTTAATTGCAGTCGCGCTACAGCCGTTGCCAAGATGGAATGTTATGAGTTTAAGCTGGTTGAAGGGGATATTGAGGAATTTTGCGGTTGCCCTTGCGACATAATTGTGGGATGTTCCGTGAAATCCGTAGCGGCGTATCCCATATTTTGTGTAAAGCTCGTAAGGTATCGCATACAGGTATGATTCAGGGGGCATTGACTGATGGAAGGCGGTATCGAAGACGGCGACATTGCTTATTCCCGGGAAAATCGCCTCGCAGGCTTCAATGCCCGAATAGTTCGGGGGATTATGAAGAGGGGCGAGCGCAAAGCAATCCTTGATAATATCCTTCACATGCTTGTCAATGACAACCGGTTTTGTCATCTGCTCGCCGCCGTGGACGACGCGGTGCCCGATGGCCTCGACTTCATTCAGGCCCTGCAGGACTCCAACCTCCTTGTCGACAAGCTTTTCACAGATCAGCTTGAGGGCGTCAACATGGTTCTTTATGCTTGCGCTTATTTCAATGCCGATCCCGTCGTTTCTCTTATATTGCAACATCGGCTCGGCAAGCCCTATCCGTTCAATCTGACCTTTGACAATCATCTGTTCGGTGTTCATGCTGTAGAGGGTGAACTTCAGGGATGAACTTCCGGCGTTGACAACAAGTATTTTCATTTATCCTTATCCTCTGTGCTCCGATGCCAAAGGCGGGAGTCTTTTATGAATTGTCTTTTCAGGCGGCGATATAAATTTAATAGAGGATTAAGGGTGGAAAAGTCAAGGGGGACTTTCGCATATTCGCTCAACACCCTTGATTTTTTTTGTTTTCAATATCATTTAAAATAAAAAACGAGGTGACAGATGAAGAACTGCATGAAATCAGACACCGCCATTTCAAGAAGAACCTTCATTAAAGGCGGGATAGCCGCAGGGATCCTGGTCTCCATATCCCCTTCCGGAATATTTGCCGCAGAAAACCAGGCCCCTGAAATATGGGTGATACACGGCGAAGACAAAGTGAAACTCATGAAGAAATGCCTGGAAATCATCAACACCGATGGAGGCTTCGGGAAAGGGAGAAAATCACTCGCCCTGAAAATCAACGCCGGATGGGACAGGACACCTGAAGAAGGCGCCAACACACATCCCGTCCTGGTTGATGAATTCCTCAAAGGGTGCCGCGATGTCGGCATAAGGGAAATTGTCCTTCCTGAAAACTCCTGCCATCCCGCAAACAAGACTTTCGTGAAAAGCGGGATATTTGATGTGGCAAAGAAAAATGACGCGAGAATGATCGACCTCGGAAGCGACAGGAAATCGTTCGTGAAGGTGGTTCTTGACAAGGGCGTCTCACTCAAGGAAGTCGAGTTTTCAAATTATTTCATGGAATCCGACATCGTGGTCAACATGCCTGTCGCCAAACACCACGGCGGAGCCGGACTCACCATTGCGATGAAAAATTGGATGGGCGCGGTAAGGGACCGGGGATTCTGGCATAAGAACAGTCTGCATCAGTGCATAGCCGATATTGCGACATTCATCAAACCGAACTGGACCATAATTGACGCAACAAGAACCATGTACGACAGCGGCCCCCAGGGGCCGGCAAAAGAACTTAAGATCCAGAATATCCTGATTGTTTCAAAAGACCAGGTGGCTGCCGACGCATATGCGGCAAAAACCCTTTTCCCGGAGAAGCTCTACGAAAGGGCGAAGTATATCAAGATAGCCGGCGAAATGGGGCTGGGAATTGTTGATGTCGAAAAAATGAATGTCAAGAAGATTGAAGTCTGATGAAGTTGAACTCTAAAACCGTCCGCTGGTCTGCAAGGATATTTTTCCTCATTGCCGCCATTCTTCTGCTCATGGCCGGCCCCATCCCTGTCTGGATACTTAAAATATTCCAACCGTCCGAGAGCTTTATCAGGGAATTCATAATGCTTCCCGCATGGATGGCGAAAATTGTTCCCTCCCTAAGCCCGTTGTCCTTTTTATCGTCACTGGAGACGCATCAGGGAAGCCGTCTGATTGTCCTGTGGATTCTGCCGCCTGCGATACTCGCAACTGCGGCGGTATTCAAAGGACGCATTTTCTGCCGCTGGATCTGCCCGCTAGGAACTGTTTACTCCGCCTCATGCACAAAAAACTTCAAAAAACATTTTTTAAAAAAGAAACTGTCGGGATATTTGTTCTGGGGAATCATTTTCTCGTCCGCAATTGGATTTCCATTGTTCATCTTCCTGGATCCGCTGTCAACATTTTCAAGGGTAAATCTTGCATTTTCAGGCTCCCTTACACTGGCCGCAGTCATACCCGGAATCATCTTTCCGGCATTTCTCATTGCAGGGTTAATACAGCCGATGTCATGGTGTTCTCATTTCTGCCCTCTTGGGCATATGTTCGATCTCATGCATAAGACGAATGTCAAGTATACTGACAGATTCAGGAATGAAAGACGTGAAGTAGTGACAGCTTTCCTGCTCTCCATCCCTCTGGCCTTGTTCATAAGGAAAAATCCGCTGGTCAAGGACGAGGACTATCCGGTGCTTCCTCCCGGAGCAGGCAATAAAGACACTTTTTCCTCCTTGTGTACGCGGTGCTATGCCTGCGTGAACGTATGTCCGACAAAGATTTTAACTGTGGGATTTCCCGACAATGCCGATGTCGGAAGATGGTTCCAGCCTGAAATGAACGCATACAGGGGAACATGCCAGGAATCATGCAACAACTGCACTCAAGTCTGTCCTGTCGGCGCCATAAGAAAACTCCCATTTGAAGAAAAACACAGTACACAGATCGGTATCGCCGGAGTCATCAAGTCGAAATGCATTGCCTGGGATCAAGGCGAATACTGCATGGTGTGCAGCGAATTCTGTCCGTATGTGGCGATTGACAGCGATCCGTCGGAAAGCGGGCTTGCACGCCCGTCCGTCAATCCGGAAATATGCAGGGGATGCGGCATATGCCAGAACGCCTGCCCTGTCAGAAAAAACGGGGCGGCGATTGTAGTGGGCGGTATAAGGGAACAGAAAAGAATATAGAGGGAGTTTTGCATCTAAGTAGTCGTATTCATAAATCCGATGACGTTGGCCGAGGTGGTTTCGGATGCCGGGGGCTGTCGGCGGAAAGACTGGCATACCCTAAGCGGTATGTCCCTTTCCGCCAGTATGAAAATCAAAAATATATCGAGGTAATTTCAAAATTGGCGAAGGTAGGGCGGTTTCTCCGAAACCGCCGCCTCAGAACGGACGGCTCGGAGAGCCATCCCTACCTTGAATTCGTCAATTTTGAAATTGGCTCATATCAATAAGGC
>JBAYFV010000271.1:0-4986 GCA_041666985.1 Victivallales bacterium
AAATGGTACCCGGGATAGGAGTCGAACCTACGACCAACAGTTTAGGAAACTGCTGCTCTATCCACTGAGCTACCCGGGCATGTGTGAAATCCGAATATGGAAATTCGAATAACGAAACACAAATAAAGATGCAGACCGCAAAACATAAACGGAATACTGGTTTGTTTCAACCCAAGCAGTTATATTTCACAAAAGAATTACCCTGAAACCGCTCAATGCGTATAATCAAGGATTTACCGGATATAATATGTCTGAATATTTAATAAAAAGACTTCTCATGGCTGTTCTCACGCTTTTTGTGATAATGCTTGTAAGTTACTTTCTTGTAAGACTCGCGCCCGGAGATCCCGCAAAGAACACCGTCATCGGCGAAAGCGCTGCGTCACAGGGAATTTCCTCGGAAAAGAACATACTCGCCCAGAACAAGTCACTCCGCGAAAAACTATATCTTGACAAACCCATTCTTGTAGGGTTTTCTTTTTGGCTCGGAGGAATAGTGTTTCGCGGGGACTTCGGAGAATCCGCCTCTGTCGACAAGGGGAGGCCGGTTGCAAAGCTGATACTTGAACGTCTTCCAGTCACTGTGAGCCTTAACTTTTTTGCGATACTTGTCACCTATCTCCTTGCTATTCCGATTGGAATTCACTCGGCAATAACCTCAAGGAAAAACCTCGACAGGGGTTTCACCTTTTTCCTTCTTTTCCTGTATTCAATCCCTACGTTCTGGATCGCCCTCCTTCTCCAGGCGTGCATATGCCAGGGCGGATTATGGCCCCTTTTCCCGATTAAGGGAATTTACCCGGAAAACACATGGGGGCTGGGCACATGGTCGATAATCTACGATACCGCAAAGCATTTTGTCCTTCCGGTTTTCTGTCTGAGTTATGCGGGGTTCGCCGGACTTTCAAGATATGCGAGGGCAGGCATGATAGAAGTCATCAGGCAGGATTATATTCGTTCGGCGAGGGCGAAGGGGCTGCCGGAACATGTGGTGATTTTAAAGCATGCCTTCAGAAATGCGCTTATCACACTTATTACCCTTTTTGCCGAACTTCTCCCCGGACTTGTTGCCGGAAGCATAATTATCGAATACGTTTTCAGTATTCCCGGAATGGGTTCGCTTTCAATGATGGCTCTTAACAGCCGCGACATTCCCGTACTCATGGCGCTGTTTGGATTCGGGGGAATTCTCACTCTTGCGGGAATAATCATCGCAGACTTGATGTACGTCGCCGCAGATCCGAGGATTTCCTTCAATAGGGGAAACCCCTGAAATATTGCCGTCTATTTTTTCCTTATAAAGTTGACAAATATCTTTGCAATTCACCGTAATTATGTTAGTTTCTAGTCCTTAAAACTTTAAAAAAATCATCACGAAATTCCCGAATGAAATTCCCGTCTTTAAAAATCAGAAATCTTGAATCAAAATTTCCCGTAATCCAGGCTGGAATGGGCGTGAGAATCGGTAATTCCGTTCTTGCCGCAGCGACAATCCGCCTTGGCGGCTACGGAACCATTGCCAGCGTCGGACTCGGGGACATTGAGAAATCCAAGACGGATTTTGCAAACGAGTCAAACCGTGTCCTTGCCCAGGAAATCAAGAAAGCCCGCGAACTCTGCGGCGGAAAAAAACCTCTCGGCGTAAATATCATGATAGCCCTTTCAAACTACAGGGAACTCGTGGAGGAGAGCGTAAGATCCGGTGTTGATTTTATAATTTCGGGAGCAGGTCTTCCGCTTCCGCTTCCTGAATATGTAGGGAACGCGGATATTGCCCTGATACCTGTGGTCTCCAGCGGTCGCGCACTTTCAGTTATTGTCAACGCCTGGAAGAGAAAATACAATAGAGCCCCTGACGCGGTGATAGTGGAAGGACCTTTAAACGGAGGCCATCTGGGTTTCACCCTGGAGATGATTGAACATCCCGAAACGTGTTCCCTCGAAATGATTTTCAAAGACGTTAAAAAGGTAATGGCAGACATGGGGTATGGGAAAACGCCCGTTCTCGCGGCTGAAATGATTGCGTCCCGTGGTGACATCGAGAGGGTACTCTCAATCGGATACGACGGAGTTCAGATTGGAACTCATTTTATCGCTTCCGAAGAGGCTGGACTTGACCGGAAAAGCAAGGAAGTCTATGTAAAGGCGAAACGCGAGGATGTCACTGTCATAAAAAGCCCCGTAGGTCTTCCTGTGAGAGTCCTGAAAACACCTCTCGTCAACAGGGTGCTGTCGGGAAACAGGGAAAAATTCAGCTGCCCCTACCGCTGCCTGCGCACGTGCAACCCCGGGAAAGTTCCATTCTGCATAGCAAGAGCCCTCCTTGCGACATGGAAAGGCGATGTTGAAAACGGACTCTACATGGCGGGTTGTAATGTCGAGGCGATAACCAGGATTTATCCTCTGGAAGAATTCTTCAAGACCCTGGAAGACTGACCACCGCATGTTGCGAATATCGCAGATCAAAACACCATCTTCCAACATGTCAGTTATCAGTTCCGAGTCTCATTCCCGCATCTCTGATCATCTGCAAATCCAGTTTCACATCCCTGCCGGAGGTCACAAGATAGCCCCCGATCATGACGGCATCGGCTCCTGCAAGAAAAATCCATGATTGAAAATCCCTGAGGTTGCATTCCCTTCCGCCGCATATCCGGATATTTGTATTTGGGAGCATCAGCCTGGCGACCGCAATAATTTTCAGGCATTCAACAGGTGTCAACTGCTTCATGTTTTCAAGGGGAGTGCCCGGAATCGGATTTAGAAAATTCACAGGCACGGAATCAACACCCAGCTCTCTGATGGTCTCAAGAAGTTCAACTCTCTGGGCTTTGCTTTCGCCAAGTCCGAATATTCCTCCGGAACATACGGAAAGTCCCGCTTTTTTCGCGTTCCTCACGGTATCAGTCTGATCTTTGTAATTCCTTGTGCTGCAAATGACTTTAAAATAGCTCTCAGCAGTTTCGAGATTGTGGTGATAGCGGGTCAGACCGGCTCCCTTTAACTGTTTCAAAGATTCCAAATCGAGGATGCCCAGCGATGCGCATGGTTTTATGGGAAGATCCCCGGCGATTATGCTTACGGCTCTGCATATCTGATCAAGCTCTTTTCCTTTCCTGACATTTCTTCCCGATGTAACAATGCCATAACGGCCTGAACCCTGCTCCGAAGCTTTTCTTGCCTGAACCACCATCGTCTCCACTGAGACCAGGGGATATACGTCAATTTTCGCTTTTGATCGGTTTGACTGTGCACAGAAGGCGCAATTTTCAGGACAGCTCCCGCATTTCGCGTTAATGATTGAACATGCCGAAACAGTGTCTGACGAATACCTTGTTTTCTGTTCGTAGGCTTTCCCAAACAGACACACTACTTCTGAAAAGTCTTCCAGTTCAAGATATTTCAAGGCCTGCTCCGGAGATATGCCGGCATTTTCTGATTGACGATTTTTTTGCATTTTGATAAATTTTACGTTGAATGTTGAAGGTTCAGTTATTTTCCGTCTTCACCGCTCCGGTTCACCGATTATTCACCCGGTCTCCGATTCATTTATTGGTGCGTCACCGCGTTGTACCAGCCATAGGCGAGAAAAGCGACTGTCGGCCCGATACCTGCGACGGAGGACGGAACAATTCCCCTGTTGCCGAGGATCAGCATTAACTGCGATGTAAGGGTGTAGGCGAGAATAATTCCGACCGCTATTATAATGGACAGGAATATTCCGCTCCTTTCATTTTTAGCGGCAAGAGGTATGCCAAGTAAAACCGCAAGAACACATGCCCACGGGAACGCAAGCCTATTGTAGAGGGTTGTCTCATAGAGGCTTTTTGAGCTCTTCGCCATGTTTTTTGTTCTATTCAGGAGGTCGATTATCACCATTGAAGGAAGTTCTTCCGGCGGTCTTGCGGCGTTTATTATATCCCTTGGAGTTTCAGGGAATTCACTGATATCCTTTTTAAGGACATCGAATTTCTGCGGTTTCTCGGGCATCATGCCGTCATCACCGTATTCTGTCAATATGACTTTATGGAATTCCCATCCCTTTTCAGGAATGAATTCAGCTTCCTCAGCCTCAATATCCCAGTTAAGCGTTCCATCCTTAAGACTGTATTTCTTGAGAATCACATTTTTCTGAAGGCCGTTAAGGTCAAAATATTTGAAAAACCATGTTTTGGATCCGTCGGGACTTCTATAGGTAAGCATTTCCTTCAGATTGTACTTATATGTCTCGTGTGTTGTGCTTTTTGCCAGGACATAAGCCATTTTTTCCGAAGTTGGGACAATTGTCTCTTTGAAGAAAAAATCCAAAATTGTTATGAGTACGGCTATCATATAAATTGAAGCGCAGGCCCGGTGGAGTGAAATCCCGGAGGCCCTCATGGCTATTATTTCAAGATTTTTCCCCATGTGGGCCATTGTATACATGCAGGCTAAAAGTATTGAAAGGGGAAGAATGAACTCCACATGTCCGGGAAGCCTGAGTAAATAATATTTAACCATTGTGACAGTGGTTGCGTTATTCTCGAGAAAATCCTTTATGTTATCGTAGATGTCCGATATGACAAACATAATCATAAATCCGAGGATGAGGACGGAAAACGGAATCATGAATTCCCGGAACATATATTTGTCGATTACCGGCAGAAACGTCCATTTCCTTTTAGGGGAGCTAATGAATAGTTCGTCCTTAAGCTGTATCATTGTCTTTTCATAATCCATTTAATATTTGAATTCTGCGGGTTCTGTTATAATATTATTGATTCGAATGTTTTCAATTTAAATTCGGCTTCCGCAGTGAATAAAATATTTTTATATCGTTTTGCGATTTTCATTTCAATCCTGTCTGTTTTTTGGACAATTCAGGGCTGCTACAACTATCCCGCCGTTCCGGACTCCGTCAACCAGAGCACATACACCGATCTCAAAAGAGACCAGCAGAAGCTCCTTCCGGCGGACTGCAGGGTTCTCACCCTGGAGACGTCCGAG
>JBAYFV010000272.1:0-4937 GCA_041666985.1 Victivallales bacterium
AAGGTCATACAGGAACTCCTCGGACACTCAAGCCTGGAAACGACGATGATCTACACTCATGCTGCCCAGAAGAAACTGGCGGTTGTTGAAAGCCCGCTGGACAGGTTATGACATTCACATTCAGCGCGTTGGGGAATATTTCTGGAATCGCAGACAGGTTTGGAAAGGGTTGGGGTGCGGGGAAGGGAAGGACCTTTCCTCAAAAGGGTTTCACTTCACCGCGTCAAATGGTTTTCGAATTTTTGCAGTTCCCTCATATCAATATCCCTTCGATATCGTAGGCGCCTGCGCTTTTGACCGCCACCTTTACAATATCCCCTACGGAAAGCTCGGATTTCCCTGTTTTTATTTTCACGAGATTGTCAATGTCCGGGGAATCCATGTAAGTTCTGCCGTAGGCTTCGCCTTTTCCGATTTTGTCAACCAGCACGTCCAGCGTTTTTCCCGCGAGGCCGATATTGTGTTCAAGTGAGATTTCCGCCTGGAGCCTCATGATGATGTCTTTCCTCTGTTCCGCGACTTCCGCAGGCACCTGCTTTCCGAAAGCCGCCGCCGGGGTTCCCGGTTCGGGATAATACGTGAAGGCACCGAGCCTGTCGAATTTTTGTGTCCCTACAAAATCACTCAACTCAGTGAAGTCGTTTTCAGTTTCGCCCGGATAGCCGACAAGAAAGGTTGTCCTGATTGCAATGCCCGGAATTTCGGCGCGGAGTTTTGAGAGGAGGTTTTTTATCTGCCCGGACCTGACTTTCCGGCCCATGCTTGCAAGTATCCTGTCGGAAATGTGCTGGAGCGGCATGTCAATATACGGAATGACGTGTCTGGAGTTTTTAAAAACCGATATCAGGTCGTCGGTGAAATGCGCCGGATGAGTATAAAGAACCCTGAGCCAGAAATTCCCTTCAATACCGTCAAGTTTTTTCAGGAGTGCCGGAAGGTTCTCGTTTTCATCATTGAGATCCCTTCCGAACGCCGTAGTGTCCTGTCCTATCAGGATTAACTCCCTGCAACCGCTTCCGATAAGATTCTGCGCCTCCTTGAGGACGGACTCTGAATTTCTGCTTCTCAGGGCGCCGCGAATTCCCGGAATCGAACAGTATGTGCATCTGTTGTTGCAGCCTTCCGCGATTTTAACGTATGCGTAATGTCTCGGTGTCAGCTGAAGCCGTGCCGTGTTTTCATCATACATGTATTCGGGTGCGGAAGTGAGCGCCCTGACCGGCTTGAGGGTTTCTTTTTCAAAAAGCTGTCCAATGTACTTTGCGATGCTCGCAATCTTGTCGATGCCGAGCCACAAGTCAACTTCGGGATATTTTCCGGCATATTCATTTTTCTTGTCCCATTGCACAAGACAGCCGCATATCGCTATTTTCCTGGATCCCGGATTCTTCTTTTTCCAGGCAATAGCCTTTCTGATGAATGATTCCGCTTCGGTGCGGGCAGGGGGGATGAATGCGCATGTGTTGACCATATAGACATCCGCATTGTCCGGCGACTCGGTGAGACCGATGTTCCCCGACAGAAGATGACCCGCCAGGATTTCAGTGTCGACAAAGTTCTTCGGACATCCAAGACTGACTGAATAGACAAATATTTGTTTCATAGGGATATTTACCACAGGCTGATAGTTTTGAAAGTCGCCCATAAAATAATGCAATGATCCGGGAATAAAACTGCGGAACACGTGAAACACGCGGAAAATAATATGAGAGTTGGATTCTCAGTGCCTCTCGCAGATTTTCAGTTCAGGCCAGCCGATTTTCAGGGTCGGGCTGTCCACGGCATCCGGGACAAGATTGTCTTCGATGTGTCCGTCGCAGAATACGCCGACAGCCGAGCCGTAATGTCTGAAGTGGGTTCTGGCCTCGTGTGTGGCTCCGGTTGTATAGGAAAATCTCGCCCAGAAATAGTAGCTTTCGCCATAGCCTGAACCTGGTGCGACAGCGGAATCCATGAAGAAAAGCGTTTTTTCGGGAGAGTTGATTTCAGTTGCCTTTGCAGCCCTGCTGTCGAGTGTTTCCTGTTCGGTGGGAGCCGGAGAGCCTCCGACATATTCGGCGTTTATTCCGTAGGAGCATGACACCTGTCTTGCCGGATCGAGGGGGATTATGTCGGCGCGGAAGATGAATTCCGGGCAGTTGAAGATGTCGGGACTCTTGAGATAGTCGCCAAGGGGCCCTTTTCCGTAATCCAGACTGGTCCCGTCATAATATCCGCACCAGTAGTATTTTGCGCTTCCGGCGCCTTGCAGTACCGCATCGGGATAATATTTCTGATCGTCGCAATACATTCTGGCTATCAAATAAATCTGCTTGAGGTTTGAAAGACAGTTGGCTTTCCTCGCCTGTCCTCTTGCCCTTGTAAGGGATGGCAGGAACATTGACGCAAGCATGATTATTATAATTATGACGACGAGGAGCTCTACCAGTGTGAATCTGTTACGGAGTTTCATTTTTTTGTTTTACCTTCCGTTATTTTTTTTCTATCCTCAGGATCTTGAAATCGTCGTTTTCCAGAACTATGAAGAATAATATGTCCTCCCTGCCCTGCGCGGAACACGTCACTTGCATGAGGGCTTCATTTCCTTTGTTCTTGGTGTCCAGGGTGACTGACGACGCCTCGTATCCGGCGTTTTTCATCCCCTCTATGATCAGTTTTGCATTGCTTTTCCATGTCAAGGGGCTCTCGTTCCGGAAAAGCTGGTCGAGGTCGGCCTTGTCTTTTCCGAATGACTTGTTCACGAATTCTTTTGCCCTGGCATATTCTTCGGCGCTGACTTTGGCAGTCTTCCACTCCTCCTTCTCGATGTTGCGATACAGGCATACCATCTGGTAAATGATGGAGCCGATAAAGGCAATCGCCAGGCCGATGACAAGGCAGGGGAAGATCTTCGAATAGTCCCTGACCTTTTTCTTAAGACTTGCCCTGAGTTTTTTTCTGTCGTCTATTGCCGTGCTTATGAAGTCGGTTTTCTCCTCAACCTCCTTGCTCTTGTCCATCTCTTTTTTCTTTTTTGCGGCTTCGGCGACGATCTTGTTGATTTCTCTTGCTGTGTTTCCCATAACGCACTTTATTCTTTGAAACCGGTATGCTTACTACCGCTTTTACATTTTTCAATTGCAGAATACGGTTTTTCCGCATTTCAAAACATGAAATATAGGATAATGCGTAACCCTTTCAATGTCAAGAGCAGTCCGACACGTAAGGATCGGGATGTCAGCAGTGCGCCAAATGTAAGTTTTTTAACGGGCCCTTAAGGAAAGTCCTCCATCTATACTCCCCGTAATGAGGCTGAAAAAATGATGGTGGGCGCTATTGGACTCGAACCAACGACCTCTACAATGTGAATGTAGCGTTCTAACCAACTGAACTAAGCGCCCGGACTGATACAGCCTCGTTTTGTGAGGCGGACAGTATGAAAGGCCAAGAAATCGCATGCGGCCATCAAAATAGTCGGAGAAATAAAAAAAACAAGCTGCTTTCAAAGTTTATGGACACGCGGGCTCCATTCGAAGTTGTTATTTGAAGGAGGCGTCGGAGGCGTCGGATGGCATGCGCCAGTCGCCTCGGGGTGAAAGGCAGATTGTCCCGACCTTGGGGCCGTCGGGAATGCAGCTGCGTTTGAACTGCTGCGAGAAGAACCGCCTGATGAATATTTTCATGCACGACGAAATCTGTGATTTGCCGTATTTCCCCTTGAATGCGAGATTCGCAAGATAAAGGGTCTTTTCCGGGGATGCTCCGTATTTCACGGTGTGATACAGGAAGAAGTCATGAAGCTCGTAGGGGCCGATTATGTCTTCCGTCCTCTGTGATATTCTGCCGTCGCCCTTGTGGGGCAGGAGTTCAGGCGACACGGGGGTGTCGGCTATGTCGTGGAGGACTTTCCTCATTTCAGCGGGCGAATTGTCGGCAACCCAGTCGATCATGTAGCGGATCAGGGTTTTGGGGACACCGCAGTTGACGGCGTACATTGACATGTGATCCGCATTGTATGTTGACCAGCCGAGGGCTATTTCCGAAAGATCCCCGGTTCCGACGACAATTCCCTTTTCCCTGTTTGCAACATCCATCAGGATCTGGGTTCTTTCACGCGCCTGAACATTTTCATAAGTAACATCGTGTACAGCAGGATTGTGTCCGATCTCCTTGAAATGGTCATTGCAAGCGGCTTTTATGTTGATTTCACGGAAGTCAACGCCGGCAAATTTGCAGAGCTTGACGGCGTTTTTATAAGTTCTTCCGGTTGTTCCGAAACCGGGCATGGTAATTGCGGTAATGTGCCTGTTTTTTCTGCCGAGAAGTTTCACCGCTTCCATGCATACAAGGAGGGCAAGGGTGGAGTCGAGTCCGCCGGAAATTCCAATCACGGCTTTTTCACTGCCCGTGTGTTCGAGCCGTTTTGCGAGGCCCGCAGACTGAATGTTGAATATTTCCCTGCATCTCTCATCTCTCTGTGTGTGGTCTGACGGCACAAAGGGATGGGCGGGAATGTCTCGTTTCAGGGAATTCGTCCGGTTGACCTTCCCAATCTTAATGTAAAGATAATCTCCGGTGTCTGCATTGTCCGCAAAAGAAGTTGCACTGACCCTGCCGGTGCGGATGCGCTCGCAGTCGATATCCGCAGTGATGAGGTTTGAGGTCCGGAGGAATCTTTCATTCTGGGCGAGAATTACGCCGTTTTCCGCAATTATGGAATGTCCGCCGAAGACGAGGTCTGTGGTGGATTCCTTCACGCCGGATGACGCATAGACGTATCCTGAAACGCATCTTGCGCTCTGCTGTTTGACAAGATCGACCCGGTATTCGGATTTGCCGACAAGTTCATTGCTGGCTGAAAGATTGACATTGATTGTCGCGCCGGCGATCGAATGATGGCAGCTCGGCGGAATCACATTCCACAGATCCTCGCAGATTTCGATTCCGAAGCTGAAAAT
>JBAYFV010000273.1:0-4921 GCA_041666985.1 Victivallales bacterium
ACTTCAGAATGGTGAGGGTGATTGGCGCCTTAAGGGGTGAAATCAGCGACAGGGAGGCCGGTGAACTGATTTTGAAATCGCGTCTCTCGAAGGATTTTGCCGCTGCCGAAATCCTCTGGTACAAGATACTTGAAGCCGAAGCCGCTGAAATTGAAAGATTGTGGGATAAAAGGAAAAAACAGATTATAGCTGGAACGGGTACGTACTGCAGGGTTTTCAAAAACGCTGAAGGCGATGGAATAAGCATCAGGAATTCAGTTTCAGGCCAGTCTCTGATTGACAACAAGGTTTATCGTAAAGGGAATCTGGAGGAAGTATATGAACCCGTGAACCTGAATGGAGGCGAAGCAAGGGGGGTGTGGCTCGCATCGTTCCGACTCCAGTTCCACAGGATTCCACACAGGATGCCGATTGCCTGGATTCGCAAAGACCAAAACAAAAGTGTTCTTCTCTACCGGAGAGACAATCCCGGATATATTGGAAAAACCGAAAAAGTCGGAGAGTTTTTAAAACGCTGCAGGGCTGCGGGAATAAGACACGACATCTCAGGTAAACTCTCCGAATATCGCGGAGGTGTGCTGATTTCAGATTTAAATGGTGTTTTTGCATGAAATCAGTCAATCCTCCAGGTGAGGTGCGGACTATTGAAATAACAGGTTGACTTTTCAATAAAAAGAATAATCTTAGTGGTTGTCACAAAATTGAATATGGCATATTACAAAGGGGATTTCACATGAAAACCGGAATAAGAGTTCTGTTTGCAGTTTTTCTTTTCAGTTTGATGGCATCAACTTCTTACGGGCAAAAGAGCGAGAGCGGCGCTCAGAACATCACCTCAATTGTAAATACTGCCCGCTTTATTCTTTTTGGAGGCACTTATGCATTGGCTGGCGAACAGAAGCTCAACGGCTTACAGCCAGCTGAGAGCGCTGTTTTCAAGCTTGACACTTATACCGGGAAAACCTGGGTGCTCAAGGTTGAAAAATCAGTCAATGGCCGTGTTGCCGTCTGGATTCCGGTTGATGAGCCAGTCAGTGTTTCTGCGGACAATAAGGGAGAGCAGAAAAGGGACAACGGACAGAAGAATCCATCTAAGGCGCTTAAAACGCTGGACGAATAAAAACAAGAGCGCCTATTTTTCCTCGAATCTCGATATTGTCTTGATTACCTTGGGATTGGCTTTGAGTTCTTTTACCGATTCCACGGCAAGGTCTTTTGCGGCGGTATAGACAATATCCGGCACATCATAATCAGATTTTATTTCTCCGTGTACGGTTTTTTCCTGATGCAGCGTCAATATCTTTTTTTCACCGGGTTCCTGAAGGGTGACCAGCAGGTGCAGGGTATAGGCTTCTTCCCTCATGTCAAGTTCGGATTTGAAAACCTCCACGTGGAGTGTAAAGGCGTCAATTACTTCTCCTCCGGGCTGATTGAAGGCCGCGTATACTGCATTGCTGAAAGTATCTTTCAGTATCTGCCTCAGAGGATAATGCGCAAGGGAGAAGTGTCCCAGCTGTCCTACCATGTCGTCAGGGCAAATGACCTCCAGCCTGCACGGAACATTGCTTTTATTTGCAGCGAGAACACCCTTTTGGACGGCTGAGAATTCTGCTCCCTGGGGAGAATGTTTAAGATAAAAAATTGATCCGCATCCCGTACCCGGAACCAATAGCGATAATGTGAGTAAATATAAAAAAAACCTCATTTTTCAGCTCCTACGGCACCGCCGCGTTTAATCTTTACAGCTGTGCCTTCCACTGTTGTCCAGACAAATGTTATCAGAAAGAACGACAATGTCGTATATTCTTCAGTCACTTCTATGAGTCCGTCGGCATGTCTTGATGCGATTGCGTTGTCTCTGGCGTTTTTCGAGGGGCTGTCGGGCATTGTTGGTACGAAGAGCCATATTGTTCCGGCCGAGACGCCTTTCGTCCGTCCAATCACCGTGTATGAGTCGTCAGAGGTTATCGGGGTGGTGGATGGTGATATTCCAACCACGCTCGTGCATGCGGGAAGGAGAATCAGAATTATAAGAAACGGAATATGTCTAAGCATTTCAGTCGGCCTTTCCTCTGTTGAATTTTACAGCATCGCCCCTGATGGTGATCTTGTCATAAGTTATTAACGGGATGCCGGTTATCCAGTATGATTTGTTTTCAAGGGTGACATTGATGAGCGCGTCAGCCCCATAGTTCTCCTTGGCCGTCAGGAGGGCATCGTATGCGCTGCACGTTTTCAGGGGTATCCCGCAGATGGTGACAGCCCCGTCGCTCGCCGCCGCATCGGTCTTTGTTATGGTATAAATGTCTTTTGAGGTGATCGGAACCGTTGAAGGGGCGATTCCACCGGGAGACGTGACACAGCCTGAAAGCAGAATGCAAAACGCGGAGGCTGTCAGAATGGCGGTAGAAATGAATTTCACCTGGAACTCCTTGATATGATTAGAACATTTTAAAATTAATGAAATATCCGGTATTTTCAAAGGGATAATAACTTTCTGTCTTATTTTATTATTGGAATGTAGCGTAGATTTCTCTTTGTTGACTGGTCAAGGATGTATTTCTTGCCGATATATTTTTCGACTTCATCCGCCAGCTTTGCGGATGTAAGCCTTGTTTCGACTTCCACAACAGAAAAGAGCCGACTGTCGAATTCCCTGAGCCACACATAGGAAATATTGCTGTTGTTTTTCCGTAGTGCCGCAATCAAATCATCAAGGGATTTCTTGTCAATCTGTTTGATTTCTGTCCTTATTTTTGCGCCGAGATCGAGTTCTGTTATCCATTTTGAAATTATTTTCCTGAAAAGCTTATAGGCGTTTTCGTCTTTCAGTTCGACATCCTGTCCTTCCAGAACCCTTGCCAGATATTTTCTTGCAAGCTGGTTTGGCAGAGTGACCGGATCAAGCCCTTTTGCCTGAAAGGTTGCAGCCGGAAGTTTTGCGACAGCTATGGTTTCGCCGGAGTCTGCCCATATCGCCTTTATGTTGAATCCAAATGAAACGTCGCGTGTTTTCATGTCCGGAAAAGGTTCTTCAATGGCACCTATTTCGCCTGTTACTGTTCCATTGATTATTATGTCGTATGCTGCGGCAATACCTGAGCGTTTGACCTTCGCAGACCTTTCATCTCCGAGAAGCTCATCTCTTTTCGCCTCCTTTTCGCTTCTCGTGTCAACGGCCTCCTTGTCAAGAACTTGAAAACCGGTTTTCTGCGCCATTTCAGAAATTATATCGTTCGCGAGCGGAGCTTTATTTTCATAGCCGACGATTTTTTCATCGCATATTATAAGAACCCTGGGGGATTCGACACGTTTTACAAGAAGACGGAGTGCCATGACATTGTCCATGCCGGGGGCTCCTTTTTTCACCGTCGCCTTGATCCTTACAGTATATGTTTGCGTCTTGCTGTCATATTTATGTTCCGTGATCTCGTATTTCTCCACATACCCGAAAGATGCGGTGAGAATGCGATCGTATTCCATCTGGAAGTTTTCGACTTTTGATTCGCTCATTACATCGATGCCGGCACCTTTTCTGACGGCGTCTCTCAACGCCTGCGCAAGAGCCTGTTCAGATGCCGAATCAGGCGTTCCCTCCGCCATCCCCACGCCGACAACAGCTTCCCTTGGTTCAGTCTCCTGGGCATACCCGGCATACGGCAGGATTAACGCCATGAGAGCGGATGCAAGTCTGATAAGATTAGGAAGTTTCATGGTTGTTTTCAGGGCATTACGTTGATGTTGCCTTCGATGACATTTGGAGCGAAGGCCTGTTTTCCCTCTTCTTTTTTCTTCTGGGGTGTCGCGGCTGTTTTCTGAGCTCCCTGTCCTTCGGCTTCGACAAATTCCTTGTCGTAATCTACGATCTTTTCGCCGAGCATATCGTTGAGTTCTTTGACATTTATACGGAGTTTCACCGTGGCAATGGCGTCAGCTCCCTTTCCCTCCCAGTTGAAACCCACGAAATCAGCACCCATCAAAGCTCCGATCACCGAAGCTTTCACATTGTCTGATTTCAATACGAAATTTTCGATCTTTGTGTTGCTTTCCAGCGTGAATCCGCCGATTTTCTTGTACAGATTCTTATATGCGTCAATTTCAGCGGCCCGTATGGCCGATATTTTTTTTGCAGTGTCCGGAGTTGAAGTGGCGAAGGCGGTTCTTTTAATGACTTTGTCGGGGAACTTGTCGATATTGAATTTCTCCTTGTCGACAATGTCGGCGATATTGCTGAGTTTCAGTGTGGCTGTGACCTGGGCGATGTCCTTCTCCGCATCGTATTTTACCGGTTCGAAATCGATGCCCTTTATTGTCCTCTTGCCTGTTTTTGTTTCAACATCCCCCAGGAAGGCTCCTTCAAGGAAATTGCTGACCTCTTCTGAAAATCTCAGCTTGACGCCGTAGACTGTTTCAACAATATTGCGCTCGGCAAGCACCTTGGCGCAGTTTATGGAGTTTAGTTTTTTTGCCGACGGGGGCATCTGCTGAGCTTCCGCATGTGGAGTGAAAGAAAACATATATGCGAGGATTACGGCAACTGCAATTTTCATTTTGAATTTCCCTTTTCTTTTTTATTTGATCCCTTGTTTTCAGAAGGGAGAACATGTTCGAGATCAAGATAAAAGGTTTTGTCCGGGTTTTTGGAAATCTTAACTTTTACAACGACGGTGCCGTCGCCGTCATTCCGGGTGTCTTCTTTTTCCCTTATCGCATCCACTGAGATTTCCTCTACCTTGACCTTGTAGTCTGTTTCTGAAATCTGCTGAAGCTTGGCCTTGATAAAAACTGTCTGATTATTGTATTTTTCGAGATCGATACTGTTGCCGACAACAACTTTGTTCAGTTCAATGAGTTCCTTCACCTTTTTTTCGACGAGTTCCTTTTGTCCGGCATAACAAAAAAATGCCGTCTGAATTAGAAT
>JBAYFV010000274.1:0-4892 GCA_041666985.1 Victivallales bacterium
ATTTTCACAAGGACTGACAGAATTGTGAATCCCGAAGTAATCAAGGCTTATCAGATTTTTATGAAGCGTAACCGGAGCAGTATGCCGGGTTCAATCTTCCGCGAGAGCAGGCAATATTATCCCTGTCATAATTTTTACCGTTTTGTTGAGCCGGACAAATACTTCGCCTCGCATCCGGAATATTTCAGTATGGATGAAAACGGCAAGCGGTTCAGCGGTAAAATTGGTCCTACTCAGCAGGGAGGACAGCTCTGTCTGAGTAATCCGGATGTCGTCAAAATCACTATGGACTCACTGCGCGAATTCATTAGAAAAGACCGGCAGGGTACAGATAGGGAACAGTGGCCCAATCTTTACGATATATCCCAGATGGATGAAAGCAGTTTCATCTGCAAATGTCCTAAATGCGCCTCCATTTCCGGGCGTGAAGGCGGAGAGTCCGGACTGCTGCTGTATTTTCTCAACCAGATCGCCAGAGAAGCGGCGGAGGAATATCCTGAAATCATGCTTCGCACGCTGACGTATGTCTCAACTGAAGCACCGCCTAAACTCATCAGGCCGGAACCCAATATAATGATAGCATGGTGCGATCTTTATTCAAGAAGCGACTGTTACCGTCCGCTGAACAGTCGTTTTAACACTCAACAGCATGAGACTTTTGAAAACTGGAGGAAAACCGGTGCAAAACTTAGAGTATGGGACTACTGGAATATGGGTGAGGCATATTTCATCCCGCCTAGGATTGAAACAATGGTGGATGCTATTCAACCCGATTTTAAGCTTTTCCATGATTCCGGAGTGATTTCGTGTTTTGTTGAGATAGAAAATTTTTTAAGCGGAAATATGCAGAATTTTGTGGATTTGCAGATTTGGCTGGGTTACCAGTTGATGCTTGATCCGCAACGCGACCCTGAGCCACTGATTGAACTCTACATGACGAGGCATTACGGCTCCGCCGCCGAACCTATGAAGCAGTTCCTACAGCTTGTCCGGACGGCAGTACAGCAAGTCGAAATGCCTATTCCCTACAACACCTCCGGAACAAATACATATATAAACACAACGTTTTTGCAAAAATGTCATGATTTGCTGATGGAAGCTCGGCAACTGGCTCCCGACGGCAGTGATTACCGCAAACGGGTTGACAAGGAGCTTATCACCCCATTGGCGGTGATCCTGCGCAAACCGGAACTGAAGATTGCAGCCGATTATAATTTATTGCGCCAATTGTATTATCATTTGCGCATGGATCGGATCAAAAATTATTATCCTCTTCAAAAACAAAATGAAATGCAGATGGAGCTTGACAAGGAAATGACAGTACTTTCGCTGGCAGACATCCCTACGCCGGAGAAATTTAAAAATCTGCCGGAAGATCAGATCAAGAAATTCGCATACGTACACTTCTCTCACTATCGCGGCGCGGAAATAGTGACAGATGATCCCGATTCGGTAATCGGCAAGGCTGCAGTTACCGTACCGGGCAACGAACACACCATTAAATCGGCAGGTGCTGGAAATCTTTATCCCAATACTTTCGGATTGTATGATAGCGGAACAAAAAACGCGATTGCCTTCACTGTAAAGGATATCCCGAAAGATGAAAAATATCATTGGTACAACATCGGTTCTTATGATTTCTATAAAGGAGCCTTCCTGTGGATGTATTTCTGGCAGATTCGTGCCGACCTCTCATCCGTATGGCGTCCGGATGATGGCGCCCCGGGGCTCAACAAGTGGAATGTCTGGATTTCGGCCAAATTCACCGGCCCCGCTTACGTGGATGACTCCAAAAAGGATAATGCCGTTTATGTCGACTATGTGATTTTGACAAAAGAAAAATAAGGAGAATCCAAAAAATGAAAAAAATCATCAAACAGGAGAAGACAGATGAATATCACAGGACACATCGTCCTAACAGTCGGTTCTATATTTCTCGGGACATGCACTACCTGTTGTCAGTCAAAGGTGATTGAAGCGGAGCCGTATCAAAAGCCTGATGAAAGCTTCTACGACCAATCGCAGCTTTCCGGGATCAAGGACTATGCCGCTTTCCAACAGGGCAGGAACGTCATCATCCTTTCCGACGCTGGTTCGACCCGGTACGTAATCTATGCAGACGCGAAGGCATCGCCGGCTGAACGGTACGCGGCGAATACGCTCGCCGACCACCTCGGGCAGATCACGAAATCTGAATTCAAGATCGTGAATGCCCGGCCGGAGAATAAACAGCCGGTTATTGCCGTTGGCCCCGATGCGGTAAAAAACATCTCCCCATCGCTTCTGCCTGACTTTTCGGCACTCGGCCATGACGGCATTGTGATGCGTACTCAGGACGGGAACCTTGTCCTCACCGGCGCGGCAGGTTCGCGTCGCGGGACAGTGTATGCGGTTATGACATTCCTCGAGAATATCGGCTGCCGGTGGTGGACCGATGCCGAAGTGTCTGTGCCGCAAAAACCGACACTGAAGATTCCCGAGTACACCGTGCAGTATCGCCCGGCACTGGAATATCGTGATCTGCACACTTACTTTCTGGACAATTTTGCCGTTTACAATAAGTTGAATGGTGTCATGTATAAAATTCCCGAGGAGCGTGGAGGGAAGGTCGAATACAAGGGTCCATTTTTCACTCACAACCTCGGATGCATTGTAACAGCGAAAGAATTTGCAGTTACGCACCCGGAATGGTTTGCCGAGATCAACGGCAAGCGTCAATTCGGAAAGTGGGACGGCAAATCTGCCGGGCATGTAAATGACAGTCAGCTCTGTCTGAGCAGCAGGAACGCCGATCTTCTTGCGTTTGTCATCGGCAGGGTCAAAGGTTATCTGAAGGATGCGCCTGCTGATTCAATCGTAAGCCTCGGGCAGAGTGACGGCATGGGCAAATGCGAGTGTGCCGACTGTGTCGCCGTTGAAAAGGAGGAAGGTAGCGCGGCTGGCTCGATAGTTCGTTTCGCCAATCTGGTTGCCTCCGCGATCGAAAAAGATTTTCCTCAGGCTCAGGTCGAAATGCTGGCATATGCATATGGTGTAAAACCACCCGTCACCAAGCCGCGCCCGAATGTGCTGGTACAGTATGCTCCATTGGCGAGTCAGCATTTAGCCCCGTTGGATTCAAAGGCAAACGAAAGCGCTTACGCCTACTTCATCGGGTGGTGCAAACTCACATCGAATATTGTTATTTGGAATTATAATGTAGATTTCAAGAACTACTACAATCAATTTCCGAGCCTCTTTGTGAATTGCAGCAATATACGGATATTTGTAAAAAACGGTGTGAGGAGAATGTTATTTCTCGGCCCCTTCACTTCAAATGGCGGAGACATGTACGACTTGAAGTACTGGGTGCTGTCAAAGGTGCTCTGGGATCAACTCTATGACGAGAAAGCGCTGATACGGGAGTTTGTCACGGGTTACTACGGTGAAGGATCTCCGTACATTTCTCGGTATATCGAGCTTTTATATGCCGGAGATCCGATGGCGAAAGAATATTCCAGTTTTGCTTTTTTAGATAAAGCCTACTCTCTCTACCTCGCGGGACAGACGGCGCTGAAAAATGACGATCTGTCGCGGCGGAGATTGGAACGCGTCTTCATGCCGGTATTGAACGCCATCATGGTTAACTGGCCGTTGCTGAAACAAGAATGCGGGGAAAAACAGTGGCCGTTTCCGAATACACCAGGAGCAATCGTGGATGACTTCATCCGCATCAGCACGGAGAACAAAATCAACTTTATCAATGAAGTTCGCGAGACGCCCGCGCAATGGACGGAACCGTTTCGTACACCGAAGAGGATCGGGAAAGTCGCCGAAGAGTTCAAACATATTGCCGCCGAGAATAAAATAGAGATACAGGATGATATGTTCCGATTGTGGCATAAGGGCGAGGCGGTGTTCGTCGTCGCCGATGAAAAGGCGTCAGACGGGCATGCTGCATCAATGCCGGCAACGCATATAAACTGGTCGGTGCAGGCAGATCTGATATCGAGACCGATATATGAGGGCGGCTCCGGCAGGTGGAAAGTCTATGCTGCGATAAAAATAATCAAAAAGGGCACGGGTACGGGCGGTGATGCGTTCTCATCCGGTGTATATGACGCCATCGCCGGAAAACTTATTGCAAATTTCACCCTGAGCCTTGGAAATGTTACAAACGAGGAATATCATTTCTATCTCATTGGATCGTTCGCTCCCACCGGTGGTCAATATGTCTATGTTGAACCGGCGAAAAACTCGGACGTGGAATCGGTGGTCGTCGATAGGTTCATGCTCATACGTGAGGAATGATGGTGCAAAACGGCGAACCATAGTCGAATATCAGGCTGCGGGTTAGCAGACAGGTTCAAAGAACGGGAAAACTTTAGAAAGAGTTGATTTGAAAACAGAGGGAATGCAATGATTGATCTCCATGTACACATAACGACGAAGATTATCCAGAAAACCAAACGATAGACGAAAAGAGGTTCAGATGTTTAGAAAGGCAATTGTAATGTTTATCGCCGGCATCTCTCTGCTTGATGTTGTCGGGGCGGAGAAGAAAGCGCAGGACTTGGTGGATTGTAAAAATCCTGCTGAATGGGAGGGCATGGTAAAACTCAATGACCAGGTAAAGCATTCCGGGAAAAGCAGTTTTGAGTTATACGGCAAATATCCGACCGAGATTATCTGCAGGCAGATGATCCCCGTTGATGTGGGAAAGACATATGTCCTCTCGGCATATCTGCGCTCACTGGATAAAAATCTTCCCGCAAGCGCTTTTATGGGTCTGCGCATGTATGACAAGGATAAAAAGCCCATCACCCTGCAAAACGTTCATGCGATTGAAGGAACGGAAACGACTCTGGCTGCCGATGCCTCAAATGAATCGAAAGAATTGCTGATCAGCAATA
>JBAYFV010000275.1:0-4881 GCA_041666985.1 Victivallales bacterium
ATAAGTTTTCCGAAGAACTCGCCGGGCATCATGCCCGTCTCCTTTTTCACAAGGTAGGTGGGCATCAGACCGCCTGAAGTCGAGGCGGGATCGACGAAGGCGACATTCCTGCCCTTAAGATCCTTTAAAGTCTTCACCGGGGAGTCGCCTGGGACAACAAATATGCTCCTGTATGTCGACTTTCCGTTGTCGCGGACCCCTACGGCAAACGCTTCGGCTCCGGCCTCCTGCTCAGCGAGGTAGTAGGACAAGGGGCCAAACCATGCGATGTCCACGCGCTTTTTGCGCATCGCCTCAATGATCCCAGTGTAGTCGGTGGCCGTAAAAACAACGATTTCCTGCCCGAGCTTCTTCTCCAGGTAAGCCCGCATCGGCTCAAACTGCTTGATCATCTCCTCGTTGTTTTCGGCAGGAATCAGCCCCATCACCAGGCCCTCCGCATGTAACCGGACGACCGCTCCGAGAAATATGCCGACGGCGACAAGGGCAACGATTAGTTTCTTTGCTGTCATTTTTTTCTCCTTTTAATTAATCAATATTGAAATCAGTAGGACATTTATCGCTTCTATTTTCATGGACACCTGGACACGCTTAAAATGATTGCTTGATTTTTCCCTCCTCTTGTTTGATTTTACCTGATTCTTTGAACGAATATTTTTTATAAACACATACTTTGACGCCCGTTTATTATGACATGGCAAGGACGGGGTTAGATTTATGTTAAATAAAAAGGTGATCGCCGGTAACGGGGCACGACCATCATGGAAAGACGGAGCTCCCTCAATGGTCAAACCGGGCTGGTTGGTTGATGGCGCCCTGCGGCGTTTTGCAATTGAATGCCTGTAGAATACTATGGGCTGCTTCCATGGCAACGTCACGGCGCACATCGTCTACGGCAGAACCGAGATGGGGGGTGAAGAACGTTTGCTTTGCATTGTCGAGCAGCTCCTGCGGGATACTACGCGGGCGGTTCGTCCGAGCCCAATCTTCCATTTCAAAAACATCAGCAGCATAGCCTGCAAGATGACCGGACGCCAATGCGTCAGCCACAGCCTGCTCATCCACCACGGAGCCACGGCACGCGTTGATTAGGAAACTGCCCGGCTTCATACGGGATATGGCTGTTGCATTTATCAAATGCATGGTTTCCAGCTTCAACGGTACAAGGGGCACAACAAAATCGCTGCATGCCAGAAGATCCCTGAAGGGGACACGAGTTAATTCACAAGCCTGCTCTTTTTCCTTTGCGAGAGGGAGCGGATCGCTGTAGATCACCTTCATCCCATAGCCCGTCAGACGCCTTGCGATCGCCTGGCCAACAGCACCCATGCCAATGATGCCGAGAGTACGCCCGGACAGACCAGTACCATACAACTCAGGACGCCAGCCATTGAACTTGCCGCTGCGGATAAAACTGTCGCCTTCCAGCATGCGGCGGGTCAAGCTGATCAGAAGACCAATGGTGAACTCCGCCATGGGCGTGGTGAGCAGATCCGGCACGATGGTAACCCAGACGCCACGGCGCGTACAGGCGGCAACATCGAAATTGTCATACCCCTTCAGCGCGCAGGCAATAATTTTCAATTTCGGGCATCTGGACAGAAAATCCTCATCCACGATATCAGGCATAAACACCATGATTGCATGTGCATCCCGGGCTCGCTCCAGAATTTCTTCACGCGGCAGTGTTTCCCGGACTGCATTGTGGATGATCTCAAATTTTTGACCTAAAAACTCAATGACTTCAGGATGGACCCAGTGGGTAATCACGATGCGATGTTTCACCATTTTCTCCTCCTTGGAAAATTCATTTGAAGCGCTTGCGCAAATAGCCACTCAGACTGTCAACCATGGTAACCGTTGCCAGAATTACCAGAAGAATGGCGGAAACCTCCTGGTACTGCATAAGGCGTAGCGAGCCCATCAACTCAAATCCGATACCGCCTGCGCCTACCATGCCCATAACGGTGGAAGCACGGAAGTTGTACTCCCACCGGTAAATTGAAACATCCGCCATATGGGGCAATACCTGGGGCAATATGCCATGCATTACGACCTGCAAAGGGGTGGCGCCGGCGGCGCGGGCCGCCTCGATGGGGCTGCTGTCAGCGTGTTCTATCGACTCCGCGAAAAACTTCCCGACCATTCCGATCGAATGCAGGCCAAGCGCCAATACCCCGGGCAATGCACCGAATCCAACGGCTGCCACAAAGATAATCCCCAGGATCAACTCGGGAATAGCCCGCAGGCCGTTCAATATCCCGCGTGCCATCTGATAGACTACTGGATGCGGCGATGTGTTGGGCGCGGCCAGCAAAGCAAGCGGCAAGGAAAAAACCACTGCCAGGGCAGTGCCTGCGACACTCATGGCGAATGTATCAATGAGAGGCTTAATCCAGTCCTTTGCATCGTTAAAATTCGGTGGAAGCATTTCAACGAACAGACTGAACAGGCTGGGAATTCCTTCAGACAGCCGCTTCATATCGAATAGCCCGACATAAAAGGAACAGGCTGCAACAATCGCCAGAACTACCGCAACCTGCATGGCAGTACGGTTCCAGATGCGTTGCTGCTGCAACAGCAGATGATCGAAAGCATTTCCCATGAATGACTCCCTGCCTCCTATTGGATCTTTGAAAAATCAAGCTCCAGCAGTTCGCCGAGCTTACGTACAACATCGTAGTCCTTGTCAGTCATAGGGCCGAAGCCATCCGCCTTGAAGTGCTTCAACACTTCCGCATCTTTCAGATTGAGAAATGCGCTGCGGATTTTTTCTTTTAGCGCAGGCCCCAGGTCTGATCGCATGGTCCACGGATATTGGGGGAATGGCCTGGATTCCTCCAATACTTTGACCTTGGCAGGATCAATGATGCCGCGCTGTACCAATGATTCGAAAATAGGTTTGCTCAAACCACCGGCCTGTGCATTACCGTTCTGAACCGCCATGGCCACTGCGTCATGCGCCCCCACAAAGTGCTCCTGATAATCCACCTTGGCCTTTAGACCCTTCTCTGCCAGCATGGATTTCGGAATAAGGTGGCTGGAGGTGGATGCCACGTCGCCATAGGCCATGTCCTTGCCCTTGATGTCGGCAATCTTGTTGACGCCTGCGACAACATTGCCAATCACCACGGCTTTATAAGTAGTGCCCTCTTTCTGGGTCTTTAAGGCGGCGAATGGCTCGATACTGCTTTTTTGTTTGGACAGCACATAAGACAACGGCCCAAAGTAGGCCACGTCCAGCCGGCCATGGCGCATTGCCTCGATCATTGAAGAGTAATCGGTGGTAACGATAAGTTCGATCTTTTTTCCGGTCTGCGCTTCAAGGTATTTCTTCAACCCCTCGTTTTTCTTGATTATCGTTGATGCGTTTTCGTCAGGCAGCAAGGCCACTTTTAAAGTATCCGGATCAGGATTGCTGGCAGACTGCAGCGGGGCGGCGCAAAATGCGCCAATCATAACGAAACCCAAGACAGTAAATAGTTTTTTCATCGGTAATCCTCCCTTTGTTTGTTTTATTTATTTTCCTTCAAAAACTCGCCACAGGACGACTTTCTCGCCGTCATGGCGAAAAAGCGCCGATCTTTTTTGCCTTGCCTTACCTCCTCTCTCATTCTTCGTACGTATTCAGTAAACTGTGTCGTTTACTTAATCCGTACTAAAACTGTTGATTTCGCATTTTATTAGATGTAAATATTCACCGAACCCCGTCCTTCAGTGAATATTTGCCATTCTCCAGATACCGCCTCTTACTCCACCCAATTTTTCCCTCTGCTATCGCTCCATGGACACAAGCGCGGGAAGAATGCATGAAGCCGCATCTGGATCTGGTGAACCGGCAGACTTGCTCGATTGCTGCTTGTGACTATGGTAGATTTTGTCCAGCATATCCGCTGAAAGCTCCGCCGGACTGCCATCGAATACAATTCTTCCACCGGAAAGACCTATTAGACGGTCGGCATAGGCCTGGGCGAGTTCCACCTGGTGCAGACTGACCACAACGGTGATGCCATCCTCCTTGCAGATTGCGTGCAGCAGGGACAGTACATCGTGCGACGTGGCAGGATCCAGGCTGGCTACCGGTTCATCGGCCAGCATGAGTTGCGGCTTTTGCGACAGAGCCCGGGCAATACCCACGCGCTGCTGCTGACCGCCGCTCAGGCTGTCCACCCGTTCCATGGCCTTGTCCAACAGTCCGACACGCGCTATGCTTTCCATTGCAATCAGTTGTTCCTTCTCCGGCAGAGGGAAGAGGCTGCGCAATGTCGTATGGTAGCCCAATCGGCCCAGCAATACATTTTGAAGTACGGAATGCCGGCGGATCAGCTGATGTTGCTGAAAGATCATACCGGTGTGTCTTCTATGCTCGCGTAGCATCTGCCTGTCATGCAATTCGCCCAGACCATCAACCGATATCCTGCCCGTAGTGGGCTTGTTGAGAAAATTCAAACATCTTAGCAGCGTGGATTTGCCTGCGCCAGACGCACCCAGCAGAACGGTAAACTGACCACATGAAAAACTTACAGATGTCGGATGCAGGGCGGTAACGCCGCGTGGATAAGTCATGCTTACTTTATCTAGATGAATCATATAACCCCATGCCTTGCATTAAGCGTATGTAAAATTTTCCGGATATTTGGAATTCAGGAGTCAGAATTAAAGAAATAATATGAACCGAGTTATTCTGACTACTGTCTTCTGAATTCTGGATTCTTTTTGGGTTGCGGGCGAAGCCCGCATTAGAACGATTCCTCCTTGACATTATACACTCCGCATGAATGCCTGCCGTCAGACAGAATGAAGGCATTGTCGGCCGTTTTAACGGTTTTCGCCCTCTCATAGTCGAACTTGGGATCGTTGACATTGATAATCTCTATCCTG
>JBAYFV010000276.1:0-4862 GCA_041666985.1 Victivallales bacterium
CATATTGTCTGTTTTAAACACAAATACCCCCGTTTGACCTCAGGTAAGACAGGGATTAAAGCTGTTAGAGTTTCAGTGAAGTGTGCAACTCACCAAAAGACTGGCGTACCTTAACACCGGAAACGGGTTTTTTCCAAAAAGAAGTGTTAAAAATTTATCATTTTAAATTTATCACGCAGGGAATTGTATTTTTTACGTGTTGGCCGGGAGCACTTCCACCAGCAGGTTGTTCGCGTAAAGAAGTTTCACCATTTCAACATCCATGTAGTGTCCGCCCTTGTAATCGGTTATCCTTCCCAGCAGGCGACCTTCCTCGATAAGCGAGATTGCGGCAAGGAGATCAAGATTTGCCCTGTGCCATGCGGCTTCAAGCGATTTCCCGTTGTGCAGGTATTTCGGTTCGTTGATGTATTTTCTTTTTCCGGCAATCAGCACATTTCTCCGGTTGTAGCCGAGATGGCGGATATCGGCGAAAACTTTTCCTGCCGTCATGCAGAAAAGCATCTGTTTCGTTGTCGTGTTGGTTCTGGCGTTGGAGCCGTAGCGGAAAGTATCCTTGTTCAAAGTGAACCTGATCCTCTGTTTGCCGATTGCGTTCGGGAAATTGCGGGCGCAGTCTATTTCAAGACTGAATTTGTCCCTGTCCGGCGGGGCTATGATCATGAAGCCGCCGTTGCGTCCGCATATGGATACCGTCTCTTTCACCGTGAAATATCTTACGGGTTTTTCCTGCTCGACGCGTCCGGCGTCCATGACTGCGCCGACAAGCTCCATGCTCCCCTGTTCAAAGAGCGGCGGATCGCCGGAATCCATTGAAATCATCAGGTTGTCGACATCAAGGCCCACCTTCAATGCGATAATGTGTTCTGCAAGACGGATATAGTTGTGCGGGTTTCCGGATCTTAAGACGATGCTGCTCACCATGTCCCCGGTGGTCCAGACATTCCTGTTGGAGACTTTTATCGGCAGTGAATCCGGGAGGTCGGTCCTCCTGATCCACCATCCCTCCCTGCTGCACGGCTCAAGAAGAAGCCTGCTTATCTTGTGTTTCGAAAATGTTCCATGCGCGCTTACTTCAACGGGTCTTGCTATTGTCTTCTGTTTCCCCTTCAGTCTCAAATCGCTGTTCCCGCTCATGTCCTGATCCACGGACAGGCCAATGAAATCATCATAGCTCTTCATCAGGCTCTCGGATTTTCCGTCAAGTAAGATTCCAAACGTATTGTTTTCTGCCATTTTACAAGTAAACAACCTTTTTTAAGTTAATCAGCCACATCCGGATCTTTCAGTTTCTGCATAGGACTAAACTACACTTTCCAAATGCAATAATCAAGACACAGGCTTATTTCCGCGCCGCATATGGGGATTTGCATGAACTGCAAGTGCGGGATATGTTCAACCGGACACAGTTTAACAAGCCGGAGCCGGCATGAATGAAATAAAAAGGTTTCGTTTCAAGTCATCAATGTTCTTCAAGGGCACGTTCCCGTTTTTTTTCATCCGGAAATTCCGGCATATGCGTGGAAAATTTGATGAAACCTACCGGATGCAGCGTGATTTCTGGAAGATCATCTATGTAATCGAGGGGCACGGTCGAAAACTGATTAATGAACGGAGCTACAAGTTCGGTCCCGGCAGCATATACCTGATCCATCCGGACGATCAGACCACTTTCGTCATCGAATCCGCATGGATCGACATTTACAATATCCTGTTCATGCCGGAACTGATTCAGGACGAACTGAAGCACCTCTCCAACGATTTTGATTTCTTCTCTATTTTTCACCGGAATTTCCAGGAGGAAGTGGATAACGCCCACCGGGAACAGCTCTACATCCTTGACGCCTGGAAGGAAATATCCGGACTGGTGAAAAGCCTGTCCGACGAATTCGAGGGGAAAAAGCCCAACTATCAGAGCATCATAAAATTCCGCCTTCTGGAACTGCTGATACTTCTCAGCCGGCAGGGCATTGAGAAAATCAAAAAAAACGACCGGCATAACATTGCCAATTATATCGACCGTATTATCGACAACTACTACCATGAGCAATTCGGATTGGACTTTATTGCGAAGAAGATCGAGCTTAACAAAAGCCACCTCTGCCGTGTTTACAAAAGCCTGAAGGGGAAGTCCATTGTCACGGCACTGAAACAGCGGAGGCTGCAGGAAGCCCGTGCGTTACTGTCCAATTCCGCCATGACCATCTCCGAAATCTGCTATGCCTGCGGTTTTAACGACCTCAGTTATTTTTACCGTGCCTTCCGGGTGGAGGCCGGGCTGAACCCCGGCGATTACAGGAAAAAATTTGGACAATATTGACATTTGACCTGAATTTCCCGACATCACGTTTTTTTATCCAAGCCGATGCCGCAATCATCATGTATAATCTCCGTCAGTCAATAACAATCAACAGGAAATGATATGAATTTGCGCAATGTCACTTTAGAGATCAGTTCCAAGCCGTTCCGGGACAATTCCGAAGCAACCATGCGGGCGGTATGCCGGAAAATGTTCAATCAGTGGCAGATGCTGACGCAAAATGCGGACACAGTATCAATAATGCTATGGCTCGCGGACGGCTCGGAAATACTGGAATACAAGGGCAATCTGGACGATCAATTCGAATGGGCGTACTGGCATGGTGTCGCCAGTCCCGTATACGGCCACCATCAAGCGGTAAAATATATGGACGATCCGCCGCGCCGCACCTATAGCTGGATCAAACAGCTCATCGAAGTAATCAAGTCCGTTGGCAGCGAAATTACCGGCAAGCCGATCAGGGTCGGTTCTACCTTTGATCCGGGTCCGGAATTCGCAGTATCGGAATTCAAATACATACGGCATCGGGAAATCTGCTGCGGCGGATCCGTCGGACGAAACACTTTTGTCACCTGCAACACCATATTGAAAAATGATGACGTAAATTATGCCGGTTTTCCGGCAGGCATTCCGGATAAAACGCCGTTTGGAGTGTTTCTCGGCAGACAGGCGAAACATTTTCTGCGGGACATGGGGTATGACTATATCTGGTTTTCCAACGGATTCGGGTTTGGACTGGAAACCTGGGGCGTTACCGGCTCGCTGTTCGACGGCAAACAGTTCTTCCCTGAAAAAGCCGGGGAAACATCTGCGGAAATCCTGAAATTCTGGGAGGATTTTTCCCGCGAATGTCCGGATATGCCTGTTGAGACGCGCGGCAGCAATCTGAGCGCTGGAATCGAAATCGCCACCGATGCCGCGCCGCTGAGTGAGATTTACAACACGTTCAAGGCGTCTCCTCCGGTAAATTCGCCGTGGGCGGCGATAGACAAGGACATCGGACTGGAACTCGCCGGCTGGCTTTCCCATATCTCCGAACTGGCGGACGGCAACTATCCGTTCCGCTTTTACATACATGATCCGTGGTTTGTCAACAGCCCGTGGCTCGACCGTTACGAACGGGAGCCATACGACATTTATCTGCCGCTCGCGGTTTCGATGATCGACCGGCAGGGCAATGTCCGCACACCTTCGTCCGTAAACCTGCTCACGGTAGACGACTCCTACGGCGAAATGCCGGATCAGGTGCCGATGGAAGTCATCCCGTACATCGCGGATGGTCTGCGCCGCAAGCCTGACCAGGCCGGACCTTTCGTCTGGGCCTACCCGTTCAATGAATATCAGAAGATGGTGCTGAAACAGGGTAGATGCCTGGACGAGATATTCGCCGATGACTGGTTTATCCGCGGCGCGATCAACAACGGTCTGCCGCTTAATACCGTGACCAGCATGACCTCGTTACCCGCGTTGCTGGACAGCAGGCCGGATATCTTCACCGGATCCGTGCTGGTGATACCCGTCAACGCGTGTTCCGGCGAATGCGCGGGAAAACTTGAGAAGTTTGTCAGGAACGGCGGCAATGTCCTGTTCTACGGTCCGGCACAGAACGCAGTTCCGGATGTCCTTCGGCTGCTCAACCTGAAAATAGTTGATGGCGTATCCGGGGAAATGGGTTTGACGCTGAATCTTGAATCTGATTCGCTGTCGAAGCAAGCCTGTCCGCGAACTATCGTTCACTACGATATTTTCTCCGGCGGTCCGCTCCGCGAAGTAATTGCCGACCAGAATGATATGACCACTGCAATTAAAGCGGTGGCGGTAAAAGATGCTCACACCTCAAGGATTGCCGCGCTGGCGCGCAAACCGTTCTCCGCCGACTCCGGTAAAATCTGCTGGGTGAGAACCATCAATCCGGCACAGTCGGCCGATTGTCAGCGGTTCGTCATGCCTCCGGATCCGAACAGGATATTTCATTTCGACAACATCATGCGCCTGATGATTCAGGAATTCGGATTTAAAGTGATTTACCGCAAGGATGCGCCGGCCAACCCCAATCCGAAGCTGACCGTCTCCAGAAACCGCAACGCGTTTTATTTATCAGTCTTCTGTCCTGACACGCTGGTCGAGGAACACCTCCGTTTCCCGTTCGGAGCCCCGATCATGAACGGCCTTGAAACGGAATTGAAAAATGGTGCGGCGATCTACCGGCTACCGCACTCGACCAGCCGCGAGTGCCGGGTATTTGTGGACCAGGCTCAGCCGGGCGCGGTGGCATGCCATGAAAGGTGTTCAGTCCACACGGGAGTATCCAGGCGACTGCTCATAACCGGATTGAAAGATGCCGATATCACGTTTTTCCCGGAAACCGGCAGCGAAAAACGCCTGGAGATCCTCCCGGATCCGCACGACCCGTATCTGGAAGGCGACTTCATTGCTCCGGAATTTACCGGAACTGCGTTTGGAACGTGTGTAAAACTGAAAAATATTTCCGGCTCCATTATGTTCTCGTGGTAAATTCACAAGGAAAAGAGGGAAAACATGA
>JBAYFV010000277.1:0-4857 GCA_041666985.1 Victivallales bacterium
CGATCCTGCGATCCCTGGTATATTTGTCATCATTGACGACCGTATGCCCCTTCTCAAAAAAATGGACACGGATCTGGTTTTTCTTGCCTGTCAGCAGGTCAATTTCAAGCAAACTGAGCCTCTTTGATTCCCGTATGACCTTATAACTTGTTATCGCCAGCTTTCCCTTTTCAGGATCCTTGACTGAAGAAACCTCATAATCTTCGTTCTCGGCTAAATATGAAGTGATCGTCCCGCTTTTTTCGGTTAATAGCCCATGAACCACGGCCAAATATGTTTTTTTGACAGTCCCCCACTGCTGTTTAAGGCTTTGCTGGGCATTAAAACTTTTGGCGAACACAAGAACACCGGAAGTCTCACGGTCCAGACGGTGTACAACAAAAACCTGCTTTGTGGAACTGCTGCTGCCCCTGCGTATATAGGTGGTTAAAATATTATGGGCCGTATTTTGTTTCTCATAATTAGCTTCGACGGTCAACAAGCCGGAGCTTTTGTCGATGACAATAACATCCAGATCTTCATAAAGAATAGTCAAACCCCGGGGTCTATGTCTGGCAGGTACCGGCTTTATTGCTTTCATAATTTATTTTTCTTATACTGAGCCAATTTCAAAATTGGCGAAGGCAGGGCGCGTTCTCCGTAACGCGCCGCCTCAAAACGGACGGCTCGGAGAGCCATCCCTACCTTGGATTCGGCAATTTTGAAATTACCTCACACTGACAAAAACTCCTAAGCTTTACTTCGGGAACACCGGATTCGCCTGTTGGCTTCTTGGGATATCCTGGCGGGATATTTCAGAAAAAAACATGCTGATTCGATGGCGGACGGATATTCAAGTTTTCTGGAATCAACTCCTTTAAAACAAGCACATGGAAATATACCTTACCTGACTGGAAAATTAAAGCGGAGATTAAATATGGCACACAATCCATTGAACATACTTGATGCGAAGAGAATCCTTGTCGCCCCGTCAATACTTGCTGCGAATTTCGCAGAACTGGGAAATGAAATAGCAAGGGTGCAGAGGGCGGGAGCCGACATAATCCATATTGACGTAATGGACGGGCACTTTGTTCCGAACCTCACACTCGGTCCGCCGCTCGTGCAGTCAATCAGGAAAGTCAGCAGTCTTCCGTTTGATGTTCATCTCATGGTGACCAATCCGAAGTTTTTCGTAAAACCCTTCGCCGAAGCCGGGGCCGACCATATAACCTTTCATGTCGAGAGCGCGGACAATATCGAAGATACAATCCGCGAAATCCGCAGTTTCGGATGTTCCGCAGGACTCTCCGTCCGTCCGAAAACACAGGCGGACAAAATAATTCCATACCTGGACAAAATTGAACTGGTGCTCGTCATGACCGTCGAACCCGGGTTCGGAGGCCAGAGCTTCATGCCCGACATGCTGCAGAAAGTCAGGACAATAAGGGAGGCGGTTAAAAAGCTTTCAAAAAACATTCATCTTGAAGTTGACGGCGGAATTGACACAAAAAACGTATTCAGGGTTGCCGAAGCCGGCGCAAACATGCTGGTTGCCGGAACTTCCGTGTTCAGGGCTCCGGACGGGGCAGAAGCGGCCATAAGGCAACTCAAATCCGCACAGAAAGTGCTGTATTGAATTTTGTCACGTCCGCTTTCGTCCCGAGGATGATTTAGGGACAATAAAAGGAAACGGAAATTGGACAAAAGGAAAAAAGCATTATTGCTGTCCGGGGGAGTGCTTGCCCTGGCATGCGCCATCGCAGGGCTTATCGTGTTATGGTACCAGGTGTTCGAAGTCAGATTCTATCCCAAAAGGTTTGGCGCAGTAAGCGAAGGCAAGATCTACAGAAGCGGAAGAATCCACCCTGTTCTCATTGAAGACACTTTGAGGGAAAACGGGATCAGGACGATTATAAGCCTGACCGGCAACGACGGTCATTCGGCACCGGAGAACAATGCCGCAAAAAAACTCGGCATAAAAATCTATTATTTCACAATGCAGGGAAGCGGAATCTGCTCGGCTCAGGAATACGCCACGGTGTTAAAAACACTGAATGACTCCGTCAAAAACAATCCTCCGGTATTAGTCCATTGTTCCGCCGGCGTGAACAGGACCGGCGCCGTAATCGCGCTCTACGGAATGTTCGTTGAGAAAAAATCCACGCATGAAGCCTATAAGGAGTTGCTCTTGTACGACTGGAGTCCTTCCAGGAACGGAAAGCTTATTCCGCACCTTAACGGGATTATGGGGGAAATGTCCGAACTTCTTGTCAAAAACGGGACAATCCGGGAACTGCCGCACCCAATCCCCCAGTTTAAGAGGGATGACGACTGAGCCGATTGCAAAACTAACGGAGGGCGGACTTTCCAGTCCGCCGCTTGAGTTAGATTTCCGCGGGTAAGAAAACCCGCGCTCCTTTAAATTTGAGTTTTGAAATCGGCTCAATTGTTTTTCTGCAAACGTTAAGCTGGGTGTTCTTGAACTCAATAAAACTCTTATTTTGAAATAGCAGCTCGCGGCTTCAGCCCGAGAGAATCTAGGATTTTCGCGGTCTGAAGAACCGCGTTACTTAGCTTAACGGTTACGTTTTCCTGAAAAACTACAGGTCGAGCATTTTCCGGTAGGCCGGTATCTCGTTGTTGATCACATGCCGTACCTGACGTATTTTCCATTCGAGGTGCGGCCTGTCGCACATGTATTCCATTGTGGGTTCCCAGCCAAGCCGGGAATCCCCCTCCACGACCCGGATTGTCGATTGGGCATTTGCAATTTCGGCCTGCGCGACCTTGACAAGCGCATCAAGTATGGCATGCGCCTTCTTCCGATCACCCTCCACAAAGAGTCTCTGGTTCAGCTTCCACCATTCCTTCACATGTATGGTGGTGGCTGCGGTGTTGGACATGAATTGCACAAGGAGCTCCTGTCTTTCACATTCTTCGCGTTTCGTATCGGCGGCGAACCTTATCGCCTTCCGGATCTCCACAAGCCCTTTTTCAAAAACCGCCCTTGCTTTCCGGTATGAGCGGATCTCCACGTCCATCCGCTGCGGCCCGGGCGACTGCTGCGCGTTTTCATAAGGGTGGTAGAAAGTCTTGACAATGGCACTGCCGTTGAGGGCGAACTGCGGGGCGCTCATCACCAGCTCCTTGCTTGTGAACGTCCGCGTAATGTCGGGATGAAAAATCAACGGATAGGAAGGTCCGACGCGGTTCGCCCCGTACTGGTCTTCGTTGGTGGGGATGTAATGTGTGATCGCCTCACTCCAAAGCGCCCAGGCCCTGAGGGCGTGCGCCGCCCCCCTGGCACCGAAATCCCGTACCGCAATCCTACGGAGAATCTCGTCTGCAGACGGCGATTCGCTCCAGAAATTCCACTTGGTGAAGTCGGCTACAAAGGAAGGGTAGAATCCATATTGATGCGACTCCATAAGACCCGACAAACCCCATTTCCTCCTGGCATCATGCATGGCGTCGTGCCGTTTCGCCCATTGGAAGGGGAAAGGTTCATAGGGTGTCACGCCGAAATCCCAGGTGCAGCCCCCGGTGTTGGTCATGGAATACAGGCTGATTCCTTTTTTACTCGCAGCTTTCGCCTCGCTCACGAAGTATTTCCCGGGTCCGGGATAGGAGATAGTGTAATCCATCACCGGATTGACTGCACCTTCGCGCCTGACCTGATCGAACATCTCAAAAGTGACCATGAGGCTGATATCCCCGGGAAGGGAGTCAATCAGCTCCACCCGTTCCTTTTCAGGGGCATACCCCCAGTTGTAGGTCCAAAACACGATGTCCGCCTTCGGACTCCATTTCCTCACCACATTCTTCACCATGTTCACCCAACAGGCATAGTCACGGCAGGGCCACCAGCCCGGACTCGGCTTGTCAGACGGAATGCCGTCAACCACGGATTCAGTCCACGGTCGCATCGTGGTCCGCTCATCCCTGCTGGGAAATTCGCAGGATTCCCCGACCAGGACGATCCCCTTCGCTTCGGGACACGCCCGGAACAGGGAGCCGAAGATTTTATCATAAGCCTTCTCCGCATCTTCATCTTCCGGATGTTTCCAGCATTTCAAATAACTGTAAAAATAGACATCCAGTCCGTGCAGCTTGGCGCGGCGGACCAGTTCATTGAAGTCCAGATAGCCCACGGCGGTGATGTCAACGCCTTTGACCACAAGCAGAATCGCATCCATTCCGGCATGTGCGATCGCATTCAAATGACTGTCCGGGAACTGATCCATCCCCCAACCCGAATGTGTCATCCGAGGTGAGAAAAGCGGCTCCCTGACCAACTCGCCCACGACAAGAAACGGCGATTCCCGGAGGTTCATCACATCCTCAAGATAATAAGAGCCCTGGGCGGCGCCGCGATCGTCAAATCCGCAGACCACTGTCCGATCCCCGCAAGTCGTGACCCTGTAGCTTCTTGCCGTTTTCAATCCCTTCCCGAATCGCGGCAACTCCTTTTTCTCGCACAAAATCACACATCGCCTCTCCTCTGCCAGCGCATCCGCCTTTTTCCGCACCAGCGAAGTTGACACGCCCATGCTGACGAACAGATAGTCCTGCAGGTCTTTCGCCGCATGCAATATCACCTCCGAACAGCCCTCGACAACGCCAATGCTCCAGCCGTCCTTCAGGCAGGACTCGTTTTTCGCCGGCAAAAGGCCATGATCCCTGCCTCCGCTCTTGTGCACCGTATCCATCCGCGTTCTGAACTCATAGCTTTTTTCCGTTGTCATTGGGTGTCAAATCCTGATTTGGTTTATATTTTTATTTCAATATTTTCCGGAGATGCCCGAGAATTCTTTCCGTTGCCGTGTCCCCGTATTTTTTCGTGGAGTCTTTGGCACTCCTGGAATACCAGTTGGA
>JBAYFV010000278.1:0-4837 GCA_041666985.1 Victivallales bacterium
AAGAAGCCTCAGGCTGAAAATGCGTGTGCTCGGGAAACGCGGACATTTGAGCAACGACGATGCGATGAATGCTCTTGATTCCCTTGTCACGGAAAAAACCAAATTTATTTTCCTCGTCCATTTGAGCAGCGATTGCAATGAACATTCCCTGGTGCAGGAGCTTGGCAATAAGAAGCTTGCAGATATCAGGCGTCAGGACATACGGTTGGAGGTCGTTTCACAGGACATGCCTTCGGAGACAATTTGGATTTTGTGATTAAAAAAATAACATTAAGTGCTAAATTAACAAAATTATTATTTTTAATTTTAATGAAAGTGTGACAAATGCCTGAAGAACTCAAGGACAATGTCCGGGAAATCAGCGGTAAATGCATGCCAACGCAGAAGTCTTCCGTCGTTGAACCCGGGGTTGCCGGTTCCACCGAGCAGAGAAAAATAAAAACGAACAGGATTCCAAAACCCGCCCCGCGTGAACCTGAGGAAACCGTTTCCGCCACCGCTGAAGCGCCAATTTCCTCCGAAACTATTTCCCTTAAAAGCTTTACCGTTTCTGAAAACGAGGCAGCCGCCCCCGAAAAACGCCCCCTTAAAATAACATGCTATCACTGTGCGCAGAAACTCGATCTCACCGACATGGTGTCGTTCGAGAAAGTGAAATGTCCCTCCTGCAATGTCGAAATAATAGTGCCGAAATGGTTTGACAATTATCTTCTTGAAGAGCCGGGCGGAGTCGGAGGCATGGCTTTCGTATACAGGGCTCTTGACCTTACCCTTGACAGGGAAGTCGCCATCAAAGTCCTCAACCCCGATGTCGCAAGCCAGAATGAAAGATGCCATCTCTTCCTCCACGAGGCGAGAACCGCCGCAACCATCAACCATTATGCCGTTCTTCCGATCTATACCTGTGGAGAGTTCGAAAAACAGCCGTACATTGTCATGCAGTACATGGACGGGGGTTCGCTCGACAAGAAACTCGAGGAGAACAAGGAGCCCCTGCCTGTAAATGATGTTGTCAAATGGATAAGGGACATAGCCGAAGGGCTTGACAACGCCAGAAGGCACGGAATCATCCATCATGACATAAAACCCGCCAACATCATGATGGACAAGGACGGAAATGTGAAAATCGGGGACTTCGGCATTTCGCAGGCGCTCCGCGACTCCCGTTCGGAATCAATAGCCAAGATAACCAAGACCTGGGCCAGCCCCTACTTTGTAAGCCCTGAAAAAGTGCTTTACGGCAAGGAGGATCACACAGGTGATGTCTACAGCCTGGGAGCTTCATTTTATCAGCTCCTGACGGGACACACCCCTTTTGAAATGGATGATCTCGAAAGGCTTGTCCGGATAAGGACGGAAATGGATCCGCCGCCTCCCAAGACGCATCGTCCGGACATTTCGCAGGCCGTTTCCGATCTCGTTATGAAAATGCTGTGTCGGAATCCCGAGGCGAGACCCACATACAGGGACATTGTCAATGCCCTGAACGCGTACATGAAAGAGGATGAAAAAAGGAGAGGCCTGGCGGATAAGAAGGGGAAAACGTCTAAGAAAAGCGCCGAGATTTCCGGGGGCATGCGGAAGTTTTCCGCCGGAAACAGATCCGATTACACCCGCAGCGCGCCCCGCGGGAATATTATTAAGACTATTCTCACCCATATTGTTTTTTCAGCCGTGTTCATCCTTGCGGCATTTTTGCTCTGGCATTATGGAATGTTTGACAAATTTCTCTATAAGGGCGGAAAGCTGCCGCCGGATCTGGTTGCCGAAGCCACCGGCATGTTCAGGATTGGCGACTGTGGTCAGGCGGGGAAAACGGCTGAGAAAATCCTTGATGACGGTACCGCCAAAATCGCCGCAAGGAAACAGGCCGCGATCCAGATGGCCTTCTCGAAATATCTCTCAAATGATCCTGATGCGAAAACGTCATGCGCCGGAATTTATGAGAAACTTGTTGCGGCCAATGTTCCGGAAGATGATTCCTGTCTCGAAATCCTCAGATATCTGGGCGGCAGTTCAAAATCCACCAGGGAGCTGGATGAGAGGGTTGAACTTGAAGGCAACAAATATTTCGCAGTTCTGGCGGCCCATGCCGTTTACATCAGAAGTGTCTATGAAAAAGATTCAGGGGTTCAGATTATGAATCATTCGAACAAGTACCTGAGTCTTGTTTCCAAACTCCCTCCGGGGGAGTTCTGGGGGGCCGCATGGAGTAAAAGGGTTCCGGTATGGAAAGAATGGACGGAATTCGGAAAGGGGAACCCTTCAAAGCTTGAACAGTCCATTGCCGATTACAAGACGGAGATTAAAGAGGCAAAACCCGAAGTTAGGCCGGTGCCGAAACCTTCTCTGAAGAGGGAGGCTGTGAAGTCAAATGACAAACCTCAGGCCGGATCAAATGCTCCGGTGACCGCCGCCACCCCCTTGATCCGTGAACCCGTGAAAGCCGACGACAAGCCGGCGGTTGCATCTGAGATTGTTGAGACTGATGCCACTGTTCCCGCCGGCCCGATCAAGGCAGCTGAGGATGAAACTGGTGTTGCGGAAGAATTGAAGAAACTTAATCTGGGCGATCTCAATGCGGACTGGCTTAAAGCCCATCGCGAGTTTGCATCCGGAAGACCCCGTCCGGCGGATTATAATTTCAGCCAGGATGCATTCACCGCCTACCAGGGTATCATTCCCGAGGACAAAAGAATTTCCGAGGATGAAAGATTTAAACAGGTGAGCGGCGTTAAAAATTATATTGTCATGCTCATGGAGAGAAATCCCTATGACAAACCCTTGAAAATGAAGAATGGCAGGACAGTTTCCGGAGGCATGATGGTCAATCTGAAGTTCATTTCAATCCGGGGGAAATCAGGCAAGCATGAACGCTTCGGCTGGGATTCCGTTCCGGCGGATCAGATCGCAAAGATGCTTGAACATTTTGCAAATATCAGATTGAAGGCGAGCGGCGGTGCGTCCGTTTCAAAGGACCAGCAGAGATTGGAAGTTGCCGAAGACCTGCTGCGCATAGGGGTTTTCTGCGACTGGTACGGCGATTACGCATCCGCTGTGAAATACGCGCGGAAAGCCGTTGAAACAGATCCGAAAATCTCTGACAGGGTCAGGGAATGCATGATGCAATAGCGTCCGCCGTTACTTCATTGCTTTAGGCGCAACAGGCGTAGCAGAACCGCTCTGGATTTCCATATCAAGAGCTAAGTCCTTCATGGCCTTGACCGCAAGCACCTGCATAAATGCCAGAGCGTTAGTATCAGTTCCAGAACCACTCCCCCCCATCTCAACGGTGGGTACTTTTCTCAAAGCATAAGCTTCAGCCCAAGTTTTGTTTATAGCTGTCAGTGTTTCAAGTTTAGGGAGCAGCCCGCCGTCAGCCAAGAACACTTTTTGTTTGTAGGTGGATTCACCTTCAGCCTGTTCCATCTTGGCTTTCTTCTCAAGCTCGGCAATCTTTAGCTTTATTTCAGCAGTCTGCCTATCCTTGTCAGAGACTTCCAGCTTCTTGTCAGCTTCGATAAGAGCTACCGCCTTCTCTTTGGCGGCTAAAGTCTCAGCAACCTCTTTCTGCTGTTCTGCCTCAACAACTGCCTTGACCTTTTCCTGCTCTTTCTCATACTTGGATTTCATGACATTAGCCTTGCCCATAGCCTCAGCGGAAATCGCTTCTTGCTCTGACTTCTGGGCGTTGGCTTTTGCAGTCTGAACTCCCATCAAAGCTTCCTGTTGTGCCTTAATCTGGTTTGTAACAGCTTCAGAATATACGAATTGCTTGATTTCAAAGTTAGCAAGTTTGAGTCCAAGACCCTCAAGAGGGTTCTTTTCTCTAGTAATTTTACCGGTTACAGTATCAATCATTTTTGTCTTTCTGATTCGTGTAACTGGAAGACCTGTAATCAAGTCAGTTTCTTTAACTTCCTTTTCCCTTGTCACATATACGCCGTTTTCAATCTGATCCCACGCCTCTGATATAAATTCCGCCCTCTTGTCAGAGTACGATTCTTTAGCAGTAATGAAGTTTGCACTCATCATCAATGAACGCCTAACTACTGGCAAGATAAGTCTTTCTTCAACGTCATTGGCATTTTTAAACCCATGTTCTGCAAGAAGTGCTATTGCATCCTTCTCTGTCTTGGGATATTCTACCCGGCAAGTGCCGCTTATGTCGCAAGTAGAACCGTCCATGAACTGAACGTGGATTGAAAAATCACCCTTTCCTCCTTCAGCATCTTTTGTAAAGTAAAAAGTATCAGCTACTGGATATGTATATACATGTCCAAACATCTGCGGATATGGACCGGGCTTCATTTGTGCTACCAGATTTCCACTTATGATGTTCTGGCAAATCTGGTACGACCCTGCTGGAACTGTTTCGATAAGCTGTGGTCCTAAAGACAGACACAGCAATAAACCAATACCTACAAAGATCAATAACCAATGCCTCTTTTCCATTTGAACTCCCTGTTTAATTTTCATTTCCATACGAATACTTTTCCCTTGTCTTCTTTTTCTCCCGGAATTTACTTTGCCTCGTTGTTAGCATTGATCTTCTTCAGTTCTTCCAGAATATCTGCCAAGAGCTTCTGCGAATCGTCGCTTCTTTTTTTTGCTTTGTCTGCGAGAGCCATGAATACCCAGCATACTAACGCCATGACAATAAAAACAATTGCAGCTACAAACAACAGTTTAAGCATTTTTTATCCCTTTTTTGGTTTCAAGTTTAACGCCCGCTTACTTCTTAACTTCTGGCAACTTCCGCTTCCATCAGCCAGCCGTGCCTGTCCGGAACTTCCCCGTACTGGATCCGGGTCAGTTCTTCATAGAGTTTTTTCAG
>JBAYFV010000279.1:0-4831 GCA_041666985.1 Victivallales bacterium
AATGGACGACTCAAGAACAATGCCATACGAATTATTCGAGTTTGGCTTGCTAGAGATTTGATGCCAATTATTGTATGCTTTGCAAAAGAATGCGGGTGAAGGGACTGGCTAAATTTTATATGAATGAGAGCGAAACAATAGAATTCAAAAAAGGCCTTGCAGAACTCAAGGAAGGTATTGTCTCCATTGCAGCCATTTTAAACAAGCACGGTGAGGGACGGCTGTGGTTTGGAATCCGAAACTGCGGTAAGGCAGTTGGCGTAGAAGTAAACGAAAAGACCTTGCGTGATTTGTCACAGTCCATTGCGGCGCACATCGAACCCAGAATATATCCTCGCATATCCCATGAATCTCTTGACGGGAAAACATGCATTGAAGTTTTCTTTCGAGGAAAGGATGCGCCGTATTTCGCATATGGCAGATGCTATATGCGCGTTGCCGATGAAGACCGGCAGCTCAGCTCTAGGGAACTCGAAAACCTTATCCTTGCCAAAAACCGGAAATTTATGCACTGGGATGGTGAACTCTGCAATGCCGATCCGACAGAAATAAATGAAAATAAGCTCAAACATTTTGTTGAACGCTCTGGGCTGGAATGGGACACTGGCGCAAATGCCCTGAAAAAACTGGGGCTGTTCAGGGATGGTAAGTTGAACAATGCCGCAATCCTGTTCTTTGCAAAAACTCCTTCTATCCAGCTTCGTTGCGCCGTATTTGCTGGAACCAGCAGTGCAAACATCATTGACCGACACGATTACGAGGGTGATATTCTGGAGCTTATTGAAGAGGCACAGAAATACATCCTGAAAAATATCCACATCGGAATGCGTGTAAAAGGATTGTACCGTGAGGATATACCGGAGATTTCACCGGAGGCCATGCGAGAGGTTATTATCAACGCCTTTTGCCATCGGGACTACCGCGACCCTGATCATGTGCAGGTCGCCATCTTCAAGAACCGCGTTGAAATCCGAAATCCCGGTGAACTGTTTGACGGGCTGACCATGAAGGAAGTCCGCAAAGGAAATATCTCGAAACGCCGCAATCCTCTCATTGCCGACTTGTTGCGTCGCATTCAGATGGTTGAATCTTGGGGGCGCGGTATGCCGTTCATCCTAAAGGAAGAACCTAAAGTCCAATTCAAGGAAGTTGCTAAAATCTTTATTGCCAGTTTTCCCCGACCTTCCTTCAATGAACCGGAAGCCATCAGGGCCGAGTCAGGGGCCGAGTCAGGGGCCGAGTCAGCCTTGCAATCACTGTTGTCGGTTTTGGATGGGAATGTCCTGTCCATGGTGGAGATATCTTTGGCACTGAAACGGAAGACAATTTCTGGAAGCATGAAGAGGAGAATTAGAAGTGCTTTGGCAGATGCCCTAATCGAACGCACTATTTCCGACAGGCCAAACAGTCGGCTTCAGAAGTATCGTCTGACGGAAAAGGGTCGAAATATTCTCAGTGCCTAGAAGGAAAGTCGGGCAAAATTTATATTTTTGCAATCGGCTCTAATAAAAGAAAGTACGTATTTTAACTTTGAGATGGAGTAAAATGACAGAAAAAAGTCGGGTTTACGAAGCAAATTCAATGAAAGAAACAAGGATTTCCCTGAATAATAACTGGACATTATCCTTTGCCCATCCGGTCAATGGGGAATACTACCGTATACCCGCCACGGTACCCGGAAATGTGGAACTGGATCTGCAACGCGAGGGACTGATCTCCGATCCCTGTCCTCCGGACAATGTGCGGGCAATGCATTCATTCGAAATGCTTGACTGGGTGTATGAAACCGCGCTAAACACTCCGCAGGTGGAAGCCGGAGGGAGAACCGATCTGGTGTTCGAAGGAATTGACACGATCGCCGACATCTTTCTGGACGACGAAAAAATACTTCACTGCGACAACATGTTCATCCCGCATGTCATTGACGTGACCCATAAGCTGAAACCGGACGGAAACAGGTTGCGGGTGCGGATATCCAGTCCGGAACTGTCTGCGCGGAGCGTTGTTCCAACGGCCATGCACTCCTCACGGGAACACCGTCACGGAGAGGCCTATCTGCGAAAGGCGCGCCATATGTGGGGCTGGGACAATGCGCCGCGGCTGTTAAGCGCGGGACTGTGGAGGCCTGTCTCCCTGGTGGTGCATCCTCCCGTCAGGTTTACAGAAGTGTATGCCTATGCAAACAAGGTTTTCAAGAATTCCGCATCGGTCGGAATCGACTGGAACATTGCAACTCCGGATATTGATCTCGCATCCTATAGGGGAAAAGTCATCTTCTCGTTCAAGGGACGGGTGGAACATGAACAGGATTTTGAGGTGGAATTCACCTCGGGCAGCCTGCGCCGCGATCTTACCCTGCGAAATCCGCATCTCTGGTGGCCGCTGGGATATGGCCAGCCGCATCTCTACGATCTTCAACTGCTGCTCTACAAGGGTGATCAGGTGGCGGCGGAATGGAAATCCAAATTCGGCATTCGCGAGATCGAGTTAATCCGCACCGAGACGACGGATGAACACGGCAAAGGCGAGTTCGTGTTCAAGTGCAACGGCGAAAATATATATATCAGGGGAACAAACTGGAAACCGGTTGATCCGCTTCACTCGCAGGCGCCGTCGAAGATACGCCGGACGCTTGACCTGTGCATTGACCTCCACTGCAACATGGTACGCGTCTGGGGTGGCGGCGTTTACGAAGATCATGATTTTTTCGATTACTGCGATGAGCACGGGCTTCTTGTCTGGCAGGATTTCATGTTCGCCTGCGAGTTTCCGCCGCAGGATGATTTTCATCAGAAGGCGGTGTCCGACGAAGCCGCCGTGATTGTCAAACGGCTCCGCAATCATCCCTCGCTGGCGCTCTGGTGCGGCGACAACGAAACGGACATGGCATTTTTCTGGGGCATGCTGGTTCCGCCCAAGCTGCTTCCGTCTGAAAACGACATCAGCAGGAAGGTCCTCAAGCGGGCGGTGCGCCTTCACGATCCGTACCGTGATTATCTCGAAAGCTCGCCCTACGTCAGCGACGACATTGCCCGGCGGCGATGGACGGAGCCGGACTGTATGCTGCAGATGGCGCCGGAACAGCATCTTTATCTGGGGAAACAGATATTTTTAACCAAGTGCTGCGCACATTTCGTGAGCGAGACCGGTGCCAATCTGGTGTCCGAGTCGCCTGAAATCGTGGGGCGTGAAATCGCAAGGGCAAAGCGGCTGTGGGACGGAAATGACGGTGTGGAAACGGGTAGATTCAGCGACGGCTGCGAGAGCCACCAGCTGGACGGTTATTTCGTGGGATGGAAAAATAAGACCAGAGAGTCGCTCCGTGATTATTTCGGCAGGGATTTTGCGGTCGAGCCGTGGCAGGAACTGGCGCTGGCCGTCAATATTTTCGGCGGCGATTACTGCAAATGCGCGGTCGAACATTTTCGAATCGGCAAATGGCGCCGGACGGGCATGATCTTATGGTCGCTGCTTGACATGTGGCCGATGATGTTCAATGCGTCACTGGTAGACAGCCTCTTCCGCAAAAAAATGCCATACTACTGGATTCGGCAGTCACAGCAGCCGTTTTGCCTCATGATTCAGGAATCCGAACCCGGCGACATGTCAAATTCCGCAACGGGACGGATGAGTGTCTTTGCGGCAAACGATACGCTGGAGCAGTGTTGCGGACAGTATCGCATCCTCCGTTCCGACGCCGAAGAGCGGACTGAGGAACTGCTGACCGGGGATTTCCTTGTGAATCCGAATACGACATCCCTGATAAGCGAGATGCCGTCACCGGGAACGCAGGCATTGCTGATTATGGAATGGACAATTCAGGGTCGGCATTATTTCAATCATTTCATAACCGGCAGTCCCCCGTTTGATTTCGAAACCTTCCGGAACTGGTGTTCGGCGCTCGACAAGATCTATTATCTCGGAGAATCATAACATGGCAAAAATTAAGACTTATCTCGGGCTGGACATTGGGGGAACAAAATCTGCGGCGGTAGCAGGAACTTCCACGGGCAAACTTTCCGAAAGGCTCGAATGGCCGTCGAACGCCAAATCGGGACAGGTCCGGATGCAGGCCTGCATAATTGAAAACGCGAGGAAGATGATCTCAAAACATCCCGGGATATCATCTGTCGGAGTTTCGATTGGCGGACCTCTTGACGCGGAGAACGGCATTATACAGTCGCCTCCGAACCTTCCGGGCTGGGACAATATTCCCCTGAAAAAGATCCTTGAGGAAGAACTTTCACTGCCGGTTCATGTGGCTCATGACGCAGGAGCCTGTGCGCTTGCCGAATATTACTGGGGCGCCGCCAGGGATATGCACAGTGTCGCCTATCTCACATGCGGAACCGGATTCGGGATAGGGATTGTCATTGACGGCAAAATCTACTACGGCGCGCACGGTCACAACTGTGAAATCGGGCATGCCAGATATGCGGAGGAGGGTCCGATGGCTTTTGGAAAGGCCGGGAGCTTCGAATCATACTGCGCCGGTTCCTCGCTTGGCAGGCTTGCCGCCTGGAAATTTCCTTCAGTCTGGACGGAGGCTCCGGCATCCGAGGAGATTGGGAGGCTTGCCGAAGCGGGAAACAGGGAAGCCCTGGAAGTTGTAGATATAAATGCACAGGCCGTAGGAAGGGTCTGTTCGCTTATAGCCGACATGCTTTATCCTGACATCATAATTCTCGGGAGTCTGGCGAACCATCTTGGCAAGAGGTGGACTGACAGGATAAGGAGTGTGTTTCATGACGAAGTCCTTCCGGACGCCCGCAAAGCCTGTAAAATCACACCTTCGAGCCTGGGAAAGAAGCTTCAGGATTATTCCGCCATC
>JBAYFV010000280.1:0-4796 GCA_041666985.1 Victivallales bacterium
AATTGCACTTGACATTGCCGTTAAATTGTACTATACTGTGGCATAGTCATGCAACTAAAGTGCATTAAAACATCAGGGGGCATGTATGAGGCGATATAAATTCACATTGATTGAATTGCTTGTAGTGATAGCCATTATCTCTATTTTGGCTTCGATCCTGCTTCCGGCCCTGAAGCGAGTCCGTGACAGGGTCAAGTCCATCAATTGCATAAATAATCTCAAACAGAGCGGCAATGCGTGGCTGTTTTACGGCAATGATTACAATGGATACATGCCACTCAATAGACCGGATGAAACCTTCATGTTCGGAGGTGCTCTGGTAATTAACTCTTGGGATTCGTATCTTGGCGAATGGCGCAACGTACAGAAGACTTGTCCAGGATTAGGTTATATTCAAAACGGAAGCATCTACTCGAGCGTTTTCCGTTGCCCGACCGATTCCATGAAGGTTAATACGTATACTGTGAGCAGGGCTTATGGCGGAGTCATAACCTCTACGTGCCGGAGACCTGATGATTGGTGGCGGATTCGGTTGATCGGAGGCACCTTGCAGGTTTGGCCCAAGAGTCCAAGTGCGAATTACGCATTAATTGACTCTGTTATTGTAAATAGTAGCAGTGCCGCGAACATTGGCGATCAATTTGCATGCGTTGATCTCAATCAAACGCCCGCTAACCTCGCCCGTACTATCCACATGCGACATGGCAACATGGCAAATGCCTGGATGCTGGACGGTTCCGCCAAAACGATGACCAGGGAAGATTTAATAAGTTGGCCAAGTGGCGTCATGTACAGTGGACAGCAATTATACGGTGGGAGCGTAGCCGGGGAAAAACCAGATAATCTGCGATTTGGCGATGTCCGCTGAAAGTTGAAAATATCTATGAATAAAAAAACAGTCACCTGTGAAGAAGTCAGGCTGAAAATACTTGACAGTATAGATAAAAACCGCATTAAGGCGGGAGGCCGCTTGCCGTCATTCCGGGCATTGGCCATGGAGTTCGGGGCGAGCATCCCCACTATCCAGCGGGCAATGGCGATGCTGACGAGTGAAGGGCTGCTAACCAGCCGAGTTGGTTCAGGTACTTATGTGACCGGGCAATTACGGTTAAACAACAGGTTGATCGGGATATTGATGCCCTATGCCGCGCCCCGTTCGGGCAATTTCATGTCCGATGCGTTTTCCAGTATGCGGAAAGTTATCCTTGATCACGGCTATTTCCCCGTCAGTGTCGAACCCACACCCAATACTTCCGGCGAAGTTCGCAACAAGGAGGAGATGGCGCTGGTAAATAAATTGGTCTCACAGGGGATGGCAGGAATTATTGTTGACTCCTGCGCCAACGAAGATTCGCCAATATGGCGACAGCTGCGGCAATTGAATGTTGCTGTTTTATGTTTCAATAACAGCGGAAGGGCTGCAGGCTATTTGGATTGTGTGAGTGCCGATAATTACCAGGGTGGAGTGCTGGTAGCCGAACGGTTGCTTTCGGCAGATCGTAAAAAGGTGGCGATTATCTCTGATCCCTTTAGCGGCACCAGCTCGGTTGGAGATCGTATCCGGGGGTTTTGTGAAACCATGAAAGAGGCAGGGGTGGTGGTCAGTGCTGATAAGATTATATCACTGCGTAGTTTGGTGCTTGACGAAAAAGAGGCAGTAGCCGAATTGTCCAATAAACTGAAAGATGTTGACGGTGTTTTTGGCATCAATGATGGCACGGCGATCAGGACGATGAATATTTTAATTCAGGCCGGAAGGCGAGTCCCCGAGGATGTAGCGATAGTGGGTTTTGATGATAGTGAATTATGCGAGCATGTTTCCCCCCGCCTCGACAGTATTCGTCAGCCAAGCGCCCACATGGGGCAGAGAGCCGCCGAAATGTTGCTCGATAGAATCGAAAATCCGGATAATAAATCAGACACGATTCACGTCAAAGCTCAAGTTTCACTGACTGTCCGCAATTCCGTACGATAGACAGGGGATTCCTGATCCGTAAGCGCGGTGTTTTTCTTTCAAATAAATTCCTGCTTTAATATTTGACTTGATTTCCAATACCGCCTGATTATAGTTGAGACATATGAAAACCAAAATTCCTGTCAGTGATCCTCTCAAAAACTGCATAAATGTTTCTTCTCTTGAATCCCTTGCACAGCACGGGATAGGGAGGGTTTCTGTCGCAATCGGGGTTTTTGACGGTGTCCACACCGGACATCGGCTTCTTCTCGGGGAACTCGTCAGAATAGCCAGGGAAACAGGTTCGATTCCGGCAGTCCTGACATTTTATCCTCATCCCAGGCAGGTCTTGTATCCGGACGAGCCTCTCCTCCTTCTTGTTTCGCAGGAAAAGAAAATCGAACTCATAAACTCGTTCGGGATAAAAACCGTGATAACATTTCCTTTCACAAAGGAGTTCGCCGAAGCGGATGCCGAGACCTTCCTCGGCGACTGCCTCTATTCCCCGGATGTGAAACTCTGCGGAATTTGCGTAGGCAGAAAATGGCGCTTTGGAGCCGGGGGAAAGGGAAATATCAATACGCTCGACAGTTTCTCCAAAAAGGAGAATATAAGGTTTTCAGCCGTTGAGGAGCTTTCCCTCAAGGGTCATCTGGTCAGCAGCACCGCCATAAGGAGGGCTGTCACCGGAGGTCTCCTGGAAACTGCAATGCAGATGCTTGGAAGGCCTTACAGCCTGGTTGGAAAAGTCGGGCATGGGGAAAGCATAGGGGCAAAAGTCCTGGACTGCCCGACCGCCAATCTTTCCGTATCCCACGGCGTAATTCCGCCGAAGGGCGTGTATGCCGGCTATGCAGTTTTCAACGGGGTCAGATATCCGTCGGCCATTTCAATTGGCACGGCTCCCACTTTCAAGCACAGGGATCCGGAGAGGCTTCTCATTGAAGCTCATATCATGGACGGTTTCGACGGATCGATATATGACAGGAATCTTGAGATAGAGTTTGTCGAATATTTAAGGCCGGAACGCTGTTTCTCATCAGTTGAAACACTGAAGGGGCAGATCAAGGAAGACATTGGAAAGATCAGGGGAATTTTGAAAAGGGAAAAGAAAAAATGAGCGACATGAAAAAATATACGGTGATAGAGCTCGCGGAAGTTCTGAATGTGCCGAGAACCACAATCACCGACTGGCTTGTCAGGTACTCCTCCTATATCGAATACAGAACTCAGGGCAAGCGAAAGGTCTACACCGAAGCTTCGGTGAATGTCCTCAAGGAGATTTCCGAGCTGAGAAACAAGGACCTGTCATCTTTCGACATCGAGGAGGAACTTGCAAAGAGGCATCCTGTCCATGGCGTAGTTTCCGACCAGATGCGGATGGAAGAGGGGGAAAACCCCTCCGGAGAACCGGATTCCACGGGCATTGTCCTCAGGAAATCGGTCACTGAAATGGGTGAGACGATCAAGAAGACACTCATGGAAATGAACCGGAGAATCGAGGAGGTGGAAAAACTCAACGCTGAAAATGAGGCCAGGGCCAGGCGCTGGTTTGCACTGGTGCTTGTCCTCATTGTTGCGATCATAATAGCCGGAGTGTTCGCCTACCAGAAGATTGAGGCATCCTACCTCGAAAATAAAAAGCTTCAGGCCGACGGCATTTCCCATCTTATGGAGCTGAAATCAGCCAGGGAACAGATTAAATCGAATGTCCTTGATCTGACAACAAAGGAAAAACAGATTTCAGCGCTTGAATCCGGACTCGACAAACAGGCAAGGGAATTTGAGGAGATGCTCTCGAAGGCGAAAAGGGATTCCGATTCGGCAAAAACCGCCGAAATCCTCGAGCTCAGAAACAAGTTCGCCGAGGAAAAACTGAATATGCTCAAGGATCTTGAAAGATCCCGCAATGACAAGGACAAAATCACCAGGGATATCCAGAAAATGAATTACGAACAGGAAGCGGCGGTGAAAAAAATCAGTGAAAAAGCCGAAACGCCCGTTCAGGAAAAACCCGGGGAACAAAAGTCCGAAAACAAAGAGAATCAAAAGTGACAATAGATCAAAGTACAATATTTGAAGCCGTAATGCTCGTATGTTTTGGAGTCGCCTGGCCCTTTTCGATATGGAGAACATGGAAGACAAAAGCCGCAAGGGGCAAAAGCATGTGGTTCCTGTGCATAGTCCTTACAGGCTACGTCTCCGGAGTAATTCACAAAACCCTTAACTGTCTTGATTATGTCATCATTCTCTATGTGATGAACGCCATCCTGGTTTCCGTTGATATGGCGCTGACATTGAAATACAGGGACAATTAGATTTTATTAGTACTTTAATTCCCTGTGTCTTTGTGTCTCTGTGGTTAATTTAAGGTTCCCCTGAAAACCATGAAACTTTTGATAATAAATATCGGCAACACGAATACGCAGTACGGAATTTATTCCGGGGGCGAGGTTCGCAATATCAGATATGTGCCGACCTCCGCTTTCCTTAAAAAGCCCAAAGGCATCCCGGAAATCTTGTCCGGCATGCCGGTTGCCGTGTCAACAGTCGTCCCCGCCGCTAAAAAGACACTGTCCGGGAAAACTGTTTTCTGGGTCGGAGCTTCCGGAAAACTTCCTGTAAGTCTCAGGAAAGTTGACTCCTCTACCCTAGGTGCGGACAGGATTGCGAACATCGCAGCAATTGCGAAATCCGCAAAACTCCCTGCAATTGTGATTGACTGCGGAACGGCGATCACCATTGATGTCGTAAACGGTAAACGGGAATTTCTCGGAGGCGCCATTCTTCCCGGGAGGATGCTCCTGAGAAAGTCCCTGAATGACTTTACCGCCCAGCTTCC
>JBAYFV010000281.1:0-4786 GCA_041666985.1 Victivallales bacterium
AGAAGTGCTTTGGCAGATGCCCTAATCGAACGCACTATTTCCGACAGGCCAAACAGTCGGCTTCAGAAGTATCGTCTGACGGAAAAGGGTCGAAATATTGTAGTGGGAAATCCTGATAAAAAATGTTTTTGATATTGGCAGCCTCTCTCGCGTTGAACTCGGTCCAGCTTCATGCGGAAGCAGAAGAGATGGAGCCGCCAGCCATGTGTCGGAGCGATGGAATTTCGATGCACCTACGCCCCCAAAAACATCTCTCTATCGGAATCGGGGGATGCCAAAGCGGACTGATTTTGAAGTGCGAGACAAATAAATAGCGGAGGACATTTATGAACGTTTTTAAAAGAGGAGTTCCAATGTTGAAATTCAGTGCAGAAACCATTGTCGCAGCCAGCGCCATGCAACCCTGCATGTTTCGCGCTGCTTCGGGCGACCTGCTGGCGTGCGGTGTATGCTGGCATTATCAGAACGATGGCAAACTCATTTATGGAGAAAAGTATCGCTATCCGGGGATGGCGCGGTGGCTTGTCTCGCACGATCAGGGAAACTCATGGCAGGAAGTGCAATATGTCGGAGAGACCGGACATGGACAAGATGTGGTCGTGTCCGGAATTGAGTTGCCTGACGGACGGTATCTTCTCTATGAGATGTACACGCTTCCAACTGACAAGGCGGGACATTTTATGGCCAGGCTTTGGATCGCTCAAAATGGTTTCAGGAATATTGAAGGTCCGATCGGTGCACCAATTTCTGTACCGGAAGCGGTTCCTAACTGTGATGACAACGGGGGGCAAAATGTTGGCGGTCCCTGTTTATGGCGTTCCATAGTTCAATTGCCAAGTGGCGACCTCCTGGCGACGGCGTACGGTCGGTTTCGTGGTGATGACACGCCTGTTGATCATATGCCGAGCAGTAAGAAATGCCGGTGCTTTCTTATCATAAGTCGCGATGAAGGTCATTCCTGGAAATATTTGAGTACGATTGCCGTTGACCCAACGGTTGGCGAAGAAGGTTTCAATGAGACCACGATGGTTCGTGTCAATCACGGCGTAAACACCGGTCGTTTGCTTTGCCATATGCGCACGGGCAGTCTGGGAGGTGTCATTTACCGTGCCATGAGCAAGGATGACGGAAAGACATGGTCAACGCCGGAACCTCTCGACGCTCGTGGTGTAGATCCGTGCCTTACTGAATTATCAGATGGAACATTGGCTTTTAGTTTTGGCACGAGATTAGGCGACCGTAAAGTTTCCGGTTGGAAACATGGGAATAAAATCATGTTCAGCCATGATGGTGGCGATACTTGGTCTGAACCCATCGAAGTTCCATATCAATCGAAGGCTCCGGGTGTTTACCAAAATCCATGTTATCTCGACACGAGTTACACATCGCTTTTGGAGCTTGCGCCGGGAAAATTATTGTTGGCCTATGATATCGGCAGCACCGGAAAGAGGGGGCCGCTGAATCCGAATTATATGGCATGCTGCAAAATAGACGTGGAGATGAGACAAACAGGTAGCTTGACATGAAATGCACTATCTGCTTTTTCAAAAAGGCAGCGGAAGATAAAAAGATGGAGAGTCTTTCAAAAAATCAACTTTTAACTCTAAAACTATTAATTAAAGGATTCGACTATGCCGTTGATAAGAATGGATGAATTGCTGGTGCGTGCGAAAAAGGGGAAATATGCCGTCGCCGCTTTCGAATGCTGGAACAGCGCCAATATCTACGGGATCGCGGCTGGAGCCGCGGAATGCGGCGCGCCGGTCATTTTCCAGGCCAGCCCGGTGGAATATGAGATTATGGGCGGACCGGATGTCCTGCGCCAGATCGTTGAACTGTATGTGAAAAAGACAGGAATTACGGCGGCATTGCATCTCGACCACGGCGCTACTCTTGCCCAGGTTGAAGAATGTGCCGATGCCGGCTTCACTTCGGTAATGCTGGACGCGTCGACGCTGCCATTTGCCGGAAATCTGGCGTTATCCAAGGCGGCCGCTGAAATCGCGCATAAGCATCACATCTGTATTGAAGCGGAGCTGGGGCATGTCGGCGGCAGCAACGAGGGCGGTATCGAAAACGGCGGCGGCAATGTCCTTACCGATCCGCTGGAGGCGGTGACTTTTGTCCGTGAAACCGGCATTGACTGCCTGGCCGTAGCCATCGGCACCGTACACGGGGATTATCGCGGCGAACCGCATATCGATCTGGAAAGACTGCGGAAAATCGCCAAAGTCGTTGACATCCCGCTGGTGCTGCATGGCGGATCCGGAACGCCCCCGGACATCCTGCGCCGGGCCATTGCCATCGGTATTGCTAAAATCAACATCTGCACCGATATCCATAAGACATGGCTGGAAGGGATCGCCGCGGCCAGGGCTTCGCTTACACCTTCGGTGCCGGGTAAATTCTACCGCCCCTCCCACGCACTGCTGACACAGAAAGTTGAGGAAATCATTAAACTGTTTAAAAATGACTTTGGGATGGAAAATGAAAATCAGCCGAAGTAAAAAAATCGCGGTCATAGGCTATCTGTGCCTGGATTTGTTTCCGGATTTGTCCGGCGGCTGCGGATTGGACTTCGTGCCGGGGATGCTCAGGGAAATCGGTCCGTGCGCCGCTTTTCCCGGCGGAGTGGTCGGCAATACCGGAGTGGCGCTGCATCGGCTGGGAATGCCGGTCAAACTGGCGGGACGCGTCGGCAACGACGTTTTCGGACATTCTATCCGCGATTATTTTCTCCGGCTTTCTCCGGCATATGCGGAACACCTCAAGGTTGATGGCAACGGCGGTCATACAGGGTACTGCATTGTCCTGAGTCCGGCCGGGAGCGACCGGATGTTTCTGGCATATCGCGGCATCAACGACGCATTGACAATGGCCGATGCCGGGAACGGATTCCTTGACGACGCCATGCTGCTGCATTTTGGTTATCCTCCCCTATGCAGGAGTTTTGCCGATGCCCGCGGCCGGGAACTGCGGACCTTGTTCACACATGCCAATGACAATGACATAATCACTTCTCTGGACATGTCGCTGCCGTCGCCGGGAACGTTTTCCTATGAATTGGATTGGATGGCGTTCCTGCGCAATGTTCTGCCGGCGACTGATATTTTCCTGCCCAGCATGGACGAGCTGATGTTCATGCTGAAACCGCAACAGGGCGGCAGCCATGCGGAACTGCTGCGGACCATGGCGGAACAGCTGCTGGGGCTTGGGGCTGCTGTCGTCGCCATCAAACTGGGCAAGGACGGATTATATGTAAAAACAACCCGCGACCTCCACCGCCTGAAGCGCCTGGCCGTAACCGGTGCCGACCCCGCAGCCTGGCTGGACCGGGAGTTGCTCGCACCATGTTATCATGTGGAAGTGGCGGGGACGACAGGGGCAGGAGACGCGACAATCGCGGGGTTTCTGGCTGGCGTGATGTCCGGGGCGGCCATTGGGCAAACTTCCTTGCTGGCGGTCGGAACCGGAGCCTCCAGTGTTTCCGCCCATGACGCCGTTTCCGGAATAAGGCCGCTCGCGGAGCTGCAAAGCATGATTGCGGTCGGCTGGACGCAACGTTCGATCTCATTCAATACCGGCAATATTCAAATTCTGGGAGGTAGTTTTTAAAATGCAAAGATCACAGATCAACCGGCTGATCAGGGATGCGGAAATATTTTTTGCCGGACACAAATTTAAATTACCGCCGTTTGCCTCATGGACGCCCGAGGACTGGCAGAACCGTCCGGTCGATACGGTGGACGAAATCATTCAGTGCGGGCTGGGCTGGGATATCACCGATTTCGGACTCGGAGATTTCTACAATAAAGGCCTGCTGCTGTTTACGGTCAGAAATGGTGTCTTGAACAATAGGCTTTATCCGAAGTCCTATGCGGAGAAGATCATGATCAGCCGCGCCGGCCAGGTGACTTTAATGCATTGCCATATCAATAAAACCGAGGATATCATCAACCGCGGCGGCGGCAATCTGATCTTTGAACTCTATAATCGGGAGGGCGGAAAAAAACTCGCCGGCACGGCGGTGACACTGCAGCAGGACGGTGTCAAAGTTACACTGCCGGCAGGCGGACGCATTTGCCTGACCCCGGGAGAGAGCATTACCCTGGAACCGGGAGTATTCCATCAGTTCTGGGCCGAAAAGGATTCCGGCGATGTCATGATCGGCGAGGTTTCATCGGTCAATGACGACCATCATGACAATGTCTATTACCATGAACAGTTGAGATTTCCTGAAATAACAGAAGACGAACCTCCATACCGCCTTCTTTCCTGCGACTATCGAAAACAGATTTGCAGCTTCGGTTAATTAGGCGGTACTCGAAAAGGGGGCAACGCAGACATTCCTGTCTGCGATTGAAAATGAAATTTGAACTCACAGACAAGAATGTCTGTGCTACTTTTCAGACAAATTTCATTTTGGGATTACCTTTTCGAGCAGGCTCTAATTGGGCGGCCAAGGATCGCAACTCAGAATATCCGCCGTCGCTGAGAAGCTATGGCGGGACAGGTCGAATGGGGTGGATTTTGATTTACGAGCGTGACAACGCTCCGTGAGGTAACTCGTTACCGCCTTGTTTCGCGAAAGTTATTTCTTTACGGCGCCTTAACGTTAAATTAGAGATTTCTGAGAATTTCAAAAAAATAAAAAGGTAATGGAAATGGACGACTCAAGAACAATGCCATACGAATTATTCGAGTTTGGCTTGCTAGAGATTTGATGCCAATTATTGTATGCTTTGCAAAAGAATGCGGGTGAAGGGACTGGCTAAATTTTATATGA
>JBAYFV010000282.1:0-4776 GCA_041666985.1 Victivallales bacterium
CCGGCATCCAGGTCAGCCGTCACGCAATAAAATTGCGGATCTTCCGGACTCCACCAGCGGGGCTGGGCAATGGGGATGACCAATTGCTGATCGCTTTCACCGCTGGGCGCGGTCATGGACAAGGCTTGGCTTGTCAGCGGTGTATCGGAATTCCTGAGCATAACCGTCGCCGTCAGCCGGCATTTTGCCGCGGTTTTACGGTTGTTCCGGATTTTTACCGAAACCTTGATGCAACTTTTATCGATATCCGCTTGCGCATGGATGTCCATGATACGAACCGGATTGTTCGCAAGCAGTTCAACCCCCTGTGTGATGCCGCCATAATTATACATCACGCCGGGACAGTACTGCTTTGGATTCCACTTGAATCGGTGGGCAATGTCCTCCATGACAAAACCGTCAATAGGTTCATCAATAGGATTGATCACCCGCACCACCAGCAAATTCTCCCCGTCAAATTTCAATGCCTTCCCGCAGTCCATTTCAAAAGCGAACTCCGCGCCTTCATGACTGCCGAGCAAGGTGCCGTTCAGCCAGATGTCGCAATAATAGTCAACTTCGTTAAACTTGATGGCATACGATTTGTCGGGGTTTTCCTTCAGCGTAGTTTGAAATTTTATCCAATACCAGGCGACACCATGGTAATCAGGGAAAGTCTGCTGGATAATACCCGGCACGGGCGCGGGTTGCGCCTCAACGGGAATCTCCTTGGACCATTGCTCTTTTCCGCCCTTATTGTCAGGATCAGGCAGAATACGCCACACCCCGTCTAAAAACTGAACCACATTTTTCCCGATGTCATTCACGGTGTTTATCCTTTCTTTCAGCATCAGGTTTGCCTCTCCGCCAGTCACCGATATTGCAACCGCCAACAGCAGCAATCCGAGCAACCATAAGTTTTTTGATGGTTTCATTTTTACTTTTCAAAGTTACTGTCCTTTTAAAATTTCAACGATTTGATTCGCCCGAATCCTAAGAAATTCCTATACGTCAAATTAAAGCTTTCATGTTTTTTGAACCGTAGAAATGGAACACCAACAGACTAAAAATCCCATCTCTCAGCATCTCCGAGCCCTCTTGCTTTCACTTATCCGGTTCACTCCGTGTTCTCCGTACTTTCACGGTGATCGTCACCGCCTGTCCGGCTTTGGCCGACACTACTTGTACCACCGGTTGGCTGAACCACGCCTTTACATATGTTTTCCCCTCTGCCGCAGACGCATCGGTGACCACGTTGGCGGGAACGCATTCCCAGCCGGCAGGAAGCCCCTTGTCATTCAGTGTTTCAAAACCGGGGTTTATCAGCGCAGCGCCTTCGATCTTCAGATCATCGTACTCCGCCCAGATCGGGACAAGGATTTTGCTGCCCTTCTCCTTAGGGCGGTGAGATCCGCCGAGCCGTATTGTCAAATTGCAATCCTCTTCTGGAACGACTGATACAGTCCAGTCCTCCCACTTGTCGGAAAGGGTTTTTGATTCGCCCCAGACATAAACGTCCGATCCGCCTCCCCAATCGCCACGAACGGCGAGCTTCTTTTTCGTTGCGTCAAAGACATCGATCCTTGCTTTTTTCCATGCATCCAAAACCAGAGGGGCTTTCTCCACTACGGGATTGTTTCCCGGTGCGAAAACAATGTCAGCCTCTGCGATCATGAACCAGCCCCAGCTGTAATCTTTGGCACCGTAAATGTCGGCTACGGCGGCGATCTTCTCCGGGGTCGTGTTCTTTATCTCCAGCGTGTTCACACCTTTTTTCAGGACTTTCGCGGGTATCTGGATCTTCACCTGCGTCCAATCATTCTCGCCAAAGGTGTTTTCGCCTTCGAAAACGCTTTCACCGTTGACCAGCACCTTGAGCGCGGCACGTCCGGTCTTCTCGTCGTCCAGGCCCACCAGATCGAGGGATGCACCCTGTTCCGGCATGCCGCTTAATGTAAACGCAGCGCTAATTGTTGATTTTGGTGAGCTGGCTCGCCGCAACACTTTGGCGAACGGACGTTTGGTCTTTGGCATCCCCTCATTCTGATAATTTAACAACTCGTCGCCTCCGGCGCATGCCTTCAGATCAAAACTCAAGCCTTTTTCCGTTTTATCGTAGCCCTCTTTTTTGTTTGCCTTAACCATTTCCAGAGGATCAGCCACTATTTTTTGGACTGCCGCAGACTTGTGCCAAGGCTGGGCATCCCCGATATCAATGCTCGTCGCGACAGAAACCATTTCCCGGTACGTCATACCATGTTTCGGTGCCTTGTCGTTGAGCTCTTTCGCCAGCTTCAGTGCTTCCGACAGGCACTTTGCGAAACGCTCCAGCTCCGCGTCTTGCAACAGGGCTGACTTGTTCCGCATTAGATAACTGTTTAAGAACTGCAGTTTTTGTTGGCGGATCATCCGTCTGCCATCGTCCCGTTTGACCAGCGCCTCCGCCCGATCCAGATATTCCCCTCCTTGAACCAGGGTCTCGTAGTCAACCACGAACGGGATATAGTCCGACCCCAGGTTGCCTTGGCCTATGCCATTGGCAAAAGCCAGCTTCTTTTCTTCGACCAGATTGAAATACTGCCGCATGTCCGAAGCCGCCGACCCATAATAGAAGTCCATGAAACGGTCTACTGAAGGCCCCACATCCATCGCCAAGTCCCACGCGAGCTTGCGCATGATGTAGTTTGTCAAATAGTCGTCCCTGACAGAAAAAACATGGAAGAGTGCCGTGGCGCCTTCGGCACCGAAGAACCGCATCTTGTCAACCGCTTCGTAAAACGACGGAAAATACAGGGCACAACCGACCGGAACCCCGGTACTTATCCATTTGGCGACCCCGTTGACACCCCTCATGCATGAGGATGCGAGGATACGGGTTTCCGTAGGGCTTCCGTTTTGCCCCCATCCGACACCGCAGACGGCAAGATACGTGTTCACATTGGAATCGGGGAGAACTTTCACGGGCGGGTCAAACGACACGCAGTACGCCCATGCCAGAATCAGCTTGTCCGGGTATTTCCCCTTAACCGCTTTGGCGATGATGTTCACGAAACGCAGATATCTGTCTGTGCAACTGACTCCGAAATTTCTGCAGTTTTCGCATCGGCACCAGTCGGACGGATCGGAGCCGTCGCCCTGAAGCACAGTGATCGCCTTAGTCTCCGGAACAAGCTCGAACCAGCTCAACACGGTTTCCGTTGCTATCTTTTGGACTTCCGGGTTTGACCAGCACAAGTTCATCGTGCATCGGAAAGTCGCGGCATCATTGCGCGTCATATTTTCGGACGATTTAAGCCCGTGCTGCGAAGCCAGCTGGCCCCCTTGCCAGGAGCGTTTTCCGTCTTTGTTCAGCGCGTAATATTCGGGATGGTCCTTGAAATAAATGAACGGATCCACCAGGATGCCGTTGGTATGTTCAGTCGTGACCCACTGTCCGATGTAGCGACCGCTGGCCATTAGTTCCGCACAGCTTTCGCCCAGAGGGGCAGCAGACAATATCGGCCAGATTGAAGTGCGAACCGCGAACGACGGGTTGCAGATCATTGTCGGTTTCGCGAGTTTGATGACATCGCCAGTCGCCAGTGTAAAATCCTTCAGGGTGCCGAAAAACTCCATCCCCATTCCGGAGAGGAGGGAAAAGGCCCCGTGAACCGCGCCGTCGTCTTTTCCGCCGACATAGATGTTGCCGCCTTTGGCATTCAGGGCGTAGCCGCCTGCCGTTACTTTCGCCATCTCGGCTGCATCAACTAAAGACTTCCCGAAGCAGACCATGCCTTTTTCTTTTTCAATGGCTTCTTTGCTTCCCGTGTAAATGGGGATCACGCGCCCAAAGCTGACATACAGATATTTCCGCAAATACTGGGCCGCCTTCAAATCATAAAAATGCTCGAAAACCGAATTGTTATCCGTAACCGCTATACCGCGCAACGGGGTGTTTCTTCCAGCGTCGTCAATATAGAGAGCTTTCGCATCCGCCTTTGATTCCGGCAAGGCGGGCTTGAGTACAACATTGCGGAGCTTGAACACGACGTCTTTGCCCTGCGGTCTGAATTCCACTCTCCACTCATCAGTACTCACCCCCGAATCCAACTTGAAGGGAAAACTGTGCCGTTCAATCCCCTTCCCCTCCTTGATCTGCACGGATAACCAGTTCTTAGAGCCCTTAACCGAACACTCAAGTATCCCCGCCTCCACCTCGGCTTCAAACGACAAAATGTAGTCCAAGGCCGTCACCGGCGTGACATCAAGAAACTGGACAACGCCCGGTGCCGGTGACTGTACCCGAAGAGTCCCGTCCGTCAACGAATAAAGGTTCATCTCTCCCGGCAGTTCGGCCCAATGGTCGAGGGTAAGATTCCAATGCGCCGGCGCGTTGCGGTTGAGAGCCCTCTGCTTAAAATCCCCGTTGCGCAGGATGCTGTCAGCCTGATAGACCTTTAATCCCTCCGGCGCGCCGCCATCGGTTGCGACTGGCGTTTCCCCCTTGGTTATCAAGGGCAGCAACGCGAGGACTGCCATGACACTCATCTTGACACATCTCATAATTCCACATTCCTTTCTTTAGTTGAGCGCTTATATCTATTCCACTTCCTATACTGAGGCAATTTCATAATTGCCTTGAGCCAATGCAAATTAACGGAGGGCGGACTTTCCAGTCCGCCTTTTGAGTTAAGATTTGGCGGGTAAGAAAACCCGCCCTCCTTTGAAAATTGAGTTTTGCAATTGGCTAATACTATCCTGTTTAATCCCGTTATCCTGTCAAACATATGGTAAACTTATTGCGCAGGTATGAAATCG
>JBAYFV010000283.1:0-4775 GCA_041666985.1 Victivallales bacterium
AGGCATGTTCTTATATTGTTTTTTTATTAGTTTGGAATTTTTCTTCATTTGAAATCTGGAGCTTTGGAATTTGGAAATTGGAATTTGAATTACCATTGGATATTCATAAACTTTGAAATTCCTATACCTTAAATTAATATAACTGATGTCTTGGAGCCTTATTTATGGATCCTATTAAAAACCCATTCTCCCCAGGTGCAGGTTCTCCGCCGCCAGAACTTGTTGGTCGGGATGCAATCTTGGAGCAATCCCGGATTCTTTTAGGTCGTGTGCTTCAAAAACGTTCAGAGAAGAGCATCCTCCTAACGGGACTTCGGGGTGTAGGAAAGACTGTTCTACTTAATGAAATGAACAAGAGCGCTTTATCTGCCGGATATCGGACAGTATTCGTAGAAGCACTTGAAGATAAACCTCTGGCCGTACTTCTTGTTCCTCATCTGCGGCGATTATTTTATGATCTGGATCGTATCGCCGGAACTGGAGACAAGGTCAGGAAAGGCCTTTCTGTCCTTAAGAGCTTTATCGGAACCATCAAGGTTTCAGTCGGAGATGTTGAATTCGGTCTCGACATTGAGCCTGAACGTGGTTCAGCAGACAGTGGAGAGATGGAAGTCGATTTGCCCAATCTTTTCACAGCTCTTGCTGAAGCGGCGCAAGAACGCAAGACTGCCGTCGCCATCCTGATTGATGAAATTCAATATTTAAGCAAAACTGAGCTTAGTGCCCTTATAATGGCCATGCACAAAATGCAGCAGCTTCAGCTTCCCTTGGTTCTGATGGGCGCCGGTCTGCCAATTCTTCCCGGTCTGGCCGGTGATGTGAAATCTTATGTCGAAAGACTCTTTAGTTTTCCGGAAATAGGCCCCCTGCCGGAATCAAGTTCCTCCCAGGCTCTCCAGGATCCTGTGAAAGCGGCTGGGGTTGAGTTTGAAAACTCAGCTCTTGAAGAAATCTTCCGTTTGACAAAAGGCTATCCCTACTTCCTCCAAGAATGGGGCTATCAGTCATGGAATCATGCCGAAGCTTCACCGATAACCACCCAAATCATTCACAAGGCAACTGAAACTGTCATCAGAAGGCTTGATGAAAACTTCTTCCGCGTCCGCTTTGACCGCCTTACTCCCCGGGAAAAGAACTACTTGCGGGCTATGTCTCAATTGGGGGCCGACCCATATCGCACCGCCGACATATCCGAATCTCTGGGCGTAAAAATCAATGCTCTTGGACCAATTCGCGCATCGCTTATCAAAAAGGGGATGATATACAGCCCGTCTCACGGAGACATGGCTTTCACCGTTCCGTTATTTGATGAATTCATGTTGAGGGCGATGCCGGATTTTAAGCCAAAAGGCGAAATGTGAAAAAACAGGTGATTTTAATTATAAAATCTTATGCTTAAAGCCGATTTCCATATACATTCAAATGAGGACAACAGGGATCTCATTTCTTACTCGGCGAAAGAGTTCATAGATGCCGCCGCCGAGAAAAAGTTCGACGTGCTGGCCCTGACCAACCATGACATATTCACACACTCCCACGAGCTTTCCGATTATGCGGCAGGCAAGGGAATCCTCCTTGTCCCGGGAATCGAATCTACAATAGAAGGGAAACATGTCGTGATCCTGAACCCCCAGAAAGATGTTGAATCCGTCAGGACTTTCGAGGATCTGAAGGAATACAGGAAAAATCATCCCGAGATTTTCGTGCTTGCGCCACACCCCTATTATCCGCATCTCAGAAAATATTCCCTGCTTTCGGAACTCCTGAAAAATATTGATCTGTTCGATGGAATCGAGTACTGCCATTATTACACGAGGGTATTCAACCGTTTCAATTCCATGGCCTGCAAGGTCGCAAACATCCATGGGAAACCGGTCGTAGGCACATCGGATTCCCACCATCTCTTCCAGCTTGACAAGACTTATTCGATGATTGATGCGGGAAAAAATATCGGTTCCGTAATTTCAGCTCTCAAGAACAACAGGATTAAGATCGTCAGCAGGCCCCTGTCATTCTTCACATACTCAAAAGCGGTGGTTTTCATACTGTTCAACTTTTTCATCAAACGGATAATTTCCCTTTTCAGGCATTCCAAAACGCTTGAAAAGAAAATTGAATAGCAGGGGAAATATAATGCAGGCAATCAAGGTTGAATGGGAATTCCGGGCGGTAAATCCGCCGCAGGACAAAAAAAACCTTTGCGAGTTCAGACCCGCGTCTGTTCCGGGTGTCGTACAGCTTGACCTTATGAAATACGGAGACATTCCGGAGCCGTTCGTCAGGGACAACTTTCAGAAGCTGTCCTGGATGTCCGGAGTCAACTGGGAATACCGCGCCGCTCTTCCAAATGTTCCCGCCGGCAAGAAATGCCGCCTTGTCTTCGAGGGGATAGACACTTTGTCAACCGTATCCCTCAACGGGGAGATTCTCGGGAAAACCGACAACATGCACAGATCCTATGAATTCGAACTTACCGGCAGGCTTACGGAAAATCAGAACACGCTCACAGTGCTTATCAAATGCCCCGTCAAATATGCTGAGGAGAAATTCAAGACCTCCGGTTTCAAGGTTTCTGAAACCCAGTGCCATGGAAGTCCCAGGTTCTATTACCCCTATGTCAGGAAGGCCGCATATTCGGCCGGCTGGGACTGGCTCGGATATGTTCCTCCTGCAGTAGGCCTCTGGAAAAACGCATGCCTTAAAATTGACAGTTCTACGTTCATTCTGAGGGACACCAATTACAGGGTCGAACTCTCTCCGGATTTCAAGGAAGCGGAAATTACCGCCGAACTTGAGATCCAGGCGGATGAAAACACCGTACTCGTCGCATCCCTGGAAGTTGACAGAATGGAACTTCTGCCTTCCCACCGCATTCACTTGAAAAAGGGATTTAACAAAATCGGGCTCCGTCCGGTCAAAATCATGAACCCGCTTCTATGGTGGCCGCACGGACACGGTTCGCAGAGCCTGTATAAAATGACCCTCCATGTCAAACAGCCCGACAATGAAACCGTTACGGATGAAAAACACATAGGGATAAGGAAAGTCCGTCTCCTCCAGCCTGCAGACGAGGAAGGCCGGAAGTTCGTAATCGAGATCAACGGCAGGAAGATTTTCGCGAAAGGCGGGAACTGGATTCCGAACGACGCCTACCTTCCGCGAGTGGATCATGAAAAAACTGAAAGCCTGGTCCTGGATGCCGCAGAAGCGAATTTCAACATGCTTCGCACCTGGGGCGGCGGATTCTACGAGGACAGCAGGTTTTTCGAGCTGTGCGACAGGGCCGGAATGATGGTCTGGCTCGATTTCCCGTTCGCATGCAACCTGTATCCGGAGGATGATGAAATGATTTCGACAATCAAGGCGGAGGTCGAGGAGAATCTGAAACGCATCCGCAACCACGCCTCCCTTGTCCTGCTCAGCGGTAACAATGAATGTCATGAATGCAATTATGTCTGGCTGAAAACTCCGAAGGAAAATAAATTTTACGGACGTAAAATTTATGAGGAATTGCTGCCTGAAATATGCAAGGAGTCCATCCCTGAAATCCCTTATGTCCCCGGTAGCCCCTACACTCCGGACCATCCTGAGGACCCGAGTTCCCCCTCTGCCGGAGACAGGCATGCCTGGCAGCTCGGTTTCGGCATCGGCAATGAAAAAAACTATCTGCACATGACAAGGGAAAAAGGCAGATTCATTTCGGAGTTCGGCTATCTCGGCATGCCTCCGTTTTCAACGGCAAAGCAGTTCCTTGACAGACACGACCTCTCCGGCATACATTCCGATGCTCTAGCCTCCCACCAGAACACAATTGTCAACATGGAGATGCTCCACGATTATGCGTCATTCCTCTATCCCGTCACCGACAACTTGAAGAAATACTGCTATCTCTCGATGCTCGGACAGGCGGAAATGCTGCGCTATGCAGTCGAACATTTCCGTCGCCGCAAGTTCAACTGCGGCGGTTCGGTCATCTGGCAGTACAACGACTGCTGGCCCGCCCCAAGCTGGTCCGCCGTAGACTATTATCTCAGACGGAAAGCCCATTACTATTACATTAAAAGAGCCTACGCCCCGGTAATTGTCAGTTTTGACATTCATGATGACGGCACCCTGTCGGTCTGGGCTGTAAACGACAAGGAGAATTCCCACCCCTGCGAACTTCGCATTTCCAGATGCGACTGTCGGAAACTTGAAGAAATTGATGTCAGGACTTTTGAGATGCCGGCAAACGCAAGCGCGGAAATCACCAATATTTCCCTTAAAGACATTCCGCTTGACAGCGAATTCATGGTGGCCGCGATAGGCTGCAAAGGCAGGACAATCGCAAGAAGTCTCCACTTAGGCGTCCTTCCAAAAGAGTTCAAATGGCCGGCAAAGCAGAAATTGACATTGTCTCACGAAAGGATTTCAGACACCCGCTACAAGGTCGAAATCTCGTCTGATCTGTTCCTTAAGGATGTCTACTGCAACATTGATCCTGCCGATCCCGACGCCAAATGGAGCGACAATTTCTTCGACATTCTCCCAGGGGAAAAGGCGGAACTGAAAGTGAGGACGTCAAACCCCGTGGAACCCGAAGATTTCCGCAGAAGCCTGCAGGTGACACACCTCGCACAGGCAATACAACAGGGAAATAAATGATCTTAAAAGAGGTAATTTCAAAACTACCCTGAGCCGATTCAAAACTAACGGAGGGCGGACTTTCCAGTCCGCCGCTTGAGCTAGATTTCCGCGGGTAAGAAAACCCGCGCTCCTTTAAATTTGAGTTTTGA
>JBAYFV010000284.1:0-4688 GCA_041666985.1 Victivallales bacterium
CCTTTGAAACTTGTGTTTGAAGTAGCTCGTGGCTTTAGCCCGAGAATCTTCGCGGTCTAAAGAACCGCGCTACTATATTTGCAAAAGTTTCTTATTGATAAAACTGCGGCCACCGCAGTAGGCAGCTGAATTCTGACTGCTTTTGAAATTGGCTCTGGAGTTCAAGTTTTGGCTTGTCTTATTGGAATTTTAATGGAAGCTTTGAATCATGAGCGATAATTTCATACAGGTTAAGTCGGTACACAAGAACTACCGGGTCGAGAAAACCGAAATACTGGTTCTCCGGGGGGTCAACCTCACAGTGAAAAAGGGCGAATGGATCGCCCTCCTCGGCGCTTCCGGAAGCGGGAAAACCACTTTGCTCAATATCATCGGGGCGCTTGAAAAACCCGACAAGGGAGAAATCATTTTCGACGAAATGAATTATGCCGCGATGACAAGGGAGAAAACTTCAGACTTCCGCTGCAACAAAGTCGGTTTCATTTTCCAGGCGTACCACATGCTCCCCGAACTTACGATTCTCGAAAATGTGAAACTGCCCGCCATGCTCAAGGGCAGGCACGGCGAAAAAGTAACCAGGGAGGCGCGGGAGCTTCTTGACAGGGTCGGACTCAGCCACCGCCTTTCCCACAAACCCGCCGAACTTTCCGGCGGAGAACAGCAGAGGGCGGCAATCGCCAGATCGCTCATCAACTCACCCCTCCTGGTTCTCGCGGACGAACCGACCGGCAACCTTGATTCAAAGACAGGAGGGGAAATACTTGAAATTTTCCGAAAACTGCATGATAGTGTTTCAGGTGAAACGATAATTATGGTAACGCATGATCCCGATGTCGCGGCAATGGCCGACCGCATCATCCACATGAGGGACGGTGTCATCGCCGAGTCCGCCTGTTCCAAGGAGGTTTGATATGATTTGCGAAGTATGCAATAAAAACGAAGCCACCATCCACATCCAGGAAATTGTAAACTCCCAGAAGAAATCCCTTCACATCTGCCAGGAATGCGCCTCAAAGAAAAACGGCGCCAACAGCCTCCTGAACGGCCTTAATCTTGCGGACATCCTATATAACATCTCGACAAACATACCCGCTCCGACAGAGGCTCCGATAAACAGCTCCGACCAGAAAGTTGCACCCGTACCGCTGGTGACGTGTGGGAAATGCGGATGGTCAACCGTCAAATTCAGCGAAAAAGGGCGGCTCGGATGCGCGGAATGCTACAACGTCTTCAAGGACATTCTCTCACTCGCCTTCAAAAACATGCACAAGGGGACAATGCATGTCGGCAAACGCCCCGGCGTCCCCAGCAAAGAGGCCGGCGAGGACACACGCAACGCAATTGAACTGATGAAACTGCAGAAGCAGCTCGAAGAACACATCCTCCGCGAGGAATTTGAAAAAGCCGCCGAGCTCAGGGACAGAATCGCCGCTTTGAAAAAATCAAAAAAATCAACCAGGCCGTAAATATCATGCAGGACAACCCGTTCGACAATTTATTCGAAAAAAGAGTCAGCTGGCTCGCCGACAGCGGACCGGAAGACGATATTGCCATAAGCTCAAGAATCCGGCTCGCCAGGAACCTGAAGGATATCCCCTTCCCTTCAAACTCCTCCCCTGACAACCTGGATTCCGCAATGGCCGCTGTCCTCCTGTCGGTCGAAAAATCAAAATGCTTCAAGAAATTCTACGAGATTGACATGACAAAGATCGCACCCCTTGACAGGCAGGTGCTCCTCGAGCGCAGGATGGTAAGCCGTGAATTCTACGAGAGAAAACAGAATTTCGCACTAGTCATGACGGATGATGAAATATCCTCAATCATGATCAACGAGGAGGATCATCTGAGAATGCAGACGATTCTCTCCGGCCTCCGCCTTGGCGAAGTCTGGAGAATAATCGAAAAAATAGACGACGCCCTTTCCGCACAGCTCCCCTTCGCCTTTGATGAAAATATCGGATATCTCACTTCATGCCCGACAAATGTCGGCACTGGAATGAGGGCGTCGGTCATGCTTCATCTTCCCGGACTCGTCCTGTGCGAACAGATTGCCGCCGTCATCCAGGCGGTCAACAAGCTCGGACTTGCCGTAAGGGGTATTTTCGGCGAGGGAACCGAAAGCCTCGGCAACCTTTTCCAGATTTCCAACCAGAGCACCCTCGGCGAATCAGAGGCGCAGATTATAGACAGGCTCGAGTCGGTTATCCGCCAGATTATAAACCATGAAAAGAATTCACGCCAGAAACTCCTCCAGAACCGGAGGGAGTTCCTTATGAACCAGATAGGAAGAGCCTACGGCATACTCAGGCATTCCTACATCATCACCAGCGAAGAAACCCTTAATTCTCTTTCCGCCCTGAGGCTCGGAGTCGACATGGGAATGTTCTCATCGGTGGACATACATACGGTGAACGAGCTTTTCGTTATTGTACAACCAGGACACCTGCAGAAATACGCGGGAAAAGAACTCGACATGCCCGAAAGAGACGCATTCCGGGCGACAGTCATAAGGGAAAGACTGAAATCTTCGGAGAAAAAGTAATCAATGGAAACGGCGATTACCTGCATCCTGGCCCTTCTGGAAATGACTTTCATCTTTGTGGGGCTTCTGCTTCTTCACGGGCTGAGGAAAATAATAGGAACCGCCGCCTTCTATATCGCAATCGGGCTTCTCCTCGTATTCACGCAGCTTGTAAGCGCCACCGAACTGAAGGTGGTCCTCGGTTTTCCCGGAATAGATTTCTACATTGCGCCAAGCGTCCTCTTCCTGCCGTATCTGGCGGCGCTCATGGTCGTCTACATAACGGAGGGAACTCTTGTCACACAGCGGCTCATCATCGGTGCGATGGCGACTCTCGGCTTCTACGTCTACCTCAGCCACCTCACCGGAATCCAGTGCGGATGGGCGGGTTTCACAATTTCACAGGGCCCTTCGGCCGATTCTTTCGAATACCTTCTCAGGAACAGTCAGCGCACCATGGCCAGTTCGATACTGGCGCAGTCAATCGATCTCTTTTTAATCCCCATATTCTTCCAAAGGCTCAGGAACCTCAAATGCAGGATGTTTTTTTCCGTGCTGGGTTCGCTGATGCTCACGCAGCTTGTCGACACATTCGTCTATTCATTCGTATGCTTCTGGGGCGAGCCCCAGCTCTGGGTTTATCTCAGATCGTCCTATATAGCGAAGGCCGTTTTCACAATCTGGCTGAGCGCCATCGCCACCATATACCTTTCAAAGATTGAAAACGAGATGCCCGGACAGGGGCGAGGCACGCTCGACATCGTTTTCGCCTTTCTGGGAAGCTACGGGAAAAACCTCGCCCTCGAAAGAAACATCCAGGAATGGGAGGGCCGCTACAGAACCGTCATAGAAAACGCGAGCGACATGATCCTCCTCCTCAACCGCGAAGGCGAAATTCTCGACGTAAACAACGCGGCCCTCAGTATTTTCGAATATAAAGGCAAAAAAAACATCATCGGGAAAAGATTCCCGGAAATGCTGACGGACATTGCCGAATATCCCCTTAACATGGAATCCTACTGGGAGGAGCCGCCGATAAAAACCCGCCCCGGAGAATCCCATATGCACAACGTCCAGCTCCACGCCCTTTCATCATCAGGCAAAAAAATAGAACTTGACGTGGTCCTCAATGTGATAGAGGTCGAAAAGGTCCAGGTTCTGATTGTTTTCGGCAGAGATGTCACCGAACGGAACCTCCTCAACCGCGAAAAACAGGAACTCGGGGATGAACTCGCCCACGCACAAAGACTGGAATCAGTCGGACAGCTCGCCGGCGGCGTCGCCCACGATTTCAACAATTATCTCCACGCAATCCAGGGAAACCTCGACATCCTCCTGCTAATGCACGACATTGATGACAAGAAGGTGATCAAACATCTCAACAGGATAAACGACATTACCAACCAGGCGGCAAAACTGACCCAGGCACTTCTGGGCTTCGCAAGAAAGGGGAAATATCACGAGGAAACACTCGACCTCTCGAAACTCATAAATGAAGCTGTCGAACTCTTCAGCCCCCCTTCACTCGAAAGTATTGAATTTAAGATTGACATAGACAAGATTAAAATGACTGTCAAGGGTGATTCCGTCCAGCTCAAACAGGTCTTCCTTAACATCCTTATCAACGCAAGAGACGCAGTTGAGACCAGATCGGGCAAAAACTCGAAAATCATCCTCGAAGCCAGGCGCGCCTCTGTTTACAGCAGCAAATTCCTCCCGCCCCCTGAAAAGGAAAACGCCAGCCCGGAATCATACTTCTGCGTCAAAATCCAGGATAACGGAATAGGAATGGACAAAGATGTCCTGTCCAGGATCTATGACCCGTTCTTCACGACAAAACCAATAGGCAAGGGAACCGGAATGGGGCTTGCCATGGCATACGGCGCCATCTCGAACCACCACGGCTGGATTCACGTCGAAAGCAAAGAGGGAACGGGTACAGCCTTCTATATCTTCCTCCCCCATTACATAGGCAAGGAATGAAAATCCGGAAGTTTTGCAAGACGTTTTTAATTAGACGGCCAAAGCGCCGCAACTCTGAATATCCGAGGTAATTTCAAAATTGCCGAAGGTAGGGCGGTTTCGCCGAAACCGCCGCCTCAAGAGGGACGGCTCGGCGAGCCGTCCCTACCTTGGATTCGCCAATTTTGAAATCAGCTCATCCAAA
>JBAYFV010000285.1:0-4675 GCA_041666985.1 Victivallales bacterium
GAATTAGAATAAGAACTGAAATGAATTTTAGTTTGTGTGTCATTTTAATGGAGAAACTGCCGCAGAAGCATTTTAACGGTTCTGCGGCAGTTTAAAGTCCGTTTAAAAATTACTCTCCGAGCTTGACTCCGGAGTTTGCGTCGGAGCCGCCTACTGCGAGATTGGTTGTATTCTTGTTTTCGCTGGCAATCACTGAATTTTTGACATTCGCGTTGTTCGCCTGGATTCCAGAGTTAACCTTTGAGTTCCCAACCGCGAGATTCGTGACATTCTGGTTTTTGTTTGCGATCACGGAATTCTTGATTTCACTGTTGTTGGCCTCGATCCCGGAATTGACCTTGGAGTTGCCGACCGCGAGATTCGTGACGTTCTTGTTCTCGTTCGCGATCACGGAATTCTTGATTTCGCTTTTGTTGGCCTCGATCCCGGAATTGACCTTGGAGTTGCCGACCGCGAGATTTGTGACGTTCTTGTTCTCGTTCGCGATCACGGAATTCTTGATTTCGCTTTTGTTGGCTTCGATCCCGGAATTGACCTTGGAGTTGCCGACCGCGAGATTCGTGACGTTCTTGTTCTCGTTTGCGATCACGGAATTCTTGATTTCGCTTTTGTTGGCTTCGATCCCGGAATTGACCTTGGAGTTGCCGACCGCGAGATTTGTGACGTTCTTGTTCTCGTTCGCGATCACGGAACCTTTGATTTCCGATCCTTTGGCTTCAATGCCGGAATTAACTTTTGAATTTCCGACGGCAAGATTGGTAACACCGTCATTTTTGTTGACAATTACGGAATCTTTAACTTCGGTTTTCTTTCCTCCGTCGCCCTGATCTCCCGGAAGTCCGTAGGCGGAGAACCCCATTACTAAAGCCGTTACAATTCCCGTCACCACGATTTTCGACTGTTTCATTTTCAGTTCCCCTTTTTTTTAATTTTCGAGCTGATTTTAAGTTTGAAAACCTTTTCAGTGCAGTAATATATTTATAAGATGTTTAAAAACAAGCGAGTTTCTGCAATTTACAGGTTCCCTTGATTTTTACCGGCTCTAAAATCTTCGCAACCAAAAGTTAAATTTTCACCCCTTCAGGGTATAGCCCGGAGTCCTGAACGCAATAATCGCAGCTTCCTCTTTTTTCTTTCCGTGTTGATATTAGCGAGAAAACATGGTATTTTCAAGGCGGTTTATTTAAACAGAGAACTTAATTACAGGGGAGCTGCAAGATGAATAAACTTATTGCATCATTATGTGCTTTGGCTGTCTGTCTGAATATTACATCTGATTCAGTTGCTGCGGATTCAAACGGCAACATAATCGTGAACAATGGCGGAGGCATGAGCATAGCTGTCGATTCCAAAGTCAATACGGGGATAGATCTCGGTGAAGGCGGAGATAAAAATGTGATAAAGGGCAACGGTGATATAAAGGCGGAGACCAGAAATCTTGAAAAATTCAAGTCCGTTAAAATAAGCGGAGCATTTGATGTTGTCTCTCGGAAAGGCGACAGGGCGAATGTTAAAATCACTTGCGACAGCAATCTTCTTCCGCATATTCTGTCTAAAATTTCAAATGAAGAACTTTCAATCACTCCAGACAGCCCGATATCATGTAAAAACAAGATCAAGATTGAACTCTGTGCATCAGGGGAAGTAAACAGGGTTGAGTTGTCAGGGACATGCGTATTGCTGTTTAATGATATAGATGCCGCCAGATTCCTTCTCGATCTTGACGGCACATCTTCTGCGACACTTTCCGGCAAAGCGGATGTTTTCGAAGTCGATATGACCGGAACATGTTCTTTGAAGGCGGATGAACTTAAAACAAAAGTGACGTCTGTTTCCGTTGCCGGCACCGGGAAGGCTGATGTTTTTGCATCCGAGAAGCTTACAGCAAACATATCGGGAGTCGGCACTGTAAACTATTATGGAGAACCCAAGGATATTGTAAAAAACATTTCCGGTCTCGGACGGCTTAACAAAAAATAAATCCAGGTCATGAAAAAAGCGGAAACACTGTAGGGTGTTTCCGCTTTCTTTTTCAACTGAAAGTCAATCTCCCAGATTGACACCGGAGTTGACTGTCGAACCGCCAACCGCGAGATTAGTTACATTCTTGTTTTCGTTGGAGATGACCGAGTTTTTGATTTCGGCATTGTTGGCGCTGATACCGGAATTAACCTTTGAATTTCCCACGGCGAGATTAGTTACATTCTCATTTTTGTTGTCAAGAACTGAATTTTTAATCTGGCTGTTGTTGGCCTCGATGCCGGAATTGATTTTCGAGTTGCCGACGGCCAGATTTGTCACGTTTTTGTTCTCGTTCTTCAGCGTGGAGTTTTTAATCTCGCTGCTATTTGCTTCGATTCCGGAATTGATCTTTGAATTTCCCACGGCGAGATTAGTTACATTCTCATTTTTGTTGTCAAGAACTGAATTTTTAATCTGGCTGTTGTTGGCCTCGATGCCGGAATTGATTTTTGAGTTGCCGACGGCCAGGTTGGTCACGTTTTTGTTCTCGTTCTTCAGCGTGGAACTTTTGATCTCCGCCCCTTTGGCTTCGATGCCGGAATTGATTTTTGAGTTGTCAACGGCCAGATTTGTCACATTCTCATTTTTATTGATGATTACGGAATCCTTAACTTCAGTTTTTTTACCTCCGCCTCCCTGTTCTCCCGGAAGTCCGTAGGCGGAAAGTCCGATCGCTAAAGCCGATGCGATTCCAAGCACCGCGAGTTTTGAACTTTTCATTTCAATTTCCTCCTTTTTTATTGTTGGAATATAATCTCAAACAGATGAAAAATCAAGCTGAAAAAGCCTTGTACTCTGTCAGAATTCACTGACAGCGCCGAACCCGACAGGTTTCTCCTTTGAAGGAGCTACCGTTTTTTTCGTCGTCGGAGCGGACGGCTGCAGCTGTGCGCTCTGAGGCTGAGGTTTCTGCTGAGCCTGAGGCTGGGGCTCGGCCTGTTTCTGTGCCGCCTTCTGCTGCGCCTCTTCCGCCTTCTGCTGTTGCTTCATGGCTTCGATGCCGGCCTTTTTCTGAGCCTCAATCTGTTCTATCCTCTGCTGTTCTGCGAGTCTTCTGTTTTCCTTGACGCGTTTTTTTGCCTCCTCAATCGGAACAGTCATCCATAACTTCATAAACAGATCGGTTTTATTTGTAGCACCCATTTTTGCCATTATATCATTAAGAGACTTGGTTTCAGCCTGATCAAATGAGTTTGTATCCCTGTCAAAACCGTCATGTCCGTGAAGGAACAGATATTCTTTCAGGTATGCGATCTGCGTGGCATCGTTTGCGTCATTGAATTCTTCGGTAAGTCTTGCGCACATCGGTTCATCCGGCTTTGCACCCTCAATGCATCTCCAGTAAGGGACATCATAATATTTTCCAAGAATTTCCATGACGCTCATTTCCACAAGAAGACGTATTGCCGAATGAAGCCCCTGCTGTTTCTTCAGCGAGTATTCAAAGGAAAGGCCGCATCCCTGAAAATAATAACCGACGCTCCATCCGACCTGGGTTTTTCGTATGTTTACGGTGTTTGAAGCCTGTTTTCCGGCAATAGCCGACTGGTTGGCGTAGTTGAGGAGGTGAAGATCGAGTCCGAGCCTGGAAACTCCGGATTTCGCCTTATATCCGGCACCGCCGTCCTGATCGTATTTTGATCCGTAATCTCCTTTTTTCACCTGCGCTTCGGCTTTCAGTTCCCGCTCTTTTTCTATCATATCCTTGTCGAATTCGGATAGTCCCCCGTCTATGACGATATCGGGCAGGGTTCTGACAATCTGGCCGCCGGTGGTGACTTCCGCAGTATAATAGACCGGATCGTAGGGGATGAGTGTTATCTGTCTTCTTATTTTATTGATCGATGTCTCAACCATTACCCTTATGTCATCGGGAAGACCTTTTTCGGCGGTCTGATTTCTGATCGGTTTGCTCTGTATCCTTATCTTCTGCAAATCGTATGCCTCAAGCATTACGCCGAACTGGTCAAGGGAATCCTCATACCTTGTGACTCTTTTCCCGAGGCCGCTGATATCCTTGTCCATCTGATCAACCTCATCGTCGCTTGTCTTTGCCATGAACCAGTCCCACACGGCGCAGGAAGACATGCTTAGCATTAACAAAGCCGAAATTGAGACCAGAAAGAAATTTTTGAAAAGAAATGCCGTTCTTTTTTTCATTTTCATCTTATTCATCGTTGAAGTCCTTTTCGTTTATTTTTCCTATGCCGGAAGGCTTTTTATATGAAAGAAGCCTATTCAGTTCCTCCAGCTTCTTCATAACATACGTGTCATCAGGTTTGATTTCAGCCGCTTTTTCATAACTTGCTTTTGCCATATCGTATTTCCTTGATTTAAAGGATTCATCGCCTGCGGCAACAGTGGCTTTGAACGATTCCTGTATTGCGTTCTGTTGAGCAAAGAATGCCCGGATCCTTTCAGACTGCTCCTTCGGATATACTGCATTCGGGGCTATTTTGAGGGCGCTGACATATCCTTCGAGCGCCTTGTCTAACTTGTTTTCTTTCACATAGTTGTCGGCCGTGGCGATGAAATTGTCAAACCTTGCCTGCAATTCCCTGATTTCTGCGGCTTCTTTCGTTTTTCTTTCCGCTTCCAGCTCAGCGGTTATTTTTGCCGTCTTCTGTCTTTCTGCGGCCATGTTCTGCTCCTC
>JBAYFV010000286.1:0-4675 GCA_041666985.1 Victivallales bacterium
ATTTCACATTAATAGAGCTAATGGTGGTGATTGCGATCATCTCGATCCTGGTGGCAATGCTTCTGCCAGTTCTTAAGCTCTCCAAGGATAAGGCAAAAGAGATTGTGTGTGCGGGCAATCTCAAACAGCTGAATTTAGCTTTTGTGCTGTACTCCGGTGATTATAACGAGTATTATCCCCCCATGGTTTATCTTGATGGTGCTGGAAACTGGAATCCCACATGGATTGGCCTCTTGAATAGAGACAAATACTCGGTGCCATCTCTGTACGACTGCCCTTCGTCCACGGTTTATTCGGGCTCGGGTCCCTGGACAACATCTGTATCAAGCGAATATGGCCTCAATTACAGCCAGATGTCTCTCAAGAAGGTGACCATGATAAAATCGCCTTCGTCCTCGGTTCTGCTGGCTGACAGCAGAGTTCCCTGTAAGTCATGGGGAGACAACATTTTCATAAGGAGAACTCATTACAATATAAACGGTGCGTATGCTGTGTCAGACAGGCACAGTAGAGGCTGCAACGTGCTTTTCACCGATGGACACGTCCTCTGGTATTTGGCCAGGGAAATCGACAGCGTAACTACTTGGTGTCCCTGACAGGCGGAAGAGAAGCAATGGGAAAATCAGGTCGGATAATAGAAAAACATATTGAAAAGTCACCTCTAAAACAACTGAACTGTTACATTTTCAAAGGAGCGATTACGTTATGAAACTTCGACATCTTACACAATCATTAAGTGTTTTCATCCTGCTATCGTTCAATTTAGCGTTGTTTTCTCAAGCTCTCCCAAAAAACGCCATTCTTTACGAGGCGGAGAATTATCATATCAAACAACATGGTTTTGCGCCGGAAGAATTTCTGCATGTCAGTGGAGGTAAATTCATCGCTCAAAATATAAAAGCCGCGGAAAATAAAAATGATGTTGAAATATTCAGGGTGGAGTTTCCGTCCGGCACTTATACCGTATGGGCTTGTTCGGTCGGCATCGATCTTGGCATAGCCGGCCCATTGCTCGGGGTTAAAAAAGTCAATACCATGTCCGCTGAATGGCAATGGCACAATATGGGTACATTTTCGGAAAAGCAGATGGGGAACTCCTGTTCGATCATGGTGATGTCAAGCCAGAACAATCCATTTCCCAAGGGCGGACTTGATTGTGTTATCCTGGCCGAAGATGCGGGTTTTATCCCGAAAGGAGTGTATGCCGGCTATTCTCCCGATGCCGCAAATATGACTCTGAATCCACAAGCGGATAAAAGAACGGGTGAGCCTGTTGAATCCATAATTGATGTTAAGGTCTTTCCGGAAAGAAAAGGGTATAAGATCAGCAAATATCTGGCCTCGGCAAATGCCCATGGACTTGGACGGCACATTATCGATAATCCGGAATGGGATGCCACCATGGAATCATTGTTTTCCAAAAATATACTGGCTCCGCTCTTTAATGTCAGAAAAACACCGGATGAGAGCGGCCTGTGGTGGGATTTCAAGGAAATAGATGAATTCGTTTTGAGGGCTAAACAACGTTGGCATGTAGATGAGCTGCTCATGTTCCCGGCATGGTGGCTGAATGACACGATTACGGGCAAGCGGAAGCAGGAGGAATATACTCAGGAAGATTTAGACAAGGGCGAACAAGTGATAATGCAGTTGGTTAACAGATATGCCCGTCCCGGTCCGCTTTATTGCAAATACTGGGTTCTTGAAGATGAGTGGCCCGGAACAAAGTACTGGCAAGATCATCCCAGGCAATTTGCAGAGTATTACGCCCAGCTGCTACGCAAAGTAAAAAGCGTAAATCCAGATGTCAAGGTCGGAGGACCGGTTGACTGCTGGCCTCAAGACCCTTTTATTGCAATATTTCTCAAATACTGCCCTGAGATCGATTTTATCGCGTGGAACATGTTTACAACCGGCCGTCCGGATACCCCCTTAAAGAATCTTTTCCATGGTGCTGCGCGTTTTAGCAGTTATATCAATTCGAGTCGGCAGCTTGGCGAGAAGATACTGAACAGGGAACTTCCAGTTATGGTTACCTCGTATGGGCCTAACTTCCACGCCTGGGATCCTCCGGATTTCAAACTCGCTCAACCGGTGATAGGGACGTGGAACGCCCTTGTGCTCTCGTATATGGCAGAGGCAAAATGTTTCAGCGGCATGTCTTATAATGTCCGTGCTGCTGATTGCGGTCTGTTCGGACCTTCTGATCCATATGCCATCAAAAGTAAAATGCTCCCACCTGATATTGACAAAAACATCATCAATATAAGACCGGCAGCGAGAGTGGTGTCTTTTTTCAAGAATAATATCAGCGGCGGCGATTTCAATGAAATAAGCAGTGCGGGCGACAAGGATGAATTCAGTGTGATTGCCGCAAGCAAGGAAAAGGAAGTGGCGATTGTGATTGTAAACTATTCTGACAAAACGAAAAATGTCAATATTGCTGTCGAGCCTTATGAAAGGACGGCATATTCAGGCTTCCAGCTTCCTGATGAATTCCTCTATTGTGATGAACATAAAGTTTCTGATGGGCGCGGGCTGCTTTTCTCGGAAAAGGGAACGACTACCCTGGAGATGCCCGCCTATAGCACATGGTGTCTGAAACTAAGATATAAAAAATAGTTTCCGAAGAGGTATTCTCATTCTGAGCATACCGCATATCTCCTAAGATCGTTGTTTTCGATAACTCGAATTTTACATACGCGCAGGTTATCGCACACATGTGCGGACAACCGCATTCCTTGCGAATATCATGAAAATACTTGACCTAGTCTGTTGACCTAGTGCCATGTCAGCGATAAAGTAACGAGGGGACGGCAGTTATTTTTGAACAGGGAGAAGATATGAAAACCATGGTTATTTCTGAATTCAAGGCGAAATGCATACGGGTGGTGAAGGACGTAAACAGGCGCAAACAGCCGCTCCTGCTCACACTTCGAGGCATTCCTGTCGCAACTGTAGAGCCTATAAAGAGTCAGACGGGGGAAAGAGTCCTGGGAAGCATGAAAGGCTCGATGAAAATCTCCGGGGATATTGTAAAAACTGACCTCAGCAGCGACTGGGAGATGAACAGATGAAAATTCTCCTTGATACACACGTGCTGATATGGGCTGTGGAAAAACCCGAGGAGCTGGGAAAGAATTCAAAAGGCCTGCTTGAAGACGGTAAAAATGAAATTTTCATCTCTCCGGTTTCTACGCTTGAAATCGCCCAGCTTATCAATTCCGGCCGGATTGAACTTAATCAGACACTCAATTCCTGGATTAAAAAGGTTCTGAGAAACCTGAAAGTGGAAACCGTTCCATTCACCCATGAAACCGCTGAAACCGCATACCGGATGCAGGAGCCTTTCCACAAAGATCCCGCAGACAGGATTCTTGTCGCGACAGCGGTTCTCGAAAATTTAAGCCTTATGACCGCCGATGAACGTATCCTGAATTATAAACACCTCTCCGCAATCAACGCCAGAAAATAATGCGCATTCTAATGGCTTGGTACAAGATCTATTTTCAGCTTACATCCCACAGCTGTCGCATACTTTAGAAGAGTATTCAAGCTAGGGGAATGCTTTGCTCCCCCCGCTTCTATTCTTGCAACAACAGGACGGCTTGTCTTCATTCTCCTAGCTATCTCTTCCTGCGTAAATCCTGATATCTTCCTAGCCTTGAGAAAAACGTCTAGCATCTCCATTTCAGGATCAGGCTGCTCATAGATCTTCCTGACCTTTGGATTTGAAAGGACTTTCGCTTTCAGTTCTTTGTGTGTCATCATGGTTTTATCTCCTTAAGTCTTTTCCTTGCCGTATCCAGTTCCCTGGATGGTGTCTTTTCAGTCTTCTTTACAAAACAATGCAAGATCATTATCCTGTTACCGACAAATGCACAATAAAAAATCCTGCCGATACCCTCTTTTCCCTTGACTCTAATCTCGAACAGTCCTCCATTGTCATGGGGATATTTTGCTCGGCCTGGTCTTCCGCATAGTCAAGATACATTGTAGTCAACGGCAGTCGCATAAATATCGGTGATTTTCTGGTAAAAGCGACGCTCACTTGCCCGGATTTCCCTGATTTCGGCGAGTAAATAAAGTATTCCTTACTGAAGAAGGAGCCGTTTTTCAGCCGATCTTTGTCAAGTACATAACCACGAACGGCAAAATCCCGTAAAATATTGATTGCCCATTGACGGAATTGAGTCGCCCGTTCTGAATTCACCCGGAATCCGACAGCGATAATTACATCCAGATTATAGAATTTAGTAGTATACTCTTTCCCGTCTTCGGCAGTATGTCGGAAATCCCGACATACTGAGGTTTCTTTTAATTCGCCGGTATCGAAGATATTTTGCAGGTGTTCTGTTATGGTACTGCGACCTTTTTCAAACAAAACCCCCATCAACTTTTGAGTGAGCCATACTGTTTCGTCTTCAATTCGAACCTCTATGGTATTCTTGTTTTCCTGTTTTGTGAATATTAAAAATTCCGCAGTACTGTTTCGTATTTGCAGTTTTTTAATTTTCATTTTAATTTCCTATGCCGATTTCTTTTTGGCGGCTCTTTTCTTCTTTTCCGGGGTTTTGGCCGTGGAATCTGAAACTGGCTCAGGCACTGTGGTGTCCGGGACAAAAATGAGCTTATCGCCTGAAAGCATGACATCTACTTTCGTATTTTCGGTAAC
>JBAYFV010000287.1:0-4656 GCA_041666985.1 Victivallales bacterium
CCGGCCTAAGTAATAGTAGCCTTGTTAAGGGAATCAAAAGTTTTATCAAAAACAAATTGGAGGATTTTTAATGAAGAAGTTAATGGTTGTTGTTGCCGCTATGGTATTTGCTGCTGGTGTCTATGCTGCTGATGCTGCAAAGCCTGCCGCTCCTGCTGCTGACGCTGCTAAAGCCGCAGACATTAAGAAAGCTGATGCAAACAACGACGGAAAAGTTACCGTTGTTGAATACATGGCAATCTACAAGCTTGACGAAGCTACTGCCAAAAAAGCTGACAAAAACTCCAATGGAATCATCGAAGTTGATGAATTCGTTGTTGTTGCCCCTGTAGCAAAAGCTCCTGCGGCAAAGAAATAATTTTCTTTCTGCAAGAAAAATTAAAGAACCTGTTTTCTTAGGGAAACAGGTTCTTTTTTTTATGGTTGTTTCGTCTCAATCAGGATGCTGCGCATGCGCGGATTCGTGATTCTCCCGTTAATTTTCAACAGGAAATCCTCGTATTGTAGATTTGTGTAGATGAACGGCTTGAGATATATCTGCTGTTTCATTACAAAAGTCCGGTCCTTGCCGATGGCGGAGTTCGAGCTGGATGTCTCTATTTTACCGCTTTCCCCGCAGGGGATGTCAATACATATCCCAGGAGGAAGTATACTGCATTCCGAATAGTGGGTTTCCGGGAAAACTATTGTAAATTCTTTTCGCAGATTGATATTTCCCGGATAAAAAAACGGATTAACTCTCTTTTCAGATGCAACATTCAGAATGCCGCTTAAGCTTTCAGGAAGCATCAAATATAGCAGGTTGCCGTCCCTGACGGCATATTTGTCAACTGTAACAGAAAAATCCTCGGAGCCGGGATAACTGTCAAAATTGGTTGCAAGCTCGCCTTCAGGCTTTGCTGACTGCGAAATGGCTGATACAAGCCCCTGATGGTAACGCTTTCTCATTTCAGGCGTCATTTCCGCAAATTTCATATTGTTTGAAGTGAATTGATTTCCGAAATATTCCATGTGTTTACGGATTCTTGCCTGACCGGTTTCGGAAAGCTCAATGAAATAGGAGATTTCAGCCCTTGTGCCTTTGGATTTTTCCGCGCAAATGGTGAAATCGGCGGCTTTTTCAAGGTCAAGCCCGCATTTGCCTTCGTGAGTGGTTGTTCCGATTTCGGCATACTGGTTCGTGTCATTCAGATATATGGCGCCTTCTTTGAGTTCCAGCCGGACAAGGACGGTATTGAAAAGACCCATCACGGGGCGGCGAATCACGTCTTGGGATATCTTGTGGCAATCCGGCAAGTCGGAAGCCAGTACAAATCCCGGCCTGTAATTGAGTTTATCAAGCATTGCGTAAAGCACCACGGCGGTATCGGCAGTGTTCCCATAACCGTCAGACAGGGTTTTATCCGCAGGACTTATGCATGTTAACGGGATGTCATTGAAGTTGGGACCGGCTGGTTTTATGTTCTTTGAGACATAATCCCTGACAGCTTTTATTTTCTCCCGGTCGTTTTTCATGCCGCCGGTTATTTTTTCTGAAAGTTCTCCGGCCCTATTTTGCTTGGCTGCGGCTTTTTCAAGCGCATTTTTAAGTTCCGAGGAATAGTCCTTCCAGTTTTGACCTGAATTGACCCTCAGATTGGGAATGAAACACCAGGCGGGCGGCAGATTGTTCTCCTCTTTGAGAGCTTGAGAGTCGGACACCCTGAGTCTTATGACATCATCCCTGTTTTCAACAATGAATTTCTGACAGTCCCCGGACAATTCCAGTTTTACCTTGTTCGGATTAGTCAAAGTCACATTTTTTTCTGCGACCGGGTCAAAACCCTGAAAATATTCAACCGCATGGAAGAAAGGCCTGTCCCTGTTTTCCAGAACTATCTTATACTCAATTGTGCTTCCGATATCAACGCCGGGGAGATTGGCGACAAGCGTTTTTCCGGCCGGATAACGCGGTGCCGAGCCGGCCCACGGCTGATCCATCGTATTTATTTCCTTTTCAGTGATCTTCTGCAATACGCCGTCTTTTGATGTCACGGCAGCATATTCGAGATTGACTTTGTCCCATACGGGATTGAAATTGAATTTCAGCTCCGAGTTGGATTTCTTGCCGGCATATGTGAGGATCCTTTTTTTGACGGTTTCCGTTATCTTCCAACTGTGTTCATCAAGGATTTCATATTCCACGTCATCCTTGAGAACGACAACGTTCACATCCGGACTGTAATTCTCTTTTCCGTTGGCGGAGCATTCTTGGCTGAAAACCGGTTTTTTCCTGCAGTCAAATTCAATTTCCTTCAGAATTCCCCTGAGTTCAAGATACTGGGACGGGCTGAACTCGACGGCTTTTAAAAGAAACCTGTTTTGTCCATTAAGCTTTCCGTCTTTAAATTCCAGTTTCTGTTCCCAGCATATGGTCTCGGTATCCTGTTTCGTGTATTGTGGAATTGAAACCGCTTTCCAGCCCGTATTATCCATTGTTATGGAGAGTGTTTCCTCTGTTCCGCAGGCTATTTCAGTGTCAAAGGGATATTTTCGTTTTTCCAGTTCGGCTTTCCCGAGAACGAAATTGACAATTCCGATGAATTTTCCGAACCAGGGGAGCGGCGGCATTATTTTCCCGTTACCTTCGACAAGGACATTTTCACCGGTGTATTTCAAGGATATCCGTAGCGGTTTCGTGGTGTCCTGCATATTTTCAGGTCTGACTGTAAGGTTGACAAGCTTTGCGCCCGGGACGGTGTTTTTGATGAGGCCTTCGAAGTATCGTTTTACATCGTCAGGTTTTTTACCGGCGAAACTCCCCCGGTAGGCGCTGTCGTTTATTCCGTTGAAATCGAAAGTCGTTTCCGCGCTCAGCGTTCCGGATTCGTTCAGGATTCCCTCGGTACTTATCTTCATGAGGTTTTTCTCGGAGGGGATGATTTGCGAAGTCCGCAGGATGTCGCCTTCCGGTTTGGCGACCAGATAGCTTCTGTTGCAGAGATAGGCGGGGAACATATCCTTGGTGTTTTCGTTGGTGGAATCCACCAGCACGTATGAACCGTCGCCATTCTCGACAGCGGTTATCGCGTGGTTGAAGAAAGGGGTCGGAACTTCATTGTCTTTTTTCGGCCCTACCAGTATTATGACGGGATACGCCTTGAATCCCGCAATGCGCAACATTGCCGCGAGCAGGGCTGCCTTGTCCCTGCAGACCCCGTATTTGTTCTCGAATGTTGTCCTTACATCATGGGGCTCGTAGCCTGGCGCCTCTGTTTCAGTGGTGATGCCAAGATATCTTATTTTCTGGGAGACAAACTTGAACAGTTTTTCAATCTTATCCTGTCTGCCTTTTGCGCCTGCAACAATATCCGCAACCTCTTTTTCCATTTCCGGACTTGTCGCTTCAATGTGTGGCCTGCAGAGTTCCCAATACCATTTTGACAGGCTTTTCCAGTCGCCCATGGTGCTTAGCAGAAGTCGCTGGACCACCGAATTGAGCGCAGGCATTTCCGGCTCCGGAAACATCCTCGGGACATCCCTTATCTCCCATTTGTAGCTTAATTTCCCGTCTTTCTCTCCCTGCACCGGACTGACAGTGTTTTTGATTTCATCACGCAACCTGATATTCTTGAGGGGAAGTTCTTTCGGGGCGGAAATTTCAATCGTGAGATGCTTGATCGGGCTTGTCCCTTCAAGTGGGAGTTCAGCGCTCCATGTGTCCGGAACTCTTGTCTTGAAATTGTCGCTGTACGCCAGGCATCTGATAATGTCGCCGATCTCCAGACCCGGAATATTCACCGTAAGGATTTTATTGCTGGGGTCATAGATGTTTGCACCCATCTGTGCGTTGTCAACCATTACGCGGCTCTGTTTCGAAACATCCACCGGGACAACAGAACCGTCCTTTTTGATTATCTCGAGCATCTTCACTTCTGTTTTTTCATAGGCGGCATTGAAATGGAGCTTCAGCGCAAGGTTTTCCCTTTTGCCTTTTTCAGTGAGCACCTTCACGAATTCATCGTCCCATACTGTAAACGTTCCGTCCGCTTTGTAGGAAATCAGCATATAATCGTCAAGCAGAACCTCGTCGGCATCCGGGTAGATTTCCGGGGTCGCCAGACTCGATGTGGATATTACGGCTGTCTTGTCAAGAATACCCTTGGAATAGTCGGCATCCTGAGAGAAGGCCTGAAGAATAAAAACAAAGAAAAAACAAACTAAACGCAATAAGTATTTCATTAATCAAATCCTTTGGTTTGCATTAATCTGAATTCGCCATCCCGCATCCTGTAAAATAGACCGAAATTCCTATAAGACGCTAGGAGGAAGAAGTATTTTTCAGGAAAATTATATCAGTAGATGGGCTTTTGTAATCCCTCAGCCTTTTTCCAGGGCGAGTTCGTCTCGCCCGTAGTAGCACAGGCATCTTGCCTGTGTTTTTCCGGGGCGTTTCGCCCGTCTTCACGAAAAGACTGGGAGTTACGGGCTTTTCGCGAATCCCGCATCTCATTCCTTGATAATTGACACTCGTCGGATTAATTTGTTCTGCTTATGAAAACCAGAAAGGAACACTCGGGAAAAATGTAACACAGGCATCTTGCCTGTGAGTCTAAATTTCCCATACAATCAATTTATCCAATATAATATTTTAGCGTTCATCGCTGTATTGCTTCA
>JBAYFV010000288.1:0-4617 GCA_041666985.1 Victivallales bacterium
AGGTGTCGAGAACAAGACAGGTGAAACGCTGACAGTGTCAAATCCGTCGGCCGGAACCTGGTACTTCCTGCTTTACGGATACTCCGCCTATACCGACGTGACCCTGACTGTGAACTATTATTCTGCGACCGACATCGTGCTCACGCAGGTGCCCGCCAACGACATGGCCGCCCCGTTCACCGCCAACTTCAGGGGAAGAGTTGTTGATGAGACAGGCGTAACCGGCATAGGCGGTCTTTCCATCCAAGTCAGAAATCCGATCACCGGAATAACAAGCTGGCTTCCGGCAAAGACGGACGCTTCCGGATTCTTCACTTGTCCGGCAACGATCAGCACCGAGGGTGAGCACACGTTTGACTTCTTTTTCAACACGATGCCGGACACCGCCAAGGGGACGGCAAGCCATACCGTATTTACAAAAAACACCAGCCTCCATGCGTCTGATTTTGATTTCTCGGCATATCTGAGGGCGACTACGGTCGAACTCAACGCCGCCGACACTTTGGGAATGCAGGCATTCCTTAACACAAGCAACGGCTGGGATGATGAAGCCATAAATCCCGATTACCGGAAAATGTGGATTGACAAGACGATTGGAACGGTTCAGGGCGACACTGCTCTTCTCGGAAAGCTTGATGAAGGGCTCTACCTGTTCTTTTACGGAGTTGAAGGCGCTGGAGCCGGCAATGATACGGCCACTGTGTCCGGCATTCCTGTTTCCGGACTGTCGCCTGTCCCGTTCATCGTCCATGTGGAAGATTCGGAAAAGGCGACCGTACTGGGCAATCTTCTGGACATGGGGATCGTTGACGATTCAACTAGAGCCGAGATTATTGCGGGAAAAACCGGGGTGATTGCGGTTGCCTCCCTCGACAGCGCCGACGCAGGCAAGGATATTTTCCTGAGTGCATATGAACAGTTGAATCTCCTTTATAACATCGCGAACAAAGATGCTTCTGTTGTGTTTGTCGAGGATGGGAAATATTCGGATGTCCTTGCCGGGAAGTTCAGGGTCACCACTGCCGGAGACAGGGAAATCAATGTGATTGTTTCATCGTTTGTGCCGAACCCTTAATATTGAGATTATCTCGATGAAAAGGAAGAAAATGATTGCGAGCACAAGGTAGAGAACCGCAGGATGCCCCACAAAGAAGCGGTGGATCTTGTCCCCGAAGAAACACAGGGAGAGAAGAAGCAGGAGGCCCGCAATGAAAATCCACTTCCAGTTGCCGGAGAACCATGCGGCTATTTTCTCTTCGCTTGCGGGTTTGACATAGCGTGCATGAAGATGAAATCCGATTATCCCCAGGACTATTGCGGTGAAAGGGAGGATGTTGACATGGAACACTTTCTTGTCGAGTTCGCCGCTTCCGGAAAGAAGCATTTCTATCGCCACGAAAAGGATTATCAGCAGGCCGAGCCATTGTATCTGCGGATATTTGTCCATTTTTCCGGCGATATAGTTGGAGGCCACCGCCATGAGCAGGATTGAAAAAACAAGGCCGATGCCCAGTATCGCCAGGTTCTCCCCGGAGGCGCCTGCGACGGCGAGGACATTGTCCAGGCTCATGGAGACATCGGCAAGGATGATCAGCCATATCGCCCCCGCAAGGGAGCGGACCGCCACCGGCTTCCCGTCCGTATGTTCCTCATTCTTTTCCACGCGGAGTTCGCTGTAGAATTTCCAGGCGACATACAGGAGCAGTATGCCTCCCGCGAATTTAAGGCCGATAACCTTCAGAAGCATTACGGCGGTGCATGCGAAGATGATTCTTAGGACAGTCGCCAGTATCACTCCGATTGCAATGGCTTTTTTCCGTTCCGCACCTTTAAGTGTTTTTGTTGCAAGCCCGATGACAATCGCATTGTCTCCGCTCATTACAATGTCAATCAGCATGACATTTATGAACGCGAACATTCCTGCAGTTGTGAAAATGCCGGCGACCTGTGAGAGAATTTGTTCCATATTTTAAGCCTTTTTTTTTGCTGTTCTCAGGGTTTCCTCCATGCGGCTCCCGGGGAAAGGAGTTTTGAAGCCTCGTCGGGGCCCCATGAACCGGATTCATACGGGTAAAGTTTTCCGGCTTCCGGCGAATTGCCGGCCTTTTCCCATACTTCGAGAACCGGAGTAAGCAGGGACCAGGAAATCTCTATGGTGTCGTTCCTTATGAAAAGAGTTGAGTCGCCGAGCATGCAGTCCAGCAGAAGCCTTTCATACGCCTCCGGAGGTTCCCCCTTGAATAAGTCCTTGTAGAAGAAATCCATCACAAGATTGCCCATGCAAAGTTTCGGCCCCGGTTTCTTCGCCTGAATATTAAGGGCGAACCCCTCTTCAGGCTGAACATTCAAAACGAGGACGTTCTGGGTAAGATCCTCGGGCAGCATCGGCATGAATATCGAATGGGGTATTTTCTTGAAGGTAATCGCTATTTCACTCACTCTTCTCGACATCCTTTTCCCCGCCCTGAGATAAAAAGGCACTCCGTTCCATCTCCAGTTGTTTATCGCCAGCTTTGCGGCTGCAAAGGTTTCGGTCTGCGAACCCGCCCTGACTCCCCGCTCCTCGGAGTACGAGGGAACATCGGCACCGTCAATCTTCCCTGACGAATACTGTCCCCTCACAATATGATCTCCGAGATTTCCGGCGGGAAACGGGTGTATGGACCGGAGGAGCTTTACTTTTTCATCCCTCACGCGGTCCGCTTCAAAAGACGCAGGCGGCTCCATCGCCACAAGTGAAAGCATTTCCATCATGTGGTTCTGGAACATGTCGCGGAGAAGGCCCGTCTGGTCAAAATATCCGGCCCTGTGCTCCACCCCGATTGACTCGGCGACCGTTATCTGCACATTGTCCACATAACGGCTGTTCCAGACGGGTTCGAAAATCGCATTCGCGAAACGCAGCATGAGTATGTTCTGGACGGTGTCCTTGCCGAGATAATGGTCTATACGGTATATCTGTTTCTCGTGAAGGTATTTCTTGAGCTGTTTTTCAAGCTCCATGGAGCTTTCAAGATCCCTCCCGAAAGGCTTTTCAATTATCACGCGCCTCCATTTTGCATCATCTTCCTCGTCGGAGAGGCCGGACGCGCTGAGAAGTTCCACTATGCCGCTGTACAGCACCGGAGGTGTCGCCATGTAAAATATTCTTCCCCCCTGACCGCCGGGATATTTGGACTCGCAGCAGGATAATTTTGAAGAGAGGGCGCCGTAAGTTTCAATGGCGTCATAAGCTCCGGAGACATAATGGACATTCTGCAGGAAAATTTCGAGCATCTTTCTGGGAATGTCGGATTTCACCGAATCCCTCACCGCCTGCCCGGCTTTTTTCCTGAACCCTTCGTCGTCCATCGGCGTCCTGGCGCATCCCACAATGGAAAAATCCCCCGGAAGCATGTCTTTCTGGAAGAGCCTGAACAGAGAGGGAATGAGTTTCCTGAAGGCCAGGTCTCCTGACGCCCCGAAAATCACAAGTACGCAACCGCCCGGAATGTTTTCCATGCAGCTGGGGCTCTTGCAGGACTGACCAATTGAATTTGGATTCATATCGCCTCGGAAATGTTAAAAACTGTATTTGCCGTCGAGTGAAATTATCAGGGCGCATGAAAAACAAAGCGCCAAGACGGCCAGCGCCGTGCGCGATATCAGCTGCCTCGTCTTTAATCTCATCTGGTCACTTTCCTCATTCCCCGACTACGGTCGCAATGCTGGTGTCTCCATGGAGGACGCGTTCAAGGCTTTCCGGTTCTGAGAAGTTGAAGACTATTATAGGGAGCCCGTTGTCGCGGCACATGGAAAATGCGGTTGAATCCATTATTTTCAGCTGCTGCGAGAGTGCATCGTCATAACTTATGGTTTCATAGCGCTTGGCATTGGGGTTCTTATGGGGATCATCCGTGTAGACACCGTCTACTTTCGTGGCTTTGAGAAGGGCTTCGGCCCCTATTTCCAGAGCGCGCAGGGCGGCGGTAGTGTCGGTTGTGAAAAAAGGGGAACCTGTTCCCCCTGCGAAAATCACAATCCTGCCTTCGCCGAGGGATTTCACCGCTTTTTCACGGTCAAACGGCGATGCAATCGGGCTCATTGGAATTGATGTCTGCACCTCTGCGATGAAACCGGCCGAATTGAATGCATCCCTCAGGCATATTGCATTCATCACAGTCCCGAGCATTCCCATGTAATCGGCGGTTACCCTGTCCATTCCCGAACTGACGCCTTTCACACCGCGCCAGATGTTTCCGCCCCCGATGACGATTCCCATCTCAATCCCCTTGTCGCAGACTGCGCCTATCCTGTTGACGAGGTCATTCACGGCTTCGGAGTCATATCCGCTCTCGGAATCACCTTTAAGGGATTCGCCGCTCAGCTTGAGAAGAACCCGATTGTAGACATATAATGATTCCATGTGCATGCCGCTCCTGTTTTATTTTTGATATAATAGCCATCATTTCGCAAAAACAAAACTGCTGAATGGAGAAAACAAAAGAACAGTCAATCCGCCTGAGGAGAGATATTCATATGAGCCAATTTCAAAATTGGTGAATTAGGCGGCCAAAGGGCCGCAACTTTTAATACCAAAATAAATTCCAAACTTCAAACTCCAAGTACCAAACAATA
>JBAYFV010000289.1:0-4607 GCA_041666985.1 Victivallales bacterium
AACTCAAATTTAAAGGAGCGCGGGTTTTCTTACCCGCGGAAATCTAACTCAAGCGGCGGACTGGAAAGTCCGCCCTCCGTTAGTTTTGAATCGGCTCAGGGTAGTTTTGAAATTACCTCATGAAACATTCTGTTTTGACACTTTGCGGAAATGATATCCGTAGATTGCGAGAGTGATTGCAAGCGGAAAGAGTTTCGGTTTTCTGAACTGAGTCCACAGGACAAGCTTCCAGTAGTAACAGCGCCCGCTGCTTATGATTCCCAGGAGATAAACAGACCTGATGAGTGCAAAGAGATGCGAGACTTTCAGGCGGGGCTTCGTTTTTGGCGACTGTTTATATTCCTGGAGAAAAGTTTTAACCCTTTGGTAATAGCCTTTGTGCGAATAGATTTCATTCAGAATCTTCTTGTAACCGTCCTGTAACGCCTTTGCATTCATTTTACTCGGGACGATATTGGTTGTTCCGTCAACATTGTCTCCGGTGGTTGAGCCGATTAGACGACCCTCGTTCTTCATCCTTTCATGAAGTCTTGTACCCGGTATCGCCTGCAGCATGCCGACCATTGCCGTGGTTATTCCGCTTTTCTGTATGAAATCTATCTGGCGCTGGAAAATGGTGGAAGTGTCGCTGTCAAAACCGACGATGAAGCCTCCCTGGACTTGAAATCCGAATCTCTGCATTTTTTTGATGTCGGAGAGCATGTCCCTGTTCCTGTTCTGCTTTTTGCTGCATTCGGCAAGGCCGATGTCATCCGGTGTTTCTATGCCGATGAAAACCATGTCGAATCCGGCGTCAGCCATCATTTTCATGAGTTCGTCGTCGTCTGCAAGGTTAATTGAAACCTCTGTCAGGAACGATATTCCCTTCTTGCCTTTCTGCCAGTTTATCAAAGCGGGGAGGAGATCCGTCTTGAGCTGTTTCTTATTACCTATGAAATTGTCATCGACAAAGAAAATTCCGGCGCGCCAGCCCCGGTTGTAGATGAGGTCGAGCTCGGCCAGAACCTGATCGGTGTTTTTTGTTCTGCAGCGATGCCCGAAAAGGGAAGTTACGTTGCAGAAGTCGCAGTTGAACGGACATCCGCGTGAGAACTGGACGCTCATGGTCACATATTTCTTCATGTTCACAAGATCCCAGAGGGGGAGCGGAGTCTTGGTGATATCCGGAAAATCTGTCGAGGTGTAGATTTTTTTTGCGCATCCTTTGCTTAAATCCTCCAGGAAAGGAGGCAAGGTCATTTCAGCCTCGTTGAGGACAAAGTGATCAACGTCAGGGAATTCCTTGTATTCGCTTACAAACAGGGGGCCTCCGGCGACAATTTTCAGTCCCGCATTTTTACAGGCCGCTATTGCCTCGACAGCCGACTCTTTCTGAACTATCATTCCGCTTATAAAAGCATAATCAGCCCATTCGAGATCTTTCTGTTTGATTTTCCCTGTGTTCATGTCGACAAGCCGTTTGTTCCATTCCTTCGGAATCATTGCGGCAACAGTCAGGAGTCCCAGAGGGGGGAATGCAGATTTTTTCTGGACAAACTTGAGGGCGTGCTTGAAGCTCCAGAATGTATCGGGGAACTCAGGATAGATTAAAAGAATATTCATTGAAATCGCTCCTTTCAGATAAGGCGGGCTGATTCGGAATGCAGATGTAGTACAAGTCCTGTCCGGCTTGTTCTGCGGATCAGTGATTCAGAAGAAGTTGAAGTGCAAAATCTGAAATCATGCATCACGTTAAGTCCGTCGGTGTTACCTTCGTTCCAAACATATCCCGTCTATGGGGAATTACAAGCGTTCGGGATGAGAAAACCCGAAAAGCCGCAGAGGCGCAGAGATCGGAGGTTAACCTCTGGATTTAATCTGAGCCAATTTCAAAATTGACGAATTCAAGGTAGGGATGGCTCTCCGAGCCGTCCGTTCTGAGGCGGCGGTTTCGGAGAAACCGCCCTACCTTCGGCAATTTTGAAATTACCTCAATCTACTTGAATTTATCTGAAGGTGAAGGGTTTTCCTTTCTCAAGTTAGCAGCCTTCACATAATCGTAGTAGAGTCTTTTTTCGAGTTCTTTTGAAGGCTTGAATGAGGCAATAAGCTCGTTGTTGATTTTTTCGCTGCCGAAATCCAGTTTTTCAAGGGCTTTCTTTTTAGCGGAAGTCCCGGATTTGGTATTGTTAAGTATTTTAACGGCCTCATAAAAGGTTTTAGTGCCCTCGATCCATTCAATCTCGGTCACTTTAAACCCTTTATAGACAATCTTGTTGTTCTTGAAAAATTCAACATGTCTGTCAAAAGCCCTGCCGTACATTTCACGCAGCGCCTGTTCGGATATGTTCACGTTCGTTTTGTCGTAGAGGGCGCCGGTGCTCACATTGAATTTGATGAAATTGCACATTGTTATCCTTATGAGGTTTTTTTCTTCGTCGGGTGTGGCGGACCAGACATTCGGAAGTTTTGAAATCCGTTCGGCTACAGCCTGGATCAGGGTTTTGTCCTTTGGCGGATTCGGCCCCTTGTAGACGGATTCATAATAGATGAAGGTGTCGTCAATGAAGCTGTTGATTGCTGCGGATCCGCTCCACATGCTGATATTGGGGATTTCCGGAGGATTTTCGGGAGGCTTTGTGTCAGGGGCAATCCATTTCATGGGTTCCAGAACCATGATGTCGTTCACATGGACGGAAAGCCCTATCCTCTTGACTATGTAGGGAGGGGGGATGTATTTCCCCTTGCAGATAAAATATCCGGCGTTGATGGAGATGCTCTCTTCCTCGCCGAATCTTTCGGCTTGAAAAAGCTTTGAATCAACTGTCCCCGGCGCCGAAGAGTCTTCTCCCTTGTCCGCGCCCTGCCATGAAGCGCAGCCTGAAAGCAAAATCGCAATGCAGACAGCTGCGAATTTCGCAAAAGCGCACTCGCGAAGTTTAAAAGTTTCAAAACCCGGAATCGCCTTCATAAACACTCCTTCACCATAAACGTTTGTCAAGACTCCGATATTGCACGGCTTCGAAAATATAGTCCTGTTTTACGTTTTCGGAAGAGTCGAGATCGGCGATTGTCCTTGCAACACGGAGAATTTTGTCATAAGCCCTCGCGCTGAGCTGGAGTTCTTTTATGGAATGTCTGAGGTAGGACTGGCTCTCCTTGTCGAGGGAACAGTAGTCCTGAAGCTGGGACTGCCCCATCTGCGAATTGCAGTAAATGCCTCCGCCGTCATAGCGTTCCTGCTGTATTTTTCGCGCGTTCGTCACTCTTTTGCGAACTTCGCATGAACTTTCTCCGGCGGGAGCTTTAATCATTTCATCGTCGTTAAGGGGGAGAAGTTCGACATGGATGTCAATCCTGTCCAGGAGCGGGCCGGAGATTTTGCTTCTGTAGCGCTGGATCTGGGGTGGCGAACATCTGCAGACCCTCTGGTGGTTTCCGTAATGTCCGCACGGGCAGGGGTTCATTGCGGCCACCAGCATGATTCTTGCCGGAAAGACAAATGAACCCGAGGCGCGTGACACCGTGACAGAGCCGTTCTCAAGGGGCTGGCGCATGACTTCAAGGACGTTCCTTTTGAATTCCGGCAGTTCGTCCAGGAAAAGCACTCCGTTATGGGCGAGACTCAGTTCTCCGGGCGTCGGCATGCTCTGTCCGCCGAAAAGACCGGCATCGCTGATCGTATGGTGCGGCGACCGGAACGGGCGCTGGGTGAGAATCGGCGTGTCTGAAGGAAGCAGGCCAAGGATGCTGTGGATTTTGCTTACGTCGAGAGCCTCGTCAATGTGCATCGGCGGAAGAATATCGGGAACACGCTTCGCCAACATTGACTTTCCCGTTCCCGGAGGGCCTATCATCAGTACGTTATGTCCGCCGGCCGCGGCGATTTCCAGCGCGCGCTTGGCGCAGCCCTGTCCTTTGACCTCGGCGAAATCCGGCTCCGACCTGTTTTTTGAAATTGAAACAGCCTCGACGGCAGTTTCACTGTACGGTTCCCTGAAATCGGAACCGCCGAAGAAATTCACGGCGTCAATCAGATTTTCAACCGGGTAAACCGGGATTTTTCCGGCGGCTGCCGCGGCTTCGGCTGCGTTCTGAAGCGGGACGATTATGGAATCAATCCCCTTTTTATTCCTGACATGGACGGCTATCGGAAGAACTCCCTTTACAGATCTTACTCCACCGTTGAGGGCGAGTTCGCCGACAATCATCGTCCTGGAAAGTTTTTCGCGGTCTATTTTTCCGGTGGTGGCAATCATGCAGAGCGCGATCGGCAGGTCGAACGCGGCGCCTTCCTTGCGGATGTCGGCGGGGGCGAGTCCGACAACCGTGTTTCCGAAGGGATGCGTGTATCCGCAGCTCAGGAGCGCGGAGCGGACCCTGTCGCGGCTTTCCCTGACGGCGGCATCAGGAAGCCCGACTACTGAAACTGTCGTGTTCTCCCCCTGTCCGGTGGCGTTCACTTCGACTTCCACGGTATATGCGTCAACGCCGTTTATCGCAGCCGAATAAGTTCTTGCAAGCATTCCATTCCCCCTGTTCTTGATTTCTCGAAACATGAAATCTACAATTTAATATCCCGGTATCAAGTTTCCGAAAGAAAGTATTTTTGCGGAAACCGCAAAAAT
>JBAYFV010000290.1:0-4569 GCA_041666985.1 Victivallales bacterium
ATTTGTCTGTCTGTGGACTGTGATAAATAGCGTGGATGGTCTTTCCGAATCAGGTCAACGCCGGATGTTAAAGAAGATTGTTGCGAATCTTGCAGGGAAATGGACTATTAAGATGGCGTTTCCGCAATTCGCAGAATTGTGGAAACTTATAGATTTGCTTGTGCGGAAAGACTTCCGCCAAGCAAATCTAGTGTCATGTCTCATAAATAAGCGGCGTAATTGCGGATAGTGTGAGCTTCTCGCAAAACCGCAAAAAATGAGTTCAAGAGGAGTCCTATATTTTCGCCACTTGTTTATGAGACACCACACTAGTAACTACCAAACGAATATCGAAAAAGAAGCCACAGGCATGATGCCTGTGCTACATTCATAGGTTATAAAATTTCAGCGCTCCGCTGAAATTTTATCTTTCAGCGTCTGGTATCCGTAATGTGCGATGAGGTAGTCGAGCAGGACAATCGCCATGTAGTTTTCTGCGACGGGCCAGATGCGTCCGGCAATCGTCGGATCGCGGCGCGTTATCGCGGCAAGATCCGTGTTCTTCATCGTATACTTGTCGATCGTGACCTGCTTCTTGTCGATCGTGGGGGTGGGCTTGACTGCGACTCTCGCAACGATCGGCTGTCCGGTGGCCAGACCGCCAGTGATTCCGCCTGCGTTGTTGCTCATGAACCTGACCTTGCCTTTTTCTGCGCGCATCGCATCGTTCGACTGGATGCCGGTCATGTCCTTCACTCCGAATCCAGCGCCTACCTCGACGCCTTTTACGGCGCCGATTCCGAGCATCCTGCCGAGTTCGGCATCGAGCTTCTTGAATACGGGTTCGCCGAGTCCGCACGGGACTCCAAGCGCGACGACTTCGACGACGCCGCCTGAGGAATCTCCAGTAGCGGATATTTTGTTGCATTCAGCGAGCATCGCCTCTGCGGCATCATAGTCGGGGCAATTCACGACATGGTGTACGCCGTATTTCTTCTTTATCGCCTTAGCATCCATCTTCGGGGTCTTGGCGCGGATATCGTCGATTTCCTTCTCGATTTCTGCGAATGTCGCAGCTTTCTGGAGGAACCGCATGTCCATTGTGATGCGTTTCTTCACATATATTTCCTGGTAGAACGGATCAAGGTCGCGGCGCATCTTCTTGAATGCATCGGTAGCCTTCAAGACCTTTGCATAATCCATCTCATCGCATCTGACTCCCGCCATCTCGCGGATGTATGAGAAGACTTCGATCCCGCATGCCTTGAGGACTTTCTTTGCGACATAGCCGGCTGCAACTATTGTGGCGGTGTATCGCCCACTGAATATTCCAGCGCCTATGGCGTCATCGTCAGGACCGTATTTGATGAAGGAGGCATAAGAAGCATGGCCGGGGCGAGGGGTCCTGTTGGTGCTCTGGTACTGCCAGACATGGATGTCGTGGCGGTCGAGGTTCGGTATTAGTATCGTTATAGGTGTGCCGTTAGTGTGATTTTTATTTCCGGCCTTTTCAATAGTGTCCCATGAGTTGAGTCCGGTATAGATTATAGGAAGATCAGGTTCCTTCCTTGGGGAGGAGAGTTCGTCGGCGCCGGGTTTGCGGAGGAGGAGGTCTCCGTAGATCTCCTGTTCAGTGAGAAGCATTCCCGGGGGGACGCCCTGGATTAGGGAAGTAAGGCCTTCCTGATATGAGCCTCCAGCCACGCTGACCTGGAAAAAATTACCTAGATGACAACCCATCATAAGCGGAATCTCCTAATTTAAGAATTAACCACAGCGGCATCCTCCTTCGCCAAACAGCTACGGCGGATGGGCAGAGACACAAGAAAAATATTATTGTTATGGCTCTTCCCTTGCCAAAGGGCGGTTACTGATACTGTAAATCTCCTGAAAGTCAAACAGTATACGCAAAATCGCTACGACTCCTTAAGGGCCCGCTAAAAAATAACTTGGGTATTTGCTGGCGGGGATTTCGGATTGATTATCATGGTGCGAAGGAGGAGAATATCCGAAGATGTTTGACGGTTGCGCAACGTGATAAGCGGCCGGAAGAACGCCAGCCCTTTGGGACGTGAATCCATGCATTGTACGAATTCAGCAAACTACTCTCGTTTGCTGAATTCGTACTCAAAATAAAATAGGAAGAACTGTCCATTTCGCGTTTTATTAGATGTAAAGATTCACTGAACGAACATAGTTCAGTGAATCTTTACCGCCTGTATCTCCCGTCAAATGCCCAAGTTATTTTTTAGCGGGCCCTTAACCTTCTAACGGATGCTTCCGGTCGGTCAATGGGAAATTGATTGCCCTGCGAGAAAGGTGCGAGGCGTAGATACCGTAAATCATCTCCTGCGTCAGTCTCGCGTTGTACTGGTTGGAAAGCGGCAGGCGGTCTTCCTGGATAGCCAGCATCAAATCCCAGACTGCAAAGCGGTTGGACTCCAGGAAAAGCGGAACACAGGGAATATCCGGTTGCCCGGAAATGGAATAGTCCAACGGCACGGCGCCGGGGACAAGCCGGTCTTCCCGTAATGAAACATCTTCAAAACGATCCGTCCCATCCGGCTGAGATGGACGGCGGCTGATTCGCAACCGCCGATCTCCGCGGTCGTCAAAAAGCATGGCCAACGTTCCTGCAGTCCCGGCCACGGATATTCCCATGTTGTTTATGCCGTGTTCATAATCGTACAGCCCTTTTCTGGTTTCGAACACACCGTGGACTCCGTGGGGAAAACGGAAGGCCGCATAAATATTGTCGCCGGCAACCGGACCCAGAGGTTCTATGGTTTTTGTCCGGTCTGTTTTAACGATTGGCATTCCATCAGCGGTGACATCTGCCCAGACGTATTCCGGCGCACTGAAGAAAAAAGTCTGAAGATCAAGTATGTGAGTGCCGAGGACGATCAGATCCTCGCCGCCGCCGCGGTGATCGCATTTGCCACGCCCGTAAACCGTCAGCGGCGTTCCGATTTCGCCAGTTTCGATCATGGTTTTCATGGTCCGGAACGGCAGCGCATAGCGAGCCGGGTGTGCCATACAGATTTTGATATGATGCTTTTCCGACAACTCAATAATCGCATCCGCTTCTTCCAGGTTGACGGTCATCGGCTTTTCGCAGTAGATATTGATGCCTCTTTCCGCCGCCGCTTCAATCTGTTTAAAATGATCATAGGGATGACGCGAGCAAAGTACTGCAATATCAGGTTTTTCCCTATCCAACATTTCCAGATAGGACAGATAATGCTTTTTCGCTCCGGTATAGAGCATTTTCTGTTCTATGTTTTCCGGGTTGGAATCGACATGGGCGGCCACCTCGACATTTGGCAGCCCCCGAAATGCATTTTGAAGACCATGCAATCCAAGCATGGGTTTAGAAGTATCTTTGACAATGCCTATCTTCCATTTTTTCATGGTCAGGCTCCTCTTGGTCCGAGGGTGCGCCCGCCGTCAACTAGGTAGTCGACGCCGGTGATGAAGGATGCTTCGTCTGAGGCTAGGAACGCAATGACGGCGGCGAATTCGGAGGGATGCCCTTTGCGGCCCAGAAACGTGCCGTTGCATGGTGCCAGAGTTTCCGTTTCCTGGGCGACCAGGGCGGGCGAAACGCAGTTGACGTTGATCTGCGCCGGACCGAGCTCCATTGCAAGCGACTTGGTGAAAGACACCACCGCACCTTTGCTGGCGGCATAAACCGCCAGCTTCGGAATTCCCACGCTGGCGGCTATCGAGGTGATATTGATGATCTTGCCGCATTTTCTCGCCACCATGTTTTCGAGCACGGCCCGTGTGAAATAGAGGGTTCCTTTTATGTTCAGGTCAAGAATCCATTCCCAGGAACCGTCTGGAGCATCCTGAAACAGAGTCGCCTTCTGCCATCCGGCACCGGCATTGTTGACCAGTATATCGATCTGGCCGAAAGTCGCCAGAACTTTCGCCGCTACGGCTTTGACGTCGTCGTTTCTGGTGATGTCCACGGCAAAGGCTAACGCCGTGCCGCCTGCGGCGCGAATCGTCTCGGCGACCTGTTCGACTTTGACTTGATCAATATCGACGAGTGCAACTTTGGCGCCGTCGTCAGCCAGTTTCAGCGCCGTGGCCTTGCCGATACCATTGGCGGCTCCGGTTACAATTGCGGTTTTTCCTGCAAGTTTCATTATTTCACTCCCAGTTTTAGTTTTGATCAGTCTATACCGCCGCAGGTGCGGCCGCCGTCAATGAGATAATTCGAGCCGGTGATGAATGCCGCCTTGTCGGAACAGAGATACAAAATCAGATCAACTATTTCTTGTGGATCCGCAGCCCGTCCCAGCCGGGTTTTCATGTTCGCCATTCCCGGACGCGTCAGAACTGGACCGGGAGAGACGCAGCATACTCTGACGCCATGAGGAGCCCCGCAGAGTGCGAGGGCTTTGGTCAGACCTATGATCCCGCTCTTGGCGGCGCTGTAGTTTACCGCGCTTGCCGAGCCTTCCACTCCAGTTACCGAACCCAGATTAATGATTACGCCGCTCTTTTGCTTTATCATGGTTCCCAATACGGCACGGCAGAAATAAACAGCGCCTTTGAGATTAACATCCAAGCCCCAGTCGA
>JBAYFV010000291.1:0-4563 GCA_041666985.1 Victivallales bacterium
AATATTTCGGCATTGATTTCATGATCGTTTCAATGTTCCCGGAACGGGTTGCCATCATTTCAAGAATTATCGCCATCCCCGTAAAACCGTCCCGGCAGGGATGTACTGCAGGCCATATGACTCCGCCGCTGCCGCCCTCGCCCCCGATTGTCGCTTTTTTCGCAATCATCTCGGACGTTACGTTGATTTCACCGATCTTGGAATAGAAAACATCGGCTCCGGCCTTCAAGGCGATATCTTCAACGGCTCTTGTAGTCGCGAGGTTCACCACGACATTCGCATGTTTCCTTGTTTTGCCGAGGACATGCGCGACAGCAAGGACCAGAGAGTACTGTTCTCCCGGAGCCTCCCCCCTGTTGTTGAGAATGGCAAGCCTGTCCGCGTCCGGATCCAGAGCAAAACCGATGTCGCATTTATTTTCCCTGACAAGTCTGCCGAGTTCACCGAGATTTTCTGCAACGGGTTCCGGAGTTCTTTCAAAACCGCAGTCCATGGCGGTAAAAACGGTACTGACTTCACAGCCGAGCTCTTCAAGGAACGGTTTCGCATAAGGGGCGCCGGCGCCGTTGCAGCAGTCAACCGCGACTTTCAATCTGGCTTTTCTTATAAGTTCAACATCTATCTGGCTGAATATTTTCGCCTTGTGGATGTTGAATGAATTCTCCTCGGCATGCACATAGCGGTATTCACTTTCCTCAACATAATTCGTGTACGGCTGATTATAAATATCGAGCAGTTCATCGGCTTCATTGTGATTGAGGAAAACACCGGAGGAATTTATGAATTTCAAAGCGTTCCATTCCTCCGGATTATGGCTTGCGCTGATGACAATCCCGCCGTTCGCCCTAAGCTTCAATACCGCAATCTGGACTGTGGGGGTCGGTACAACCCCGAGAATCACAGGCTGGCATCCGACGGAAAGAAGTCCGGCCGTTACGGCATTTTCATACATCGTTCCGGTTGGCCTGGTGTCACGGCCTATCAGCACACGGCCGCCCCCCACATATTCGCCGAATGCGGCTGCGAAATACGCAACCAGCGACGGTGTCAGCGACTCCCCGACGACCCCTCGGACTCCGCTCACGCTTATTTTAAGACTCGTTGACATTTTCATGGAATTCTACCCCAGAATCCTTTCAAGCAGGCTGCTGACCTGAAGCGCTTTCTCTTCCGCCTCCTCTTTTGTCCGCCACTCCACTATCATTCTTATAATTGGTTCAGTCATGGCCGCCCGCAGGTGGATCCAGCCGTCGTTCCAGTCAAAGCGGAATCCGTCGTTTTCCGTAATTTCAGGGGCGTGGAAATGGCTTTTCAAATTCCTGATAAGCGTATATGCGTGCGAGGAATGGCACTGGACTTTCCTTTTGATTATGTGATAACGCGGGATCGAGCCGGCAAGTTCGGAAGAACTCGAATTGCGCACAGCCATTGATTCGAGAATCATGGCCATGGTGAGATAGCTGTCGAAAGCCGGAACTGAATCCTTCAGCGCCACGCTTCCGCTCCCGTCGCCCGCAAGTTTCGCATCAAGCTCGATCATCTCATCAATAATCGAGGCCTGCCCCACTTTTGCCTTTTCGACTTTTCCCTTGTAAAGGGCGACCACGTCATCGAGTGTTCTTGTTGTACACCAGTTGGTGACGACGGTGCACGGCTCATTGCTTTTCAGAAGGATGTGCGAGGCGACAAGCGGGAAGGTGTATTCCTCTGAAAGCGTTTCCCCGGTGTCGGTGGTGACTGCCGTCCTGCTCATGTCGCTGTTGAATACAAATCCGATGTCGGACTTGAGATGACCGATTATTGACTTGACCTGAAAACTGCTTCTCGGACGCGGTTCGGGATCATGGGTTAAAAATCCCGTGGGCGTATCGTTTATGGGAATCAGTTCTATTCCAAGCCGGGCCGCAAAACTTTTTGAGAGGTTTGAACCGGGGCCGTTGCAGAAGTCGGCTATGACTTTAAATTTCCTTGAAGCAATCAGGCCTGTGTCAACAAGACTGCATATTTTGTCCAAATATTTCTCTGATGCTTTTTCCGGAACGGCCTCCACTTTACCCGTTTTGCCCCATGGACAGCTCCTGAAACGTCCATTGTGATAGATATCAAGAAGTTCCTGAGTCCTCCTGCCGTTGAGATACGCCCCCCTTTCATCGAGGGGCACGATTGCGTTCCATTCGGAGGGATGATGCCCCGCCCCGATAAGAAGCCCCCCGTCGGCCTTGAGATTTGAAACAAGGAACTGGAGGGCCGGAGCCGAGCAGAGGCCGGCGTCAAGGATTTTGCAGCCGCAACTTTGGAGGGCCGAGGTCACCGCATTGTGAATCATCGGCGAGGAACTCCGGCTGTCACGGCCAATGACAATTCTCCCGCCGTCAACATAGGTGCCGAACGCGGAAGCGAAGTTGATGACAATCGTCGGCGTGAGAGCAGACCCTATCCGCCCTCTCATCCCCGCCGAACCCAACCTTAATGACTGCATGGGGGCTCACTCTTTCTGTTTGCTTCTGATTGCGGTTCCGCGTCATGCCGAGGGCGGGAATCTTCCGAAAGCAGACGGTCGCGGACAAAGCCGATGTGTCCGCGCAACGCATACAACAGATCACCATAGGCGGCCGGCACTATTATCTTGTTTACTGTCTTTTCGATGCGATCCAGACGCCTCATCAGTTCTTCCCGTTTTTTGGCGTCAGTTGAAGGGCTGAGCGTATCGCGTTCCAGCTCAAACAACACCCTGTACCAGCGGTAAACGCGCGATCTCATCCGCCAGCGGTAAATCACGGGAATGATCTTCAGCCCCGGTATCAGCAATATCGCAATAGGCAGGATGGCTGCGATGGAGCGATTGATTAGACTGGCCAGCCAAAACGGAAAAGTACGGTAAAGGTAGCTCTTGCCGGACGCGTAGTAACGGCTGGCTTCCGGACTAATGCGGAATTCACGTTCCAAGGGGACAGGAAACTCGCCGCTCTTTTTGAAAATGCCTGCGGGGCTGTGCACTTCCCGTGCAGTTTCAAGAAGCAGGTCAACAAGTGCCGGATGCAAGTTGTTCCGGGCAATAAGTTCCACTGCAGGACCAATCAGGTGCATGTCTTCAGAGGGGATGTCCCTGCCGAAGTCGAATGTGCCTCTGGGCACATCCAGCTTGCTTAAGTAGGTGATGCGGCGTGTGTAGCCGTCGGCCTGGGTGAAGTTAAAAAGACGAATACCAGGTGTGTACAGCAACTTCCGCATCAATTCAATGGACGCGGAATCGCTCATCAGGAAAATTGCGTCAACACGATCCTCGGCCAATGCCTGCACCAAATCCCCGGAGACCGTATTGACCAAGACTGTGTCACCCCCCGGCTCAATGCCATTGGCCTTTAGAAGCTCAAGCGCCAAGGAATGCGCACCGCTGCCTTTCTGGCCTATGTCCAGCCGCTCGCCCTTGAAATCGGAAAGCAGTTTTTTAGGTTCGCCACGATAAAAAATAATAAGCGGCTGGTAGGAAACGCTTCCGAGCGAAACCAGGCTGCCGATGTCAAAATCATTGGCTTCACCGCCTTGTACAAAGCCGACATCAACTTGGATCTTAGGATTAACCAGTTTCTTCAAGTTGTCGGTGGAACCCTCGGACGGGAGTATTTTCAGCGTGATGCCTTCGCGTGCCAGAATCTTCCTGTATTTCTCGGCGGTCATCCTGAAAATGCTGCCATCCGTCCCGCTTGTGATGGTCATGGTGTTTGGCACTGCGGAATTAATGAACAGGAAAACGGCCAGCGCTATCGTCACAACAACCAGCAAAATCGCACTGACATACACGACCAGGCCGCGTGCAAAAAGCGCATTGAGTCTGGCACGCGCCCCGGCAAGGTAAGTTTCCGGATTTAAACTGTTCGGAATTCTGTTTTTCATACTGCAGTGAAAGTAATCCGCAACAACAGATATTTCAAATTCCCATGCTCTAATGCATTTACGCTACTTCAGGAGGCTGTCAACCCTGTCCTTCCGGGCTTTCTCCTCGGCCTTCTTCCTGTCGGCCTCCTCCTTCAGTTTCCTCCTGTCCTCCTGCATCTTCTTCTCCATGTCCGGTACTCCTTCGAAGAGATTCAGCAGTTTTGGAATCTCTCCGATCCTTATCTCTATGAGTTCATATTTGCCGTCACCGCCCCACGTCTTGCTGATCCATCCGGGCGTACCCCTCTTAAGCTTGTGATATGCCCAGTCCAGAGCTATCGGCTTCTGAACATCCTCTAAACCGTTCGCATCCGCAGTCATCTCCCATTCAAGCGCCTTCTTAAGCATGTCGGTGAATTCCCGGTACCACGGAGGGGCGGAAATTCCACCCTCCTTCTCCTTATCTTTTTCGATGTGGTTGAGGGAGAAACCCTCCTTCTGCACCAGATTATCCCTGCTTTTACCCCAGGCAATATAAATCTTCTCATTCTCCCCGTACATCCCCAGGAACAACATTCCTTCGCCGCCCATTTTCCCCTTCCACATGTCATGATGGGTGAAAGCGCATTTGACACCTTCATCCGACAGGAGATCCGCCGCATGCAGGGATGTCGTCCCACACATCAG
>JBAYFV010000292.1:0-4561 GCA_041666985.1 Victivallales bacterium
AATACCATAGCGGCAACAACAACCATTAACTTCTTCATTAAAAATCCTCCAATTTGTTTTTGATAAAACTTTTGATTCCCTTAACAAGGCTACTATTACTTAGGCCGGCTTGTAACTTTGTTGGGCATATATTATAAAATAAAACTTTTATTTGTCAAGCAAAAACTTCACTTTATATCAATATTATTCACAACGCATTCATAATCATGCCAATATATATATATTAGCCTCAAAAAATCCTTATTTCTTCTTGATTGCAGCCTTTATCTTTGCTTTTTTCCTGATAAGATAAGCCTTGTGACGTTTGCGTTTTTCCACCTTGTTGAACTGCTGTCCCATTTTTTTCACCTCTTTCTTTAATTGAATGTTTTGGATTAATATATCATGGACTTGTGACAATGTTAACTAAACGGCCCGGTACTGAAATAATTTTAATGACTTTTTTGCCTGCCATCTCTTTCTGCACATCAGGGTTTGAAAGCGCCAAGCCCCGCATTTCATCCTGAGATATGCCGGCCGACATCATCATTCTCACCTTTGGCTTTCCCTTAATCTGCACCAGTATCTCAATTTCGTCAACCTTTATGAATTCCTCGTTGTATGCAGGCCATTCCTCATAGGCAAGGGTTTTTGAGTGCCCGAGAATCTCCCAGAGTTCCTCTGCAATATGGGGGGCGAACGGTGAGAGCAGCTTGACAAAATCCTCTGCCGCCTCTCTTGGCATCTTTTCAAGCCTTGAAAACTCATTTGTAAAAATCATCATCTGGCTGATCGCCGTGTTGAAATCCATGGATTCGAGATCAGCCGTGACTTTTTTCATCGTCTGATGAAGAATTCTTTTCTTCTCGCCGTCAAGGGGAGTATCGGAAATTTCAGTTTCCGCAATCATCCGCCACGCCTTTTTAAGGAAACGGAAAACCCCTTCAACTCCGTTTGTATTCCAGGGCTTCACAGCGTCAAGAGGCCCCATGAACATTTCATAAAGCCTCATGCTGTCGGCGCCGTATTTTCTTATGATGTCATCCGGATTCACCACGTTTTTAAGCGACTTGGACATTTTGGCGGGAAACTCCACAAGATTCTCCCCTGTCTCGCAGTGAACAGGGCCGGCATCGCCAAATCCAACCTTGTCCTGGGGAACAAGGACACCCCTTGAATCCTTGTAGGAAAGCCCCAGAATCATTCCCTGGTTGACAAGCTTCTTGAACGGCTCCCTTGTTGAAACATATCCGAGGTCATAGAGAACCTTGTGCCAGAATCTCGCGTAAAGAAGATGAAGAACGGCATGTTCGGCACCGCCTACATAGAGGTCGACCGGCATCCAGTATTTTTCCGTGTCAAGGCTCCAGGGCGCGTTTTCATTCCGCGGATCCATATATCTCAGATAGTACCAGCAGGAACCCGCCCATTGCGGCATGGTGTTAGTTTCACGGCGTCCCTTCTGTCCGGTTTTCGGGTCGGTATACTCCAGCCAGCTTTCAGCTTTTGCCAAGGGAGACTCCCCCGTGCCGGCAGGCCTGAAGTCTTCAACTTCCGGGAGAAGAACCGGAAGTTCCTTCTCGTCCACAAGCCTGATTGAACCGTCATCCATGTGGATAACCGGAAAAGGCTCCCCCCAGTAGCGCTGGCGGCTGAAAAGCCAGTCGCGGAGCTTGTAGTTCACCGCACCTCGCCCTATGCCTTTCTTCTCGAGCCATTCAATGGTTTTGCGCTTGGAATCTGTTACTTCGAGTCCGTTTATGTCAAGACCATCCCTGTTGGCCGAATTGATCATTGCACCGTTGCCCGGCCAGCAGGCTTTTCCGGCGAGAACATCATCAACGCTGACACCTGCGGAGGCGACTTCCTTCTTATCCGGAGCTATAATGCATCTGACTGGAATGCCGAACTTGACGGCAAAATCAAAATCTCTGGCGTCATGGGAGGGAACAGCCATGATGGCCCCCGTCCCATAGCTTATCAGCACGTAATCGGCAATCCACATCGGAATTCTTTCGCCGTTCACCGGATTGACGGCGTAAGCACCGGTAAAGACACCTGTTTTTTCGGTGTTCAGCCCAGTCCTGTCGAGATCGCTCATGACAGAAGCTTTTCCGCAATATTCCCGGACATCCTTTTTCCGGTCTGCGGAGGAAATCTTCCCGACAAGAGGATGTTCCGGAGCCAGAACCATATAGGTGGCCCCGAAAAGAGTGTCGGGTCTGGTGGTGTAGACGGTTATTTTTTCATCAAAACCGTCTATCGCAAAATCAACATCGGCACCGGTTGACTTGCCAATCCAGTTCCTCTGCATTTCCTTTATGCCGTCGGACCAGTCAAGGCCTTCGAGATCATCCAGCAGCCGTTCCGCATACTCGGTTATTTTAAGCATCCACTGCCTCATCGGCCGACGCACCACCGGGTATCCCCCGCGCTCGCTTTTCCCGTCGATAACTTCCTCGTTTGCGAGAACTGTTCCGAGAGCAGGGCACCAGTTCACCGGAATTTCATCTATATACGCCAGTCCTTTTTTATAGAGCTGCATGAAAATCCACTGGGTCCACTTATAATATCCGGGATCGGTCGTATTCACTTCCCTGTCCCAGTCATAACTGAAGCCAAGGGATTTAATCTGCCTTCTGAAGGTGTCAATATTGTCTTTTGTCGTGTTTTTAGGATGCGTCCCCGTCTCCACGGCATATTGTTCGGCGGGAAGGCCGAAAGCGTCCCAGCCCATAGGATGAAGGACATTGAACCCCCTCATTCTCTTGTACCTGCAGAATATGTCCGTTGCGGTATACCCTTCCGGATGCCCCACATGAAGCCCGGCTCCGCTCGGATAGGGGAACATGTCCAGAACGTATAATTTCCTTCTGGAAGGGTCTTCAACAGCCTTGAAGGTCTTGTTGGACTCCCAGTACTGCTGCCATTTAGGCTCTATTTTTGAAAAGTCGTACTCTTTTTTGGACATTTTACGCACCTCTATTGAAAAATTCAGAGTTTTACGATATACAAGAAAGTTTTTTTTGCAATTTCATATATCAAAATAAGACTATATAGTATAGATTAGTTTCGGAAAATCAGAAACCATTTGGGGAGTCGCGGCACCTTGAAGACTGAAAGAATGAAAATCACGGAACTGTACTCCGTACTGATTGTTGACGACGACAATTTCATCTGCGATCTCATTGCCAGGATACTCAACGACTCCGGATTCAAAAACATCAGAACCGCTTCAAACGGGAAGGCTGCGCTGGAAATCCTCGGACTCACATCCGGGGCGGATAAAAAAAACAGCGGAAAAATAGACATTGCCATACTTGACGTCCTCCTTCCGGACATAAACGGATTTGAAATCTGCAGGCGGATAAGGGAGTCCAGCCTGGATATACCCGTGATTCTCATTTCAGGGTATGACATCGAGGAAATCCAGAACCGGCTCATCGAATGCAGAGCCGATGATTTCCTTAAAAAACCGTTCAGCCCGGCCGAACTGGCGACAAGGGTGAAAATCCTGTTTAACAGGAACAAGCAGAAAAAAGACGACGACACCGTTACGGAAACAGCCAAACTGAGAATGAGGACGGATCACAGCGTCCCTTTTGTGGGCGACGACATAAATGGATACATAATTATCGATTCTCTCGGCTGGGGCAAGAGTTCCCTGGTTTACAAGGTTGTAAGAGAAAAAGACAGGACCGCCTATTCCATGAAGATGCTTACAAAGGGAGCTTCAGAAAAGAAAGACATTGTTGAAAGATTTAAAAACGAAGTTGAAATAATATCCAAGATAAAACATCCGAATGTGACCGAATTCATAGACAGGGGCTATTACAACGAGTGCCCGTATCTTGTAATGGAGTTTGTTGACGGCGTGGATCTTGAAGAATACATGGTGACTCGGGGCAAGGTTCCGATAAAATCCTTCATCAGCATCGCCTTTGACCTGGCAAGCGCCATCTCGGAACTGCACAGGAACCGCATATACCACAGGGACATAAAACTCAAGAACATCCTTTACGATATCAAAGCCGCAAAAATCAAACTGGGGGATTTCGGGATTGCCAAACTTCCGGAAAGCCTTCATATCACGCAGGACGGATTCATAGTGGGAACCCCCATTTACCTGGCGCCTGAAATTTTCATGGGGGAGGCCGCAACACCCCAGTCGGACATTTATTCCTATGGCGCTACGCTCTACCACCTTTTAACAGGGTCTCCTCCCTTCGTCGCTGAAACCTCAATTGAACTTTTCAAAAAGCACAGACTTGAGAAACCCCGCTCCGTTGAATCTTTCAGGGCGGACGTGCCGGCGGGATGGAACAGCCTCATTGTGGACAAATGCCTTGCCAAAGACATTATAAACAGGCCGTCATCAATGGATGAAGTCATGCTTGAGATAGGCAAGCTCAAAGCGGAGACGGAATAGTCAGGGGACACGAATATCGGATTTCACATGCACTGCTCACGGCACTCTTTTTCTGAACTCCGAAGGGGCGACACCTCTCAACCTCCTGAAAACCCTGCTGAAATGGAACCGGTCGCAGAATCCGGTCTCCGAGGCGATCTGTTTTATATCAAG
>JBAYFV010000293.1:0-4528 GCA_041666985.1 Victivallales bacterium
GCTGAAATGATTTATAGGAACGGATGTTGTGAAGACAAGCAGATAATGATCGTCTTATGACAAATTCCCTTCGCAGGGTACTAATGCCTAAAACGGATGTCAACCTTATGGTGGAGACCGCCCCTAAGACCTATCATTGCGGAACCCTGACCTACACCAAGGTCGGACTTGCCATGCTCTTCGGCTGGCTGCTCTGGGGCGACTTCTGCTTCACCCTGATGGAAGCAATTGTCCCGAGCATCCTGCCCTTGAAGCTTAAGACCCTCGGAGCCCCAAACTGGTTGATGGGGGTGATCCTGACTGCCGCTCCCGGAGTCCTCAACATGACCATTTGCCCATGGGTCAGCTTCAAGAGCGACCGCTACCGGAGCAAATGGGGGAGGCGCATACCTTTCATTATCCTGACTATGCCATTCCTGTGCGCATTCCTCGTGCTGCTTGGCTGGAGCGATGACATCTGCAGACTGCTCCAGTCCTGGTCTCCGGAGATGCGGGCGCATGCCCCGGCAACCGTCACCATAGGACTGATCTCGCTCTTCCTCATCCTGTTCAAATTCTTCGACATGTTCGTCGGCTCGGTCTTCTGGTATCTTTTCAACGATGTCGTTCCGACCCAGTTCCTTGGGCGCTTCATGGGGGCTTTCAGGATTGTCGGCATCGGAGCCGGAGCCCTCTACAACTGGTTCATTTTCAAATATGCCAACACTCATATGAGAGAGATATTTACCGGCGTGTCCCTCCTCTATTTCATTGGATTTGGCCTGATGTGCCTGCTTGTCAAGGAGGGGAAATACCCGCCGGTCGAGGGTGAAGCCGACAAGGACAACAAGGGCTGGGGCGGACTGAAGACCTTCTTCAGGGAGTCCTTCTCCCATAAATTCTACTGGTTCAAGTTCCTTTCGAACTCATTTAGCGCGATATCCTTAAGTATTTACGTCTTCATGGTTTTCTTTTACCAGGAGATGGGGCTTTCTCTCGACCAGATCGGAAAGACGGGAGCCATCGCTTCGGTCGCCATCATGGCGGCGATCCTCTTCATGGCCACCTTTGTCGACCGGTGGCATCCCTTGCGGCTCAGTACTTATGCATCCGTCTTCGGGGTGATCGGCTCCCTTGTGCTAGGGGTATGGCTTTTCGTGACGCTGCCGGGGAACTACTACTTCTGGATCGGACTTGGAGGAGCTTTGGCGGGAACCCTGCTTACCGCACTCGTGGCAACCGCCTCATTCCCCTGTGAGATGAGAGTATTTCCACAATCCAGGTTTGGACAGTTCTGTTCGGCACAGGCAATGCTCAGATCCACCTGCACAACCGTATCGGGAATTCTTGCAGGCCTTTTCATAGACCTGATGAAAGGGGTTTTCCATGGCTCGGATTTCGGCTACCGCTTCATGTTCATTTGGATATCCGTCTTCGGAGCCATCAGCGCGACATTCCTTGTCCTGACCTATATCGAATGGCTTCGGCTGGGAGGCGACAGTCATTTCCATCCACCCGCGCCCTGGAGTCCCAGCGGAGTCGAGGAGATGCCCATTACTTCAACGATTGGACCGCAGTCAAAATGGCTGAAAATCTCTTTCCTTTTCTTCGACGGCATCATGTTGCTGTCCGTGTTTTCCACCCCTGTCATGATGTGGTGGATGCAGGTAAAGCATGTGTCTTTCGCATTCAAATGGTATGGACTGCTGGTATTGCCGCTCTCCATCCTGGCCTGGTGGTGCTGGATCGTCTTGAAAAAATCAATATACAGAGACATGTCCGCCGCACGCGAGGGAAAACCTTTGCGTAATGGAATTCCGCATCATGGCATGCTGGTTCTTGTCGGAAGTCAGTATCTTATCCTTTTTGGGATATGGATAGCCGAAGTCGTGGTGACAATCTCAATGAACATGGAGTCCGCCACCCTTGCCTTCGGAATCACGCGAGTTGTCACAAATTTCCTGCTGGTCGGCGTCATCTGGCTCTTCTGTCGCATCGAACGCGGATATTCAACTCGGATAGATGTCAACCTGTCCGTCTTGGAAGATGACAGGGCTCTAGTAAAATCGCTTTCAAAGGTATAAAATGTGCCTAAACCTTTTAATGACTAAGGACATGAAGATGCTTAAACTGGCGGGGATGTTTACCGATAATATGGTTCTGCAGCAAATGGCAGATTTACCGGTCTGGGGCGTCGCTGGTCCTGGCATGCGGGTAACGGTACGTTTTGCCGGACAGGAAAAAACGGTCAGCGCGAATGCCGACGGCGACTGGCGCGTGACCCTGGAACCGCTGCCGGCAAATTCCACGCCGCAGGAAATGAATATTACAATGAATGATTCAGCCAGAACCGCGATAACCCTGCGCAATATACTGATTGGTGAAGTATGGATTTGTTCCGGACAGTCCAACATGGGATTCCCTGTTGCAAGGGCAAAAGACGGGGTCAAGGAAAGTTCCGAGGCGGATTTTCCAGGCATTCGCCTGTTGATAATTCCCACACTTGTTGCGGAAACTCCACAAAAACATATTGCCGCAGGGGCATGGGAAGTCTGCAGCCCGGCAACCATATCCGGCTTCTCCGCTGTCGGGTATTATTTCGGACGCGAACTGCACCGCAGGCTTGGAGTTCCGGTCGGATTGATCAAAGCCAGTCTGGGCGGCACCGTCGCTGAAGCATGGATTAGGGATCTGGGAATTACTAATGTACCGTTTGGCGTGGCGGGAAACCACCGAATGCAAGGAGAGAGGAATGAGAATATTGAAATATTTGAAAGACGAGAGACGATGCAGTCGGTGGTTTCCCGCCACGCCCCGAAGGGCCGCCAATCTTCCGGCCGTTTCCGGCGTCTCTCCATCCTCATATATTCTAGAATATACTCGTTAGTCGTTTCTTGGAAACAGCTAAAATCTCTGGCGGCAAACGGTATATTGGTAATTTCCAGATCCCTTAGCAGAAAAGCACTGCTTGGAAATCCCGGGCTCTCCGAACTTGTGACCAGATATGACAAGGCTGTCTCCAATCCCGGGGAATCGCTTGCCAGATATAAAGAGGAAGTAGAACTGATAGGGCAGAAAACAAAAGATGTTGAAAATGAAGGATACCCGCGCGGCTGGGCGGACATCCCGAATCCTCCGGGGGAATGGAACGACATGGAACTGCCGTCTTCATGGCAGAAACGCGGACTGGATTTCAGCGGTATCCTGTGGTTTCGCAGGGAACTTGAACTGCCGGAAGGATGGCACGGTCAAGAGTTAAGGCTTTCAATCGGAGCCACCGACAAAGGCGACGTCACATATTTCAATAACGTGAAAGTAGGCGGTATCACCATGGCGGACCGGCAGGACTCCTGGTGCCTGTGGCGCACTTATGTCATTCCCTCCAATCTGGTCAGGACTGGCAAAGCCGTGATTGCGGTACGGGTTCACAGCAACGGTTACGCCGGTGGCATGATCGGGCCGGCGGCGGCGATGCGGTTGTCTTGTCCGGCGTTGCCGGAATCATCCCCTGTTCCGCTTGCCGGAGTCTGGAAATATGCGGTGGAAAGCAATTACGGCAGGATCGCGATTCCAGCGATCCCGCCGGGTCCGGACAATCCGAATTATCCAGGCTTATTGTTCAACGGCATGATTTTCCCGCTGATCCCGCTTGCCATTCGCGGCGTGATCTGGTATCAGGGAGAATCCAACGTCGGTCGCGCAATCCAGTACCGGACACTTTTCCCGGCAATGATTCAGGACTGGAGAAAATGTTGGAACCAGGGCGAATTCCCGTTCTTGTTCGTTCAACTTCCCAATTTCAGGACAGATCCTCCCGTTCCCAATGTAAAAACAGATCTGCGTGAATGGGAGGGACTGCTCAATTACAAAGCGGAATCTTGTCGTCCTGGCGAAAGCGAATGGGCGGAACTGCGAGAGGCGCAGATGCTGGCGCTTCGGTTGCCGAATACCGGCATGGCTGTCGCAATTGATATCGGTGATGACACGGATCTTCATCCATTGAATAAACAGGATGTCGGCCTGCGTTTGGCGCTCAACGCATTGGCCGGAGTTTACGGGCGGAACGTGCCTTACAGCGGTCCGATGTTCAAAGGCATGAGCAGGGAAGGCAAAACCTTGAAGATTGATTTCGACCATGTATACGGCAAACTGGAATGCCGCGGCGAAAAACTGCTCGGATTCGCCATTTCCGGAGCCGACCGGGATTTTGTATGGGCGGATGCGAGAATTGACGGCGATGGTGTCATCGTATCTTCGCCGACGGCGCCGGAACCGGAATTTGTGCGTTATGCCTGGGCGGATAACCCGACATGCAACCTGTACAACGCTGTCGGCCTGCCTGCCGTTCCGTTCCGCTCCGACATGCCGGTGAATTAATGGAAACATTATGAGGAGCCAATTTCAAAATTGGCATGGAGTAACCAACAAGGATAGTACATGGAATCATTACTGCAAACAGCAATAGAGCCTGATTTCGAGGCGCTGCGCAGCTCTCTCCGCAGGGAAAAAGAGCCCAGTCGTGTCCATTTCATGGAGTTCTATCTCGACA
>JBAYFV010000294.1:0-4519 GCA_041666985.1 Victivallales bacterium
GGAAAGGTTGGGGAGAAGGAAGGAAGTGCGCGAGTTCTTAAGGCACGGGCGAGGCAATGGAGCTTGCAAAACTCAGAATTTAACGGAGGGCGGGTTTTCCAACCCGCCAAATCTTAAGGGTAAGAAAACCCGCCCTCCGTTGTTTTTGCTTCAGCAAGAGGCAATTTTGAAATTGCCTCCAATGATCAGCGCTCGTTACGAGTGCTGAAAGTCATTCATGAACGACTCCTAAGCGGTAAGACAGGAGAGGCAGGAAGCACAAAATCAATCGCGGGATAATCTATTCGGAATTATGATTGTCATTTTGCCTGGGATCCGATTGCATAGAGGGCGGCCCAGGCGTCTTTCAATTCATCCTTGCCCATCGGCTTGAAGGCGCTTCTGGAATCGAGCCTTTCCGAGATTTCATCTGGAAGCTCGAAAAGGAAGGACGAGGGTCGCTGAATGGCGGTTTTTCCGTACTTCATCCTTATGCGGGCGTGAACCAGATGGACATTTTTTCTTGCGCGTGTAAGGGCGACGTAGAAAAGCCTGCGCTCCTCCTCGGTGTTGCCTTCCTGTACGGCTCTCTCGTGCGGGAAAATATTATGCTCCATCCCGGGTACGAAGACGAAGGAGAACTCAAGGCCTTTGGCGGCATGGACTGTCATCAGGGTCACTGAATTCCTGTCTTCCTCTTCCACCTTGTCGCTGTCGTCGTAGAGGGCGTATATCTCAAGGAAATCCTGAAGGGTCGGGACGGTCTCCGAATTTTTCTCGAAGGAGGCCATGGCGTTGACGAGTTCGTAGATATTGTCCCTGCGTTTTTCGGCTTCCTCCCTGTCCTTGTAAAGTTTCAGGATTCCTTCAATGAAGTTGAGATCCTTGAAATATCCCAGGGCTTTATCGGAGAGATTGCCGGGTTCGGAGAAGACGCCGCGCCATTTTACCAGAGTGGAATGCATGTCTTTTGATCCGGATGCGGCTTTGCCTCCGATGTGGGCGAGGAAATCCCCGTTGCCGATTAATTCGGTGAACGGCAGAAAACATATGTGCTGGAGTTTTTTCAGCTGTTCTATGGCCTTGTCCCCGATTCCGCGCGAAGGAACGCCGAGTATCCTGAGAAAGCTCTGGTCATCCTTTGGGTTGGCTGCGAGCTTGAGATATGCGATGGCGTCGCGGATTTCGCGCCTTTCATAGAATGAACGGGAACCAATCAGCCTGTAGGGGATTCTTGAATCCCTGAGTGCGTTTTCAAAGAGGCGCGACTGGTGGTTTGACCGGTAGAGCACTGCGAAATCGTTGTACTGGGTTCCGGGATTTGACCCGATTGTGTCGTGAATCGCCTCGGTGATATATCTCGCCTCGTCCTCATCGCTTTCCGCCTTGACGATTTTTATCTTCTCGCCGTCGCCGCATTTCGACCACAGCTGCTTTTCGCATCTCTCCATGTTTCTCCTGATTACAAAATTTGCAGCCTTGAGGATATTGTTCGTGCAGCGGTAGTTCTGTTCCAGTTTGATTTCCTTCGACTTCGGGAAGTGCCTCGGGAAATCAAGGATGTTTTTCATGTCGGCGCCGCGCCATCCGTAGATGCTCTGGTCATCGTCTCCCACCACGCACAGGTTTTTCTTTTTCCCGGCAAGAAGTTTGACCAGCTGGAACTGGAGGAAATTCGTGTCCTGATACTCATCTACAAGGATATGGGGGTATTTCTCGTTGTACTTCTCGAGGATATCGGGATGTTCCTGCCAGAGCCTGACAGTGAAGAGGAGAAGGTCGTCAAAGTCCAGCATGTTCTGGTTCTGGAGAATCTGCATGTAACGGTCATAGGCCTGGGCGATCTTCGACTCGATTTCATTTTCCGCATTCCTGCTCATGTCCCGGGGGGTCAGCATTTTCCCTTTGGCGCGGCTTATGAGTGCAACGCATATTTCCGGACTCAGTTCGGTTTTTTCAAAGCCCGACTCGGCGATTGCCTGTTTTATGACTCCGAACTGGTCGGAATCGTCTGCAATGGTGAAATTGGTTCCGAAGCCGAGCGCCTTTATTTCCTTCCTCAGGACTCTTGCGCAGAAGGAATGGAATGTGCCGAGGAAAACTTTTTTCGAATCCTCCCGGTTTACAAGCCTGTCAAGGCGCTCCCTCATTTCGCCGGCGGCCTTGTTTGTGAAGGTCATGCCTGCGATGTTCGCAGGATTGACGCCGTGCAGTATCATGTTGGCAATGCGGTAGGTGATGACGCGGGTCTTGCCCGTACCCGCGCCGGCGAAGACGAGAACCGGCCCGTCTATGACCGCAACGGCCTTCGCCTGCTCCGGGTTAAGCTGCTTCAGCAGATCTTTTGAAATGTCGGACATATATATTTACTATCGTCCCATGGATTATTTGGATAACGAACATTGAGGCAACAGTTTTCAAGATGCCTGGCTGGCCGAGTGTCCTGGTTCTAGTCAGAGCCTGACCGAAAACCCCTGTTTTAGGTCAGGTGCTGACTAGACAGTCTTTACCGCTAAATCATAACCCTTGTCGGATTCGACGGCGGCGGCTGATGTCACCGGATTTTCGAGTTCGGCAAATACGCCTTTTCCTATTACGTACTCGCAGGCCGATCCGGCATTGGCGGCATTGAATTTTGCGTCCGCGTAATGCGAACACGGCACATCATGCTCATATGTGGCGACATAATAGAGGGTTCCCGGTTCGAGTTTGAATTCCGTAACATGGATTGAACCCTTTTTCACGATGCCGAGCCATCCGAGATTCGAGTTTTTCTCCACTGCCGCCGAAATGCGCGGGGTGTTAAAACTGTCTTTTTCATAGTCAAGGGCGAGCATGCTGAATGCAAAGGCGTCCCTGACGTTCATACCTGAAAGGATTTTCTCGGTGATCGGATCAGTATGGGATCCGTTTGTTGCAACCGCAAAATTCCCCGCGAGCCGGATGCAGTTATATGCGATATACGGATTCCTGTTCAAATCATCCTCGAATCCTTTGCGTGGCATGATTGAAACAGTTTCATTTTTCAGGCGCGCCTCGCGGTTCGGAAATGAACGTGAAGACACCCGGTACATCGCGGCGGATTTTCCGGCCGGTGTTTTCCCTATTGCGACTATTCTTCCCACATACATAATATGAACTCCTTGGGATATTCTCTTTAATCAGACTTCAAATTCTACTGGCGGAAATCCGTTTTGCAAGCTAGATTCAAAGGTTACTTTTAAATTGAAATACGCAAAACAAAAAAGAGAAATAAAATGGACAATATAATCAAAAAGGCGCGGGAGGTTCTGGACATAGAAATCAGGGGGCTTGAAAGTGTCAGGGACAAACTGGACGGAGAGTTCGTCAATCTTGTCAACACCTGTATAAAAATACTTGACGGCGGCGGTAAAATTGTCCTGAGCGGTGTCGGGAAAAGCGGCCATATCGGACACAAAATTGCCGCAACCCTCGCAAGTACGGGTGCGCCCGCAGTCTTCATGCATCCCGTCGAGGCAATGCACGGGGATCTCGGGATACTCCAGAAAAACGACATCCTCATAGCCCTCAGCTACAGCGGTGAAACCGAGGAGCTTCTCGCAATACTCCCGTCCGCAAAACGCCTTGACATCCCAATTGCGTCAATTACGGGCGATGCCGGTTCAAAGCTGGCGCAGTGGAGCGATATTGTCATTTCAATGACGGTTCCGCAAGAGGCGTGCCCGTTCAACCTTGCTCCGACAACGACGACAACTGCGCTTCTTGCCGTGGGCGACGCCCTGGCGATGACTTTGCTTGAAATGCGCGGGTTCACAAGGGAAAAATACGGACACCTCCATCCCGGCGGTTCAATAGGAAGAGCTGTCACAATGCGCGTATGCGACATCATGAGGACAGGCGAACGGCTTGCAATGGTTTCACCGGATACCAGCGTCAAGGACGTACTGCTGAAAATGACCGAGTCAAGAAGCGGATCATCAGTAGTCACCGACAAGGAGGGCAGACTCCTCGGAATCTTTACGGACGGCGATTTCCGCAGGCATGTCGAAAACGATCTTGGGATTCTCAAGAAGCCGGTTTCAACCGTAATGACAAAAAATCCGACGTTCGTCAAATCCACGGATCTCGCTGTTGAAGTCCTTAAGATTCTGGAAAAGAAACACATTGACGACATAATAGCAGTTGACGCCAATGGAAAGGTGGCCGGAGTCGTGGACATCCAGGATCTGCCCGGGCTGAAGATTATGTAAGGTGACTCGGATTCCCCTCCCCCCGGGTTCCCGCATTTTCATATCGTGCCATTTTTGTGAAAAACGATGAATAAAATGCTGTTCTTGCATGGAATTTTGCTGTTCTTCAGTGAATCGCAGTTTTAACCTGAAACAGCTTTTGGCACTTCCGCAACGCGCCATATGCGAATTTCCAGTCTAGTACTCTCAAGTCCATCGCAGATTTTCTCTGACAGTCGAAAAGAAATCTTCGCTTCAAGGGAAAAAGGCGCTGGCGATCCAAGCACCCATTTTGCAACCGGCTCACAGCACTGCTTTTACCGCTTCAA
>JBAYFV010000295.1:0-4505 GCA_041666985.1 Victivallales bacterium
AGGTGTGCGAAGTCGAAGCCAGGTGTACGATGCATGCCCCGTTCAGGGAATCACCTGAACAAAGTCCGTGGATTGACTTCTACAAATGTTCCGGCTGCATGAAATGCAAGACGATTTGTCCGAACGAGGCTATAAATGAAATAATCCAGCCATGTAACGGAAAAGGGAAGATGGGCTGGTAGCCATATATATATTCAACAATCAACAATGGAGGCAATAAATGTCAAAAACCAATGAGAAAAAGAAAAAGGGAGTTCTTTCGGCGATCTGGGAATCGATGACCAAGACAGGGGGCTGTTGTGGAGGAGGAGAAAGCTGCGGTTGCGGCCCGAAGCCCGACAAGGACAAGGCGAAACCCGAAAAGAAAAATGAGAAACAGGATTCCTCGTCCTGCTCGGATTCCTGTCAATGTAAAAAATGACAGGCAGGGTCAAATTAATGGACTGTGATAAAGAAAAGCGGGATGACTCCAAATATAAAGACATTGCGGTTCTAGCGATTGTACCGGTACTTGTCGCATTGCTTATTATTGCGAGCTGGGGTCTTGCCTATTGGGAAATTGGACCTCATTTCATAAATGCCGGTCTTGCGATCCTCGCTACGGTATTCGGAGGTTTCCAGAGATTTGTTTTCGGGTTCAAGGATATTTTCAACCGCAAGATCACAGTCAATGTCTTTGTCTGCGTGGCGCTGGTTGCGACCCTTGCCATCGGAGAGTTCAGGCCTGCGGCTATCATTGTCTTCATAATGGCGGTCGCCGGCGCGCTGGAGTCCTACACGTTGGACAAGACAAAGAAAAGCATCCTGGCCCTTCTTGATTTCGCCCCTAAGATGGCGACTGTCCGTCGAGACGGAGAAGAGGTAATAGCGCCTGTCTCCGAACTTCAGCTTGGGGACATTGTCGTTGTCAAGCCTGGTACGCGAATTCCCGTGGACGGCGTAGTAACTGCCGGAGCAAGCAGTGTCAACCAGGCGCCGATAACGGGTGAATCCATGCCGGTCGAAAAGTTTCCGGGAAGCACTGTGTACAGCGGGACGCTTAACGAGTCGGGGCGGCTCGATGTCCGCACGGAAAAGGTTGGAGAAGGGACAACTCTGGCAAAGATAGTTCATTTGGTGCAGGACGCACAGGGTACTCGTGCGCCTATCCAGAATCTCGCAGACCGTTTCACCACCTGGTTTCTGCCTTTGGTAGTATTCCTTGCGATTCTGGCGTTTTTCATATCAGGAGATGTAAAAGTTGGTGTTTCCGTCCTTCTTGTGGCGTGTCCATGCGCATTCGCCATTGCCACGCCGACAGCGGTGACTGCCGGAGTCTCCAACATGGCCCGGAAAGCAGTGCTCATCAAAGGCGGTATTTTCCTTGAAATTGGACATAAGATAGATCACCTTCTCGTGGACAAGACAGGAACCTTCACTTTTGGCAGGCCCAAGTTAGTGGAAATAATTGCCTTCAACGGAGCAAGAGAAGATGAGGTTCTTCAGATGGCCTGCATTGCCGAGAAATACTCGGAGCATCCTCTGGCGCGGTCAATTTTGTCCGCTGGGAAAGAACGTAAGCTTGCGATACCGGATCCTGAGCATTTCGCGAGTGCAGCCGGAATGGGGGTTGAAGCGAAATGGAACTCCTCGAAGATTCTGGTCGGGAAGAATACTTTTCTAAAAGACGCAGGTGTCCTGCTGGATACCGCTGTTCTTGACAAGGTCGTCCAGCAATCCGAGAAGGGGCGCACCGCAGTCCTGGTGGCTATCAACGGCAAAGTAATAGGCATGCTGGCTATCGCCGACGAAATCCGTCCCGAGATTGCAGAAACAATCAGATCTCTAAAGGCACTGGGAGTAAAAAGGATTACCATGCTGACCGGCGATCATCCCCAGGTGGCTGAAGCCGTGGCAAGGGAAATTGGCGTTGATGATTTCCGGGCGGACATGCTTCCCGAACAGAAACAGGATTTTGTAAGGAAGCTACAGGCGGAAGGGCATGTCGTAGGAATGATAGGTGATGGAATCAACGATGCGCCTGCACTCGCATTGGCAGACGTAGGCATCGCCATGGGGGCGGCTGGAACAGATGTTGCGATAGAAACGGCTGATGTGACTCTGATGAATGATAATCTTTCCGGAGTCGCCGATTTTATCTGGATGTCCGGAAAAGTCATGAGGCGGATCAAGTTAAACATCTTTTTCTCCATTTTCTACAATGTTATCGGATTGACTCTGAGCGTCATAGGGCTGATGACACCAGTCATTGCAGTCATATTCCAGGAGGCAGGCTGTGTGACCGTAGTGTTAAGTTCAACGCTTCTGCTTTGGTCAAGACGGAAAATCATCTAAAATAGACAAGGAGATAAAAAATGGAAAGTGAAATTGAAGCTGGCAGCCAGCGGAAGCTGACTAATGTATTTGAACGGTATTTGACCCTGTGGGTCGGGCTATGCATGGTCGGAGGTGTCCTTCTTGGGAAGATCGCTCCTCAGCTAACAGATTCAATACGGTCAATGGAGTTCGGGAAGAACAGCCAAATAAACTTTCCAATAGCCGTTCTAATATGGCTCATGATTTATCCGATGATGCTGAAGATTGATTTCAGCAGCATCCTCGATGTCAGGAAAAAGCCAAAGGGGCTCCTGATAACTATTTTCGTAAACTGGATCGTAAAACCTCTGTCAATGACATTGCTGGCGTGGATATTTTTCAAACTTCTGTTTCTTCCTCTGATTGGGAAGGAACTGGCAGACCAATACATAGCCGGCTGCATCATACTTGCGGCGGCGCCGTGCACCGCCATGGTTTTCGTGTGGTCTTATCTGACCGACGGGGATCCGGCCTATACCCTTGTCCAGGTTGCGGTGAATGACCTGATAATGCTCTTCGCATTTGTGCCGATTGTCGCCCTTCTTGTAAGCGGCGCAAGCAACCTCATTGTTCCTTATCCGGTTCTGTTCTACAGTGTGATTGCGTTCATTGTGATTCCGCTTTTGCTTGGGACCTTGAGCAGGCATTTCCTCATTAAGCAGAAAGGCGCGGAGTGGTTTGAAAAGAAATTCCTTTCGTTCTTCCATCCTGTTACAATCATTGCGCTGCTTGCGACACTTGTCCTGATATTCGCGTTCCAGGCTGAAAACATCACCAGGACCTGGACGCATGTCATCCTCATAGCGATTCCAATTACAATCCAGGTTTATTTCAATTCCACCCTGACGTACGGTCTCATGAAATATTTCAAGGTGCCGCACAACATAGCTTCGCCCGGAGCACTTATAGGGGCAAGCAATTTCTTTGAACTCGCTGTCGCTGTCGCAATAACGCTCTTCGGCGCCAGTTCCGGCGCGGCTCTCGCGACGGTCGTCGGCGTCCTGGTGGAAGTGCCGGTCATGCTCTCCGTCTGCAAGTTCTGCGTGGCGACACGTCCATGGTATGAGCGAGGAACGGGAGGAAGTGCACTGCCGCACCAGGGATGAATGGCATTTTCAGCTTTTCTTTGAGTTCAAACCCAATCATCCAACAATCCAATCACCCGTCTTCCTGCGGGGTGCCCCTTCTTTATTTGTTTGTATACTGGCAATTGCCTTCCAAGGACATTATATTACAACACAAAATGTCGTAAGGGTGTCCAAATCTCTGAAAGCAATTTCCTATGCCTCGGAAAAAGAACATAATCCTGGCGCTTGAAGGCGGTTCCGGAACCGCAAGCCTGGCAAAAAACAAGCTTGCGGAAATTGGAATCACCTGTGAAATATGCGCCGAGATCGAGCCGTCGGAAACTGAAACCCAGTACGCGCTCGAGGATCTCGTGGGGAAATCCAGCCAGAGCGATCTTATCCTGGAAACACTGGCCGAAGCTGTTCCCGAACTGATAATCCTGCTCCTCGACACCGAAGGGAAAGTCGTCTATATGAGCGACTACAGGGGGTTCAAGGAGGATCCCATAGGCAAGAAGCAGCACGAGATATTCCGCGCTGAAATCGCCGAAAGGCACATGTCCGGGATAAGGCGTGCCGTTGAAACAGGCGAACCCGTGTTTGACGAGGAGATAATGGCCACCCCGGCTGGAAACATCGTCATAGATGTGAAATTCCTCCCCATCCGGAATTCAAAGGGGGAAGTCCACAGGATACTTGGCATCGTCAGCGACATGACGAAGCACAAGGAGGTGGAACATGAGATACGCCGGCGCAATCTCATAATGCAGGCCCTTGCCTTCGCATCTGAAATCTTCCAGGCGGACATCGATCTCGCCGAATCAATAATGAAGGCCCTGAAGAAACTCGGGGAATCCTCGGATGTCGACCGGGCGTACGTGATGAAGCAATTCAACGAGGACAGCAGGATTTTCTACAGGATTTGCTTCGAGTGGTGCGCGCCCGGCATAGAGCCCCAGATCAACAAACCATTGCTGCAGCGTCTTGATCCGTCCAACACCATCTTCAAGAGACACGCGGAAATATTGTCGAGAGGCGACATCGTGTATGGACACACAAGGGACTTCCCTGAAAACGAGCAGG
>JBAYFV010000296.1:0-4487 GCA_041666985.1 Victivallales bacterium
AGAAATGAAACATGGAAGGGAGGATGCGGAAATGCGTAAAAATGATTTTGCTTCCAATGCTGCGGTGTCGAAAATCGCAAATCGGCAATCGTCAATGCCATTCACACTCGTTGAACTCCTCGTCGTGATCTCCATCATCTCGATTCTCGCCGCGCTGCTGCTGTCGGCTCATCCGCATGAATGCTGTTTTGCTCAAGAGGAATTTGAGTTGATGATGATAGCGGTTTACAATTAAAAAGGAGATTGCACATGTTCAAGATGAATTTTCAAAAATGGTCAAAAGCCTCGTTGATTACAATGTCATTTGGCGGAATGCTGATATTTTGGGCTGCCAATGCTCTTTCGGCTGAAACGATCACAGATCAGAAAAACAGTTCATTATTGCTGATCCGCGACAAACCCGTAAGTACGGGTTCACTTCTGGGCAGCGTAAAGCCCGTGCTTGCCAAGGACGGACAGATTATCTGTGGCGCTAAAAGCATTAGACAGACCTATATGAGTCCGCCGTATCACGCCCTGGATGTCATGCTTCAGGGAGGGGATATTTGCACCGGATCCGAGTTTGTTGATCTTGGCGCGGGGATGTTCTGGACGTTGGGTTATATTCCCTCCAGCCGGAAAGAAATCATTTCAGGTAACAGCAAGATATATACTGCGGATGCGAGAGCGGGAACCGCCAGTTCAGAAAAACTGGGAATGTATGCATTGTCGCTGACCTATCTTGAGAACGGTTTGGCAAAAGTTGAGAGCCGCCTTGCGCTTGACAACCCCTCAGTGCTCAAAAACAGGGCATACACATTTGCCATCCCGACATATCTGATGGTTCAAGGCATATATGTCGAAGACGGAAAGACGGTTGCTTTCGACAGTACAATAAATAAAGCGTTCGGCGAAGACAAATTGAAGGGACTGAAGATAATTTTCTTTCCCAATAATGAAGAAGCCAGGTTCTCTATTGAACCTGGACAATGCTCGAATATCAAAATCAGCGGTGGAAAAATTTCATTTTCTCCGGATAGAAATGGCATTATCAGCTTTCTAATCGACATTTCCTGTGATAAGAAGCTTTCTGACAACGATATTTCGCAGACCGCGCCGAACGGAATTAACACTTGGACTGCCGACCGCCTTCATTTACCTGACTATGATGCATCGCCCAATCTTGTCCAGAATCCGTCATTTGAGTCGGGCTTGCGCTATTGGGCGTATCGTATATTCGCGGGTGGCAGCATGCCGCTCAAGTATGCGGACATCTACGAACTGGATACGACGGTGGCGCATAGCGGCCGGAATTCCCTGCGAATCAGGGCGCTCCCGATTGACAACACCCTGCCGCTGGGGAATTATCCCGTGCCGTTTGTCGTCGGTGAAAATTACACCTTGAGTTTTTACGCCAAAGGCTCATCCAACAATGGGCTGACATTGAATGTACACGGACGCGGAGGACTAAATTCCCGGCCGTTCGGCCAGACTGCCAACCGTTCGTCTGATGTTGGAACATATGCGGTTGGGAAAGAATGGCAGCGCTACAGCTTTCCCTTCAGTGCGCTCGAGAAATTCATAACCATGTATTTTACCGCCAAGGCGTCGAGCCAGGCGGAGGAGGAATATGTCTGGGTGGACGACGTGCAGATTGAAAAGGGGGCAATGACGGAGTTCAAACAGGCACCGCATGCCATGCAGTTGATCAGTGCGGCGCGGGGAAACTTCCTGGAGTACGGACAGCACCCGGATTTGCGACTTGCCCTGCAGTCGCGGCCAAATACCGCAGGAACGGTTTTGCTTTCCATCGAGGACTTCTTTTTCCATACCGTATTACAAAAAGATTTCAAATTTAAAACGGACGCCGATGGCAAGGCGACGATAGGGCTTTCCGCCCTTGACTCGAAAGTGACCGGAGAAAAACTGCGCGGTGTTTTTTCGGTAAGTTCTACGCTGAAAATTGACGGGGATGAGAGGGCTTACAGGGATTATTTTCGTTTTTCCGTGATGAACTTTCTCGAGAACAAACACAAAAACAAGGACTTGTTCAACCTGACATTTTCCCTCCATATCCAGGCCGGCGGCCCCGACATGGAACGGTTTCTATTCAGGGAACGGGCGATTGGCTTTGGTTCAGGATCGTATCCATGGACAGTGGCATTGACAGACGGATATCCACTTGATGAAGAACGTGCCTGCCTGATTCAAAAATATGGCATCGAACTCACCGGGGGGGTATGTGTCCTGAATTTATGGGCGCCACGTTTCAATGGCGGTGTATCAGAGGGTGATCTCATGATGACCAATATAAAAAACAAGATCAATCCTTCAGACGAAGATCTTGCGTTGTTTGAAAAAATATGTGAAGAAAAAGCAAGGAGAAGGCCATGGAACAAAATATGGTATTTTTTCGGGGAGAGTAATCCGGGGTTGGATCCGCTACAATCGCATCCCGAGTCATTTGCTAAATTTCTGATCGCCACGCTCAGGGGGATAAAAAAGGGGAATCCGAGCGCGAAAGTGTTGATTGAGGGCGGGCCGTGGTCCATCGCGGCAAATGCCGGACTGAAGTGGACGGAGCGGTATATCCAGGACGTAAAAAAGATCGATCCGACCGCGCGGTTCGATGGAGCCGCAGGGCACTTTTATTGTGATATTCCGGAAAGCTATGATTTGGATGAAAATGTCGGTGCATACATCAAAATGCTTGACCGCAACAGTTGCGAAAACTGGCCGGTATATTTAAACGAGGGCGGTAATTACAGTCCCATGAACATCCCAAGCCTGGGGGTTTCACCATACATCGCCCACTCGGCCAACGGGTGGTATATATCGCCGTTTTCGTATGACATCGGGAAGGCCGAGCGGATTTCTGCGGCATTTACCGCCAGAACCTGGCTGGTCGGACTTAAATATCAGGATAGAGTTGCATGTATGAACGATTTTTATAATCCGTCACGCTATATGGATATTGATTTCACGCCCCGGGCATATGAAAAAATCCCAAACACGCTCGGACGGTTGTTAGGAGACGCTTCCTTTTACAAGGATATCCGTTTTGCGCCATTCTGCCGCTGCTATGTCTTCAAGGACGATAAAACTGGCGCTCCGATCGCGGCAATCTGGGGGCACAAGGAAAGCGTGGACCGGTGGAAGGAAGAGCCACCGCAATACAAGTTTGATTTTGGCAGGCAGGAAATAAAATTCATGGACCTCATGGAAAATGAAACGAGCTTTTCGAAGGATGCCGACGGCTTCACTGTAATCCCCATGTCGCCATTCCCGCTTTTCATCAAGGGCGCGCCTGGTGCGGAACAGGTGATGTGCGATGCGATTGCATCAGCAGTTCCTGCGGTGGGCACGGCCGGGAGCGTTGAAGTTTCCGCATTTCCGAATGCCGACGGCAATGCTTCAGTGGTTTTCACAAGCAAAGTGTCGCGTGAATACACGGGCGATGCAAAAGTCATTATCAACGGCGTTGAAAAAAAATGGCCTCTGAAAATGCAACCGCTCGGAAATGTTGAAGAGAGCGTCGTTTCGGCATCCGCGACTGAGTGCGGGAAAATACGAAAGTTTTCTGCGGAATACAATATTTCCGGGGCTTCTTCCGGCAAAATTGCGGGTGACTATATTGTACTCAAAAAACATGAGGACATTACGGTGGACGGCAATTTATCCGACTGGAAAGACCTGCCGGCCATTGATCTTGCCGCTGGTATTTCGATGAGCGTCGTCACGGCAGGTAAAAAAGTAATTATTGCGATTCGCGCAAGTGCAAAAGATGTTCTTGCCGAAGATCTGTTTGCCGGTGTTGGGTTATATATCGATCCGTTTGAAAAAACCGGCACTTGGACGGAATCGAAAACCGCGGCGGGGATTGCCGGCGACTTGGGCGTTTATGAGATACGGAAATCGAAAGACGGTGGAATGGAAGCGTTGTGCCGTTTTTCGCAAGGCTTGCTTGCGGGGATGGACAAGGATTTGATGATAATCGGCAAAGGCCAAAAACTAATTACGGTAAAGACGGCAAAGGTGGGCGATGAAGCGTGCATGGAAGTGGAAATGCCGGGGAAAATATTTGCTCCGCTTCTGCTCACTCCGGGCAGCAGATTTGGATTGAATGTCTCCGTGCCCCTGAAGGGGGGGGGAGTTGAGACGCGGGGGCCGAATTCCGGTTATGTGAACGTTATCGAGCCGGGGAAAATCAATTTTGTGATGGCAATAATAGAAAATAAATATGATATCATTCGATATTTGATACAATATTTATGAGCAGAAGCAATCTTACAAGATATTTCATGATTCTTTAACGAAGGAAGTATAGTATGTGGAAATGTAAATATTGGCGCAAACTGTTTGTTCTCTCCACTATTTATACCGTCTTCAGTTTGCCGGTTTTTGCAAACGAAAAAGGCGGTTTACGGAGCGATGATATTGTTGCGGTCTGCGGCGACTCAATTACTGAGCAGAAACTTTATTCGGCATTTATCGAAATGTATCTCACG
>JBAYFV010000297.1:0-4450 GCA_041666985.1 Victivallales bacterium
GGGACAGTATCTCACCGTGTATTTCAGCAACGCATCTTTGAAACCGTCCCGGCGTGCATCATCGTCATCCGGCAAGCACATATACCCGATCGTCTCATGTCCAGATTTTATCAGGTGTTCCGTTGCGAGAAATGCGCCTTTCCTGTAATCCACTCCGACCTGTGGAATTCCGAGACCATTGGCCCGCCCCAGCACCACGGTCGGAATACCCCGTACATTATAGACATCGGACAGCAACGGGTCGTGGCCGCAAAACAGCGGGCCGGATATGATCCCGGCAACATTTTTCCCCACGAGGGTATCAAGATCCTTTTTCCGGCTTTCCTCATCGTCCCATATTGACAGAAGTATCGAATAGCCTTTTTCCCTGGCGATGTGGACTATTTTCTCTGAAACGCTCACAAGATAGGGGTTGTTCATCTGGGAAATGTTAAGTCCGATGATGTTCGAAGTGCCATTGACCAGTCGCAAAGCGGAGTCGTGGGGCACATAATTCAATTTCCGCGCGGCCTCTTTGATCTGGGTTCTGCGCTCGTCGCTTATCTTGGGATTGCCGTTCAAGGCGTAGGACACCGTCGAGACGGATACCCCGCACAGCTTGGCTATATCCTTGATTGTACTCTTTCTAGTCAAACGCTTCACCTTTAAAATAATAAATTTTTCACGCTCATTATTTATTAATATCAACATTATATCAGAAACGTTTCTACAAATCAATAGCGGAAGCGTTTATTTTTTAAAAAAGGTAATACTGGCAAGTTTCCCCTTATTCATCTGTGTGGATTGAGATGGGACATCAGTGTCTTTTGCCCTGTTTTACTTGATTTATGTCCCGCCCCTGCTATTTTTCCTCCAGTATGAAAATCAAAATTCCTGTCAGTTAGGAACGATTATGAATGCGATACGGCAAATAGTTCAAGTGGATTCCGAAAGTTCAGTTTTTAAAATCCCGCGAAAATTTCTGAATAGGACGGTGGAAGTTATTGTCTTTCCCTTGGAAGAAGATAAAGGGAGATATGAAACGTCGTCCGATATTGTTGGAATATGGAAAAACAGGTTTGACAGCAATTTAAGTTCTACTGAAATAAAAAAATCGTGGAGATTGAAGCAGTGGACAAGATAGTTGTTGACACCTGTGTTTTTATATCAATATTTCGCGGAGATCAAGTTCTCTTTGACACCGTGAATAAATATCGTGTCTATGTTCCGTCTCTTGTTGTCATGGAACTTCTCCAAGGTGCAAGAGATAAAGCCGAGTTGAGAAAAACAGAGAAATTTCTTTGCAATTATGAGACAATACAGATTACTGAATATTCTTCACTCCAGGCAATCGAGCTGATTAAGAATTATTCAAAAAGCCACGGACTTGCAATTCCAGATGCTATTATCGCTTCTGTAGCCATGGAGAGAAAACTTCCTCTACACACACTAAACGTAAAAGATTTCAGCTTTATTTCCGGGTTGAGGTTGCTGTGAGAAGGACACCGTCGTTCCTCTTCCAGAGAAACGGACGGATTATGTTTTCCTCAAGCAGTGGAACGTCATTAGGCTGGTGTCTTTGTTTTAAAGTTCTACGTCTTGATGGTAAACTTCGGGACAGTCACCTGCAATTGACAAAAAAAAGCGTTAGCCGAGAGAGGCATCCTCATCTGACAAAACATGTTATTCGGATATCTGGTATTTGACATCGGTAAACATTATGCTATTATAATGTTTACTTCGAGTAAACAGTTTGCCAGAAGGTTGTCTTATGAAAATTGAAACATTGCAGAATATAATAGCGGAATGGCTTACCGACACTCCCATACCGCCTCTGACACCACGGATAAAACCCATTGTCAAATGCGGGGATCTGACATCTGTTCTCGCGATTGCAGGCCCGCGCAGAGCAGGAAAAACATATTTCATGCTTCAACTCATCAAAGAACTCCTTGATTCCGGCCTGGCGAAAAGGGATGACATCCTCTTTGTTGATTTTGAGGATTTCAGACTTAAAGAGTTCGTCGCCGAAGACATTGACAACCTTTTTGTCTCTTTCAACAAACTTACCGGGAAAACTCCTCAATATCTGTTTTTCGACGAAGTCCAGAACATCCGGGACTGGAGCAGAATGCTCAGATCCCTGCACAACAGGAGGAAATTCAAAATAATAGTTTCCGGGAGCAACTCGTCCCTTCTTTCAAGGGAAATTGCAACTGAACTGCGAGGACGCTACACCGATGAGATCATGTTCCCGTTTTCATTCATGGAATTCCTCTCATTCAGGAATGTCCCCTTCGATGAAGTCACCCTTCATACCGCCCGCAAAGGCGAAGTTCTCGCCGCATTCGACGATTATCTGCAGTATGGAGGCTTCCCTGAAGTCGTGTCAAAGATCAATCAGGGCGACAAAAGAAAACTTCTTCAGAATTACTACGACACAATATTCCACCGGGATGTCATTGAAAGACACGGAATAAAGGCTGAACACATTCTCGACAGAATCATGAGAAGCATTCTTGAGAATTACTCCGAACAATTCTCAGTATCTAAATTCGAGAAACAGCTGAAGTCCGCAGGTCTGCACGGGAGCAAGCGAACCCTCGCCAATTATCTCAAATTCCTCGAGGGCGCCTTCTTTATTTTAAAGTCGGAAAAATTCTCGTATTCCGTCAGGGTCCGGACTATGAATCCGTGCAAGATTTATCTTATTGACACCGGTTTCTCATTTCTAGGATCCCCTTTTTCCGAAAACAGGGGAAAGCTGCTTGAGAATATAGTGGCTCAGGAACTTTTTCGCAGAGGGAATCAATTGTTTTTCTTCAAAGGCAGAGGAGAATGCGATTTCATCCTGAAATCAGGCGCAAAGCCCGACAAGGCAATTCAAGTCTGCTGGGAGTTGAATCAGAAAAACGAGAAGCGTGAACTCTCAGGGCTTGCCGAGGCGATGAAGGAATTCGACCTGAAACACGGTATGATCCTCACGTACAACCAGGAAAAAGTCGTCAACCATGATTGTCATGAAATTCCAATACTTCCAACTTGGAAATGGCTTACAGTGACCGACTGACGGTATCACGCGGAGTCAAACGCCCAAGATGCCGGACATCGCGGCAAAGGGTAGAACTCGAGCCTTGAATTCGGTGACTTCATAGTCCTTTTCCCCCATGTGAACCTGATAGAAGAGGGGTATGTTGCTCCGTTGTGCAAAATATGATATGTTTCGGCTCAGTTCCCGCTCGCCCATCTTGCATTCCACGGAGAATTCGGGCTTGTTGTCACGTACGACGACGAAATCCAACTCCCGTCCCTGGGAATCGCGCACAAAACGCAACTCCATGCGATCTCCCTCTCGGTCTTCAATCAAATGGCAGTATTTCAGGAGATTTGAGGCCACCAGGTTTTCAAACCGTGCGGACGGAGTCTCGCAGACCGACCAGTCCCACATGTATAGTTTTCGTTCCTTGGTGGCCGCTCTCAGTTTCGGGAGGCCGTGCGGCTGTATCCGGAAACAGAAATAAAGATTTTCCAGAATGGTGATCCATCGGTCAATGGTCTCAAAAGCAACCGAAAGATCCTGTCGCAGGTTGTTGATGGACAGAGGCGCCCCGATCCGTTCGGGAAGTACCTGCGCAAGGAGGTCCAACTGGGACACCTCCTTGACATGTTCCAAGCTGATCAGATCCTCGTGGATGACTCTGCTCTGGTGTTCCCGTTGCCAACGCTTCCAATGCCGTATATTTCCCTTGAGAAACGGCTCCGGGAATCCCCCGAATTGCAGGAGATGCCCGAGGTCAGCCTTACTTGGACGGGGTGAGATTTCATAAAGAGACAGGGGGTGAAGGCGGTGGTAGTGGTATCTTCCCTGCAGCGAATCCCCGCCCCTGCGATAATGATCCAGACGGGCGGATCCCGTAATCAAAAACTGCCGGCTCGATTTGTGCGTGTCATAGAAACCTTTTACGAGATTCCGCCACCCCTTGTACTTGTGGATTTCATCAATGACGACAAGCTTCTCTCCGCTAGGCAGGGCGCCCTGGAGGAGCATTTTTTTCGATGCCGGATTGTCCCAGTTCAAATATGCGGGATGTGTTTCGCCTCCACCTTCCAGTAAACTCAGCGCCAGTGTGGTTTTACCAACCTGCCTTGGGCCGCCCATGAATACCATTTTCTCCCCCAGATCCTCGGATATGGCTGCTTTCAGATAACGTTCCATGTCGTACCCCTGTGTGTTTTAATTCATATCCACTCTAATACATACATGCATAAATTAGACTACAGTCTAAAGATTGCAAGTGCATTATTTCCATAAATTTCAAAATTCCATGCCATTACAGGCAGATATTTGAATTGAGCCAATTTCAAAAGTAGTCAGGATTCAGAAGTCAGGATTCAGAATAAAACCGAATTTGAGTTCAAATTCAATTCTGTCTCCTGAATTCTGACTACTGAATTCCTAGTTTTGAAATTA
>JBAYFV010000298.1:0-4449 GCA_041666985.1 Victivallales bacterium
CAACGTCAAAAATATGATTTATAAGCAAAGGGAGGGCATATGATGAAAAAACAGCAGTCATCGGTGGCGGAAGTTCAAGCTGGTCTTTCGAGTTTGTCCGGCAGTTTGCGGATTCAATCCGCGCATCCGGCTTCCGGCACAACCAGTTTGAAATCCGAGTAATTTGAGGAATTTGCAAAAGTATTCAGAATTAAGTTTTAAGCGCGATATGGTCGCATTATGAAAGTCCATTAGAGTTAATGATAATTGTATTAGAGATGAAGTCCGGCGTTCCTCGGAAGACCTCGCGGAAATTTTAAAACGTATAAGTGACGCTGAATTTAAAGTTGTAAGCGATAACGGAAGGAAGGAAGAAAGAATGATAAAACAGTTTATCATGGGTATGGTTCTAATGACGGCATCCGCAATATCGGCGGTGGAGCTTGTCAAGGAAAACAAACCTCTGGCAAAGATTTATCTGGAGGCGCTTGATAAGTCAAATTTCATGCCTTCGCGCGGCGAGCTGGATAAAATGCCGATTCCCATGCAGAAGGATCGGATTTTGGCAGTAACCGTCTCTGATTTGAACTATCATTTGAAAAAAATGTGCGGCACTGAACTTGAGGTTGTCATTACTTCCGATCCGGCCCGGATCAGAAGTCCGGCCATCGTAATCGGCTCTCTGGCAAATCGCCTCGGGGCGCAGCCGGACGGCAGGAGCGAACTTGGCGAAACTTTCCGTTTAAAGACCATAAACGGCATGTTGCTTATCGGAGGTGAAAGTCCTGCGGCTTATGCTTACGGTATCTATGAATTGCTTTCGCACCTTGGCTGTGACTGGGTGATGCCTGGAATCAATGGTGAAGTCATCCCTGAGCGAAACGATGTTTCGATCGGTGAACTTGATATCGAGCAAGGCCCTTCATTCTCTGTGCGATCCCCATGGTATACTGGCGGTGACGGAGCTGTGACTCAGAAATGCAGAGAGGAATTTGAACAGTGGAAATTGCGCCACAAGGAACAGATCAGCTGGACATGGCATCCTTTGTCGATGAGCGGCGGCCATGTATGGGATGTTTTAATTAGAAAATATGAAAAACAATTCAAGGAAAATCCTGAAATGCTTGCCTTGGTAAGGCAGCCCGATGGAACAATGAAACGACAAGGCCCCCAGCTTGAAAGCACAAATCCTGAAGTATTGAATATTTTTGTCGATTATATCCGCGATATGTTCAAAAAAAACAATTGGCCAAATGATAAAAATGTCTGTATCGGGGTCGGTCCTGCTGATGGAACCAGCTTCTCGGAGTCGGCTGAAAGCAATCTTGCCGGAACAGGGCGATTGGATCCTGTATCCGGTGATCCTGATATTACCGACCTTCAAGTGCTGCTCTGCAATCAGCTTATAGCACGCATTGGAAATGAATTCCCAAATCTTCGCCTGGGTTTTTATCTTTACGGTGTTCATGCTGGTTATCCCATGCGTTACACGCCTGACAATAAGGTAACAATTGTCATTGCGGACATTACATATTCCCGTTTTCACGGGCTGAATGACCTCAACAGCAAAACCCGTGCGTATTATCGGAAAATCCTCGAACAGTGGGGGGATTTGCAACGTAAACAGGGGAACAATATTTTCTTCCGCGGTTACAATTGGAACCTGGCGGAAAATTTCATGCCATATACCAAGTTGAAAATATGGGGGGAGGATATTCCCTATTACAAAAAAATGGGAGTAATCGGTTTTTATAATGAATGCTCCAAGGCATGGTCAGTTCTTGGACCTTCGGATTACCTTGAAGCTAAACTTACCTGGAACGCCGCTCTCGATTGGAAAAAAGTACTTGCGGAATATTGCAGGAATGCTTTTGGCAAGGGGGCGCCATTTGCAGAAAAATATTATCTGATGCTGGCTGAACGACAGAGTGAAAGCGGATATGAAGCCGGGTCTTACCACTCTTTTGCACTCATGTACGGCAATGATTTTATAAAAGAGTCATTCGAGCTTCTTGATGCGGCTGAAAAAGAAGCTGAAAAGGCAGGCGAAAAACAGCGCGTCCGATTTTCCCGAATCCCGGTGGAAATGCTTAAGCACTATCTGGATTTCCGTAATGCTTATTGTTCTTTTGATTTTATTTCTGCAAAACAGAAGTTTGAATTCTTGAAAAATGAATTACAAAGATATGAGAATATCGATCCCAATCTTATCTGTAGAATGTCAATACATTATTTAGACAGATTTTACGGCAAACTTGTTGAGGAAGCCGCAAAATATTCAACAGGAAAATACCGCATAGTCTACTCTCTGCCTGATCGGCTGAAGACCGCATTTGATTCAAGTAATTGCGGACAAACCATGGGGTTTTCCAACACTGAAATCAATGATGGCGATTATATACGCACTGCCACTTTCTCATCGACCTGGGATGCCCAGGGACTGATGGGTTACCGCCCTGGTTCGGTCTGGTATCGCGTTCCGTTTAATCTGTCTGCTGATTTACCGGGGCTGCCGCTCGGACTTTTTATAGGTGGAGCGGATTCGATTGTCCGTGTCTGGTGCAATGGCAAGTATGTCGGGATGGGGCAGGGATTTGCAAAACCATTTCAGTTTGATCTCACCGAACTTGCCAATAGCGGTGAAAATATGCTTGTAATCCAGGTACAGCGTTCCGGTAATTCGGAAATAGGCACCGGTGGACTTATTTATCCTTCTTTCATATTTGCCGGACCACGAATGGATTCCCGTGCTCCCAAAATGGAAAAGCTTGAAAGGATACTCCCAGGTGGCGGACGTGAACCGGCAAGATAATGTAAAATCGCCGTTACCCAAAGATGTGGATGGCGAGCTGTGCAGGTTGCTTTACAGGCTGGATGAGAATTGCTTTTAGTTTCAAGTTTATAGTTTAAAGCGCAATACTCGAGACAGTAAAATAAATATACTAAAGACAAAGGACAAACAATGAGAAAACAGAAATTTAAAGTGGGTATTATCGGGGCCGGCAGCAGGGGAATCCTGGCTTTCGGCAAAACTATCGCAACACGCAGTGACGCACAAGTGGTGGCGCTTTGCGATCCCAACCAGGTCAGGATGGAATTCGCCGCCAAAGACTTGGGTTTCAAACCTAATTTCCATACTTCCGTAAAAGCCATGATTGCCACCGAAAAACTCGATGCGGTAGTTATTGCCAGTCCGGACTTCTGTCATGAACCCAACGCGGTAGAGGCGTTGAACAGCGGGGTAAATGTTCTGATAGAGAAACCGCTGTCTACAACAGTTAAAGGCTGTCAGAACATCATCGGTGCCGCCGAAAAAGCGGGTAAGGCCGTCATGATGGGCTTTAATCTGCGTCATCATGCGGTTTTGAAGAAACTGAAAAAGCTGATTTCTGATAAAGTCTTAGGCAGGGTTTTCCTGATCGAGAACCGTGAATTCTACGATGGAGGCCGCACCTATATGTCCAGATGGAACCGACTTTACTCAAAGGGTGGAGGCCTATGGATTCATAAAGGCAGTCATGATTTTGACATTTTCAACTGGCTTCTTGATTTCCCGAAACCTGTGAAGGTCAGTTCATTCGCCGGGGTTGACGTGTTCAATCCGCAGCACATTCCGTTTGCCGTAAAGAAAGGAGTGCCGGTCGGCCCAACCTGCCATCAATGCAATTACAAGGAGATTTGTCCGGACATTTATAAGATTGATGATATAGAGAATACAGCTTGGTGCGACCGCGCAGTTGCAGTCGACGGCTATTCCAAGGATCTCTGCATGTATACTTCCGATAAGGACACCCATGACAACGGAATTGCGATGGTCGAGTATGAAAACGGTGCAAAAGCTAGCCATCTCGAATGTTTTGTAACCTCGATGAGTGACCGCCTTTACACGGTGGTTGGTGAACTCGGTCAGGCCGAAGTCAGTCTGCATAATCGGCTAATCACTATCCGTCCGCGCTGGAGCCAGGAAGTAATCACACACCGTATTCCTGAAGTTGAAGGAGGACACGACGGTGCCGATCCCATGCTGATAGACTCTTTTTTCAGGGTGTTGAAAGGCGAAGATAAAAACACCTCGACCACTGAGCATGGCATGTGGTCAACTGCAATCGGACAGGCAGCGGAAATCTCACGCCGTGAAGAACGTACAGTAAGAGTTTCCGAGCTGTTCAAGTAATCGTTATGAAAATTTAGAGGTTCCCTTAAGTTTTATGTGCGATAACATGACAATCTAAAAACTTCAATGTAATCAAGGAGCGATTCAATGGTGAACGGACGGTTGTGGCGGACGTGAACCGGCGAGATGATATAAAAGACTGGTTATAAAACCGCAGTTGGTAATCCGTGAGTCAACGTCAAAAATATGATTTATAAGCAAAGGGAGGGCATATGATGAAAAAACAGCAGTCATCGGTGGCGGAAGTTCAAGCTGGTCTTTCGAGTTTGTCCGGCAGTTTGCGGATTCAATCCGCG
>JBAYFV010000299.1:0-4420 GCA_041666985.1 Victivallales bacterium
GCTTCCGGATAAAAATCTGTTTTCCGCCGAGGTCATGCCCCAAAGGCAGGAAGCAGTCACTGAGTTGACGTTCGGCCTGGGGGGTACTCGTCAATGGCTCGTCTACGGCCCCTACTGGGACATGTGGGACAAGACAAAAAACGAAATATGCCCTTACAGGAATGAAAAAACAAAAACCAATCCCGCGAATATCGGATATCTCGATTATTATAATCATCACGTTCGATTTGACACCCCCTATCTCGATGAATCCAGACTTGTCAGGGAAGATATTCCAGAGGAGTTGCCTCTGAAATTGGAATCAGGGGACGACCTAATCACTGAACAGAAGATCGGTGGCTTTAAAGGCCAGGCGTGTTACTATTTTGTACGAACCATACGCTCCGCAGAGACGGTTGGTGAAGTTGGAGTCATATTGGGCCGAAGCGGCCCCTGTTGGATGTGGCTGGATGGCAAGTTAATCGGGCAATGGAATACTATGCGGAACTGGGCTCCTGAGTTATTGATGGATGACACATTGTCTGACAAATGGGGAAATGTAATGGAGGGGATTTTAAAATGCAATCTCACGGGACAACCCCAGAGATTGGTCGTGAAATTTATCAGATTAACAGATGCACTGTCATTCAGCACGCTCTTTTTCGGTCCGGGAGATCCGACACATAAACGGGGTATTTCCTTTGTTGTTGATCTGGAAGATTTGCCACCACCTGTATGACAGGAACATATCTCAACTTCCAATCCGGCAAAGTTTTCAGGAACATAAGGAGTGAATATGCATAAACCAAAATGGGCTGTTTTCTACGACTTCCACACGCAACCGGCGCAGCCGGACGTGGGCGAACGATTCGATGTTGAAGCGGCAACCAACAAGTGGAAGGAATGCGGCGTTGATTATGTCGTGTTCCACGCGCGCTGCAATCTCGGCATGGCGTACTATGACACCAAAGTGGGCATACGCCATCCGTCACTGAAATATGATCTTTTCGGAAAGCTCGCCGAGGCATGCAAGAAGAAAGGCATTGCTCTCACCGCTTATTTCAATGCCGGGCTGAGCCATGAAGAAGGGCTCCTGCACCGTGACTGGCTGACCATCACCCCGGAGGGTTATACATACAAACCCGACAGGATGGATAATTTCATGCGGAGGATGTGCTACAATTCATCCTACGGTGATCACTTGGTGGAGATGGTGCGCGAAGTGGCGACAAACTATCCTGTGGCGGGCTTCTTTCTCGATTGCATGATCCCCAACCCGTGCGTGGGTGTGGAGTGTATCCGCGAGATGAAGCAGAAAGGAATTGACTGGAAAGACAAGGCGCAGTTAAACGAGTTCGCCCGTACGTCGCAGGTGCGGCTTGCGAAACGGATTCGGGAAGCGGCGCTTGCGGTAAAGCCCGACCTCCTCCTGTTTTTCAACGGCGTGAACTTCGAGGATCAGGCCTCGATCGGCAATTATCTCGAGTTTGAATGCCTGCCTACTGGCGGCTGGGGTTATGAAAGTCTTCCCACATATTCACGTTATCTCCGTACGCTTGGAAAGACCGTGCTCAATATGACTGGACGCTTCCATCTTTCGTGGGGTGATTTCGGCGGCATCCGTACCGAACCGAGCCTTGAGTACGACTGTGTACATGGAATTGCAAACGGCTTGCGACCGTCTATCGGCGATCATTGGCATCCTCGCGGCGATATCAATCACGATGTGTTCGGTCTCATCAAGCACATCTATGGACGGCTACAGAAGCTTGAGCCGTATGTTGATGGCGCAGAGGTGGCGGTAGACACGGCGGTGGTCGCACATCGCGATTTTGGCGACAACATACTTGGAGCTGTCCGCATACTCGCCGAATTGAAGGTGCAATTCGATGTGGTGACGACGGCATCGCAATGGAAGGATTATCGCCTCCTCGTCATCCCTGACAATATCACCTTCGACGATGATCTTGCGAAAAAGGTTTGCGCGCATATTGACAGGGACGGCGCCATCATTTCAAGCGGCTGGTCCGGCATGGACGCGGAGAAGAAAAGATTCCTGTTCGACGCATGGGGAATTCGCTATGACGGCGAAGATGCAGAACCTGACACTCGATGGGAAACGCCGTCAGCAAGTGGTTTTCCGCTGCCATATCCGGCGTATTTCCGCGCGGGAAAATCACTTGCGGAAGGGCTTCCCGATATGCCGCTGAATTGTTATGTGCGCGGCGTTGCCGTCACTCCGGAAAAGGGAACAGAAGTGCTGGCGCACTGCATCTCATCCTATTTCCTGCGGCATTGGGACGGTGAGCATCATAACCTGTACATACCGCCGGACAAGGAGACCGACCGCGCATTCGTAACACGAAACGGAAATGTCATACACATCACGCATCCGGTTTTCTCCGCCTACAATCAATTTGCGCCAGTGCCGTTGAAGCAGCTTGTCACCAATATTATCGCGATGCTCAATCCCGCGCCGCTCATACGCACGGAAAACCTGCCGTCGTTCGCACGAGTGACGGTGATGTCGCAGAAGAGGCGGCACATGGTATACGTGATGAACTATGTGCCGGAACGCCGTGGCGCATCCATTGACATGATCGAAGAGCCCATCGAATCGCGAGATGTTCGCATATCGCTTGCGCTCAATGGCCGGACGGTGAAGAAGGCGTATCTCGCACCCTCCGACGAAGGTCTTGCCTTATCTGCGAAGGACGGATATGCCGAGGTTACGATACCGATCGTAAAAGGCTGGGCGGTCGCGGTGTTCGAGGAATAGAAGTTATGGAAGTTCAAAAATGCGGGAGTACGACCAAGTTTTTAGAATCTAGAATTTAAAACCAAAAGGAAAGAGGTCTGGCATGAAAACAACAATGCTCCAGAAGACAATCCGGAAAACGGTGTCAATCGCAAGTCGTAACGCCTTGGACTTCACATTGATAGAACTCCTTATCGTGATAGCAATAATCTCGATTCTGGCTTCAATGCTACTACCCGCGTTAAGCCGTGCGAAGGATGCGGCAAAAGGCATTGTCTGCCTGAACAATTTCAAGCAGATTGGTCTGGCGCAGTCGGGGTATTCGGAGGACTATAACAGGTGGATTGTCTTGCAGAGTCTACAGCATGCCGGAAATGCAGGCTATGGGTATTGGTTCAACATGCTTTCAGGAAGCGACACCCAACCGCCATCTCCAGGCTATGGGACGAAACTTGGTCGGACGGAATGGAAATCCGGCATTCCCTCAGGAACATTCGCATGTCCGAGTGAACAGGTTCAATGGGGAAGTTACACAGACTCTCCCCCGAAGTTCTACTTCTCTCACTATGGTGTGAACGCTTATCTTTGCGGTATGATTGAGTGGGGCATTGTTTATGGTGCGGGAAGACAGACAGTTGCTATCAGAGAGCCCTCCGTTGCGGTGTTTGCCGCCGACACAAATCATCGGGCAGGGATGAACATCGCGGCCAATAATATAATTGCCTATCGCCATGGCGCGAGTGATCCGCGTCCGGTGAATGTATGGCAGGATGCCTATTACCCCTTGTCTTTCGGAGCGTTCAAAGGTCGGACAAACATCCTTTATTTTGACGGACACGCTGCCGCATCATCAGCCACGGAGATTTACAACCAGAAGGATGACAGCGGAGTCATATCCGCTTCAAGTTTCGCCCAAGCGGGAATCAGGCCATAGAACCACACGAGGCCGTATTCATCAATTTGGTAATAATATATTTGATCGCTCCATGCCGCAAGAGCCCTCCGGACTGATCGGTCCGGTACAGATTTGGCTGCTGCCGCTTGATAACTCGATCATATAGGAAATTGTATTTTCCGTGTCTTAGGGTCCGCTAAAAACAACTTGGTCATTTGCTGGCGATCACCATACGCTTTCAGCGTTGTCCCGATATCCGGACTTCGAAATTTGCTTGCGGCGCAAGCTGTTCCAGGCATGTCTTGTTCATTTGCAGCAATCCAATCATCCAGTCATCCAATAATCCATGGAACGGCAGTGAAACCGATGCTATATTACGCCTTGAAAATTTATTTTTTAAATCACGGAGCTGGACATGTCCGGACACGCATTAAGAAAAGAAGGACTTTATACTTGGGCTGATTATCAGAAGTGGCCTGACGGGGAACGCTGGGAGATCGTAGACGGTGAGGCATATATGATGTCTCCGGCGCCAACTACCAGGCACCAGGCGATCTCGCGGGAACTTTTCGGTTCTCTTTTTGACTTCTTCAAAGGACATAAGTGCAAGCTTTTTTCTTCACCTATTGATGTCAAGTTGTCTGATGAAGACATCGTCCAGCCTGACATCGTGCTTGTCTGCGATGACAGGCAGATAAAGGAAACGCATATCGAAGGCGCCCCGGCGCTTGCCGTTGAAATTGTATCGCCGTCTTCGGCGGTGCATGACAGAATGCGCAAAATGCGCC
>JBAYFV010000300.1:0-4418 GCA_041666985.1 Victivallales bacterium
CCTGGCGGTCAACCGTGAAAGGGAATACCATATCCTGATTTCAAATCTAAAAATTTGTAATCCGCGCTTATCATATTATTTTTCAACGTGTTGCACTGATTCCTTTTTTCAACGTTTGGACAGTGCTGAAATATTAGCATAGGAGAGCCTCTAAATGAATACGGGAGAAGTTGACAATGCCGGTGCCAGGCAACCGGGATCCGGCATGGCGATCGCATCCATGGTTATGGGGATTGCAAGTGTTGCATGCTGCGGGTTCTTCCTCGGAATTCCGGCAATAATATTTTCTTCAATTTCCCTGAATAAAATCAACAAAGGGCTTCAAAGCGGCAAGGGATATGCAATTGCCGGACTTGTCACAGGCATAGTCGGGACATTTAATATCTTTATGATTGCCATTTTAGCCGGAATGTTGCTCCCGGCCCTCAGTCAGGCTCGGGAAAAAGCCCGCAGAATCAGTTGCGCAAGCGAGCTGAAAAGTATCGGGCTTGCTATCCGTATGTATGCCCAGGACAACAAAGAGCAGTTTCCTGATAAAAGCGGTGCCAGGGGGTGGGAGATGCTTCGTTCCGGAGGATACCTCGAAAATGTAAAGTTTTATACATGCCCCAGCACACAATCAAAATTAAATGACGGAGAGACTCTTACCGAAGAAAAAGTTGATTATGTTTATGCAGGCGGCTATAACGAAAGCAGTTCCCCGGATATCGCCATTGCATATGACAAGCCCGACAACCATAACAAGTATGGGAACATTTTGTTCGCCGATGGACGTGTCACAGGTTATGCCGGTGCGAATTGGATGGACAATATCAGGAAGTGATGCCTGATTTGTCTTTACCGGATCAGAAGTTTTTCAGGCTGTCAATGCTGTTGACATTGAAAGTTGCGACATTCGCATTGATTCTCCTGACAAGACCGGTCAGGACATTGCCGGGGCCGAATTCGATTACCGTGTCGGCACCGCCGGCAAGTATTGACTTCACGCAGTCTTCCCATTTGACGCTTCCGGCAACCTGGCTCACAAGATTATTGCGAATTTCGCAGACGTTGCTCACACAGCTTCCGACATAATTCTGGGCGACCGGTATCACCGGATCCTTCATCGGAATTCCTTCGAGCACTCCTTTTAGAGAGTCTCCCGCATCTTTCATCATTCTTGAATGGTAGGCGCCGGCGACTTTCAGGGGGATAACCTTCTTGAACCCTTTTTCTTTAAGGACGGCAACTGCCTTTGTGACTCTCTCCTCGGCTCCGCTTATCACGATCTGTCCGGGGCAGTTCAGATTGGCAACGTCTATGTCGCATTCCGCGCAGACCTGTCTTATTATTCCAACATCCCCGCCGAGAATGGTCGCCATTCCGCCTTTAGCTTTTCTGCAGCACTCGTCCATGAGTTCACCGCGCTTTGCGACCAGGCGCAGTCCGTCAGCGAAACTGAAAACTCCAGCCGAATAAAGGGCTGCGAATTCCCCGAGGCTCAACCCGGCCGAAGCGGCGGCTTTGATTTCGGATTTTTTCTCTGCGAAAGCCGCAAGACATGCGACACTCATTGTGTAGATGGCGGGCTGACAGATTCTGCTTTCAGTGAGTTTAGATTCAGGTCCGTTGAAACAGACTTCGGAAACAGACCATCCGAGGACTGAATCAGCTTCCTTGAATATTGCCGCCGCCGCCGGACTGTTTTCGAACAGATCTTTTCCCATTCCGGCCGATTGCGCCCCCTGGCCCGAAAATACAAATACTGGTTTCATATGGTGTGTGGTTTATCCGTTAATGGTTAATAGTTATCCGGTTGAAAAAGCACAAAGGGCGTTACAGATACATCAGGACTTTTAAAAATCAAATTTTCTTATTTCCTGTCCCATGGGAGTTGCCATTTGCCTTCTTCGAACAGTCCGTTGAGGGCGACGCAGATTCCCGAGTATTCGCCGATTTCGTTGCCGAGGGCGGTAGTCTGGATTTTCATGGCATGTATCATCTCCTTCCAGCAGAACTGCGGGAGATGCTTGTTTACGGGATCCAGAAGAAGTTCTCTCGCATGGTGTGCTATTGTCCCGAGCACGATCATTTCAGGGTTGAAAGTGTTTGCAAAAATTCCTATGGCCTGGGCGTTCCTCATGCATATTTCATCCCAGAGATCGAGGGCGTATCCGTTTTTGTCTTTAACGGCTTCAATCAGCGCCGGATACCCGAGCTTTTCAATTTTTCCGTCAACGTAGTCAATTATCGGATGGTTTGGCTGGTCGGCAATTTCCCTCTGCATCCTCTGGGAGACCGCTCTTCCCCCGCAGAAGGCCTCGTAACAGCCTCTGAGTCCGCAGTTGCAGACGGGACCCTTCGGATCAAGAACAATGTGCCCCATCTCCCCCGCCGTGAAACTTGCACCCTGATCCAAATGTCCATTTACAATTATTCCGCCGCCTATCCCCGTACTCATGGTGAGATAGATAAGATGCCTGCATCCTTTTCCGGCGCCGAAAAACCATTCGGCGAGAACGCCCGCATTCGCATCGTTGTCAAAATAGGCCTTGACACCCATTTTTTTCGACAGGTAACCCCTTACCGGAACATTGACCCATTTTTTCATGTTGCATGGAGATATCGTGCCTTTTGGAATATCCATTGGACCCGGTGCGCCGATTCCTATGGCGGTGAGATCGGAATTTTTGAATCCGTTCGACTTCAGCATCTCATTGCCTGCGGCGACCATTTCACAGAGCACGTCTTCATGTGGGCGATTTTCACTTTTTATTCGTTTTGAGGATATTATTTTTCCGTTACCGGTACCGAGGGCCGCCGCTATTTTTGTCCCCCCTATGTCAAAGCCGAGAGCCAGAATACCATTTTCCATTGGAATTATTCCCCTTAAATGTTTTCGTGATATTGATTTTCATGCTGAAAAATGCGTTAATTGAGCTATTTTAAACTATAACAGTATTTGCCATTCTAATCAAATTAACAGGGGGAAGTCATATATGCCGCCGACAGATGTTGTAACCGTGACGATGAATTCAGGCTCCGGAATCTATTTCGCCTGGCAGCACTGCGACACAGTCGGAAAACTTGTTGTCGCTTTTCTTTTTGTGGGTTCGATAATAACATGGACCATCATGATTGAAAAGGGGATTTCACTTTACCGCGCCAAGAAGGCGACCATGCTTTTCATATATCTTTTCAGGGAGAAGCAATATCCTCTGGCCCTCATGAAAAAGTCCGGACAGATTAAAAGTCCGGTGTCCAGGGTTTATCAGAACGGAGCCCAGGAACTCCTTACCTTCTACGAATTGCCTCCCGAATTTGCCGAACTCTACGGATCGTCAAAGCACCCGCACCAGAAACTGACAACTGCGCAGATTGAAACCGTCAGAAGCAGTCTTGAACGCGGGGTGACCGATCAGGTTCTCCTCCTTGAAGACAAGCTGGGGGTTCTCGCGACAGCGGTCAGCGCCAGCCCGTTTTTCGGTCTTTTCGGAACAGTATGGGGAATCACCATGGCTTTTGCGGCTCTTGCAGCCCAGGGAAGAGCCGACATGTCGGCCCTCGCCCCAGGTGTCAGCGGTGCGCTGATTACCACGATAGTCGGACTCCTTGTCGCAATCCCCTCGCTTATCGGATACAACCTCATCACAGTAACCATTCGCAGAATAACAGTCAGCATGGACAACTTTGTTGAGGAATTCATGGCCAAAGTAAAACTCGAACAGTACGAACAATAGGGGATTTGAAGAATGCCAAAACCGGGCAAGAGATCACAGCTTGAAATGGTCAGCCAGATCAACATGACCCCCATGGTAGACCTGGTTCTCGTGCTTCTGATTATTTTCATGATAACGGCTCCGCTGCTTGAATACAGCATTGACGTATCACCTCCGAAAATGAATGCCGACAAGATTCCGGAAGACAACACGAAAGTGGTCAGCCTCAGCAAAAAGGGGATAATCGTATTCAACAAGGAGAATGTTTCTCCGAAAGCCCTCACAGAGAAGCTTGACATGATGAGGAAGCTCAACCCAAAACTCACCGTTCTGATCAGGGCGGACGGAAGCCGCCAGTACAATGAAGTCATGGAAATAATGAAAGCCGTCAGGGGTGCCGGCATATTGACCGTGTCACTGGTGACGGAGGCGGAGAAGTAAGGCGGGCTTTTCAGCCTCCTTGTCGAAATGGAATTTAACCACAAAGACACAGAGAGATTTAATTATGGGGCTGATTGGGAAAATACTGTTATGAGAATAAGTCTCGTTGGTGTTCACGGTCTTTGGCGTGTCTTAAAATCTTTGTGACTCTGCGGTTAATTTAAATCTGGAAATCTGGAAATGGATCAAGGCATGTACAACCTGAACGAGGGTTACGGGAATTCAGCGGGAAAACTGCTTGAAAAATCCCTCTGGCGAAAAGTTTTTCTCACCGTTTCC
>JBAYFV010000301.1:0-4416 GCA_041666985.1 Victivallales bacterium
AATATTCTCAAAACGTAAATTACGATAATCTACCGATTTCAGTCCGTTCTTTCGCAGGCCCAGATTTTGCGAAGTTCGCAAAAACCAATGATTCTATTGATTACCGCCCATTTCCTAATATTCGAGGTCAGCACTCTGCGAACTTCGCAATTGGGTTGCCTTAATTCACCTCGATAGTTTTCCTCTCGGTGTAACAATATTTGAGTTCATTCCGCTGTAATTTATCCAGGACGTTTAGATGTCCGTCGGCATATGCGTCACCAACCCAGATATCTCCCCACCCGTTTCCGGGGGAAGCTTGGAAGCATAAGAAGTCCGGTCTGATTTTGCGATACCGGTTACATATCTCATTAAGAAGTTTTATCTTGTAACGCATCAGGTTTCCTTTCGCAACAAACTTAATCATCGTGACAGTTTCATCGGCAAAAACAGCAACTCCCGTCACTGAAATCTCTATTTTTAATTTACTTTTTCTCATTCAATTCTCCTTTTACCCCCCATAAAAAAGTTTGTAATATAAATCCGGGTCTCAAATCTGCATTCGAGAATCGGATATAAAAAGTTAAATTGCTGTCATCTGCAATGACTCCAGAGCGCAAAGGGGGTAGCCAGAAGGGGGCACCCCTGCTGGCCGTGGGTATGGGCGGCGGAACGCCCAATTGCCGGGGTTTGGGGCGGGCTGCCGCCCCAAGGTCGCCTGTCGAAATGAGCCTGTTGAATGAGACAGGCGTGGGGAAAACGAGCGGCCGATGAGGGTTCGGACGCATTTTGTGGGACTCCCGTCCCACATCCGAATCCGAAAGCCGTGAAGCCTACCACAGCAAGCCCGTCATCACTTGGAGCGGATGCGGAAAGTGTTGTGCCCTGTTTCGAGCGAAGCGAGAATCAGGGCAAGGGCGCTTCTTATGCCGACCGGCGGGAGAGTGTCAGGCGGAATTTATGGAGCCTGACGCGAACCCGCGCAAAGGGAGGCATGCGATAGGGGCTGAAGCCGGATGGCAGAGACAAGTTCCCTTGGCTCTGTGCGGAGCACGAAGACCCGACCCGCAGGGGATCGCCATAAGAAAGCTGCTGATAGAAGAGACACGCTTTGCATCCAAGTCCGGGAATCAAGTTTAAACGTCCGACTTGAGGCCATTCTTCCCAATAATAAAGATTCAGTGAAAATAGCATATTCAACAAATGTTGAAACATATATAAATACTGAATATACGGTTGATAACATTAGCGATACGGTTATATTAGCAAATATTCAACGAATGTTGAATTAATCATTAATGGTGAAACCATGCTTTTACAAACGGATATTCTGAAACAAGCAGAAACGGCGATTGTGTCGTTTCTCAAAAAGATACCTTTTGTTTCTATCCTTGAGATAAAGACTGTTGACAGGCAAGGATATGATTCTGTTGATTTTGCCGTCAACATTTCAATAGACGGCAGAGCGCGGACTCTCTATGTTGAGGTTAAAGGCAATGGCCAGCCGAAATTTGCGAGAGAGGCTGTTAATGTCCTTATGCGCGTATGCGGACAGAAAGTCAACTCCTACGGGATATTCTGCGCGCCATATATTTCCTCCGAATCCTCAGAAATATGCAGACGCAACAATCTCGGATGCCTTGATTTTGCCGGGAACTGTTATTTGAGTTTTGACAATATATTCGTTGAGAAGAGCGGAAATGAGAATCCTTTTTCAGAAAAGAGGGAGATTAGGACAATCTTTTCAACAAGAGCCACCAGGATACTGAGAGTTCTTCTCTGTGAGCCCAGGAAAAAATGGATAACAGCAGACCTGGCATCTGAGGCCACTGTGAGTGTCGGCTTAGTGACAAATATTCGGAAACTACTCCGAAACAAAGAATTAATTCAGGAATATGAGGACGGAGGATTCTCATTGACAAAGCCTGAAAAACTTCTGGCGGAGTGGAGTGCGATCTACTCTTTCCGTAACAATCAAATATATGAATATTATTCTTCTGATGATGTGAATGATGTTGAGAATAAACTTGTGAAAATGCTTGAGAGGAAAAAGATTGATTATGCATTGACCGGATTTTCCGGATCTCTCCGTCTGGCACCTGCAGTCATTGGACAAAATAAGACAATGGCGTACATTTTGAGGATTGAAGAAAAAATAATAGCTGAGATGAATCTTAAGAAAGTAGATTCCGGCGGAAATGTTTTTCTAATCATCCCATATGACGATGGAGTCTTCTATAGGAATATTTTAAGAGACGGAGCTAAGATAGTCTCTCCAATCCAGCTTTATCTTGATTTGAAAAGCAACAGGGGTAGAGGAGAAGAAGCTGCGGAATTCTTACTGAACCATATTATAAGGAAATCATGGTAAGCAAAAGCGATTACAGCGATAAACTTGTGGAAGCTGCACGGTCTGTGCTCCTTGAAATCATGACAGTATTAGGTGAATACAGGGAAGGCATAGCGGTTATCGGAGGATGGGTGCCGGAATTGCTATTCCATGCGAAGGAGAAGCATATTGGAAGCATTGACGTTGACCTTGCCCTTGACCACAGCATACTTTCGGAGATCGGATACGAGACAATATGCCGACATCTTGAGAAGAGCGGCTACATGCGGGATGAAAAACAGCCATTCATATTCTACAGGACGTTTCCCTCCCACGGGGAAGAAGTGACAATACAGGTTGACTTGCTTGCCGGAGAATATAAAGGAACGGGCAAGAAGCACAGGACGCAGAAAATTCAGGACATCAATGCGAGAAAGGCCAGAGGATGCGATCTTGTCTTCAGCATCTATGACAAATTAAAAATCAGCGGAAGCAGGCCTGACGGGAAAAAAGATTCAACCGAAATAAAAATTGCGGGAATTGTCCCGTTCATTGCCATGAAGGGAATGGCGATATACGACAGGAATAAAGAAAAAGATTGCTACGACGTATATTTTTGCGTCAAGAACTATCCCGGAGGAATCAAAGCGCTGGTTGGAAAGTTTGCTCCGCATTTGAAGAATAAGCTTATTCGTGAAGGATTGGACAAGATATCCGAAAAGTTTGCCTCTGTCGAGCATGTTGGTCCAGCCAATATTGCCGATTTCCTTGAAATAACAGATTCCGAGGATAGAAGCATTGTCATCCGGGATTCCTATGAAAGAATAAATGAATTTCTTAGAGAGCTGAAAATCCACCGATAATCTACCGGAGTTTTCAATAAATCTACCGATTTGAGCTCAAAATCATCAGATCTGATCTTTGCGAAGTTCGCAAAATAAATTAAAAATCCATTTCACCATGAGACAATGAGTTCCGAAGAAATAAAATCCCTTGAAGAACGGCTCAGGAAACTTGAGGAGGAATCCCGCGCAATACGGAGCAAACTCGTCCTGCTGAAGCTGCAGGATGAAAACACTGCAGCGGGGCAGAAATACGGTTTGCCGATAACCGAAAAGATTCCACAAAGCCCTCAGGAAAAGATACAATTATTCCTCCGGCTTTTCAGGTGCCGGGAGAATGTCTATCCGAAGCTGTGGGAGAACCTGAAACAGGGCAGAAAAGGTTATTCTCCCACGTGCAGCAACGAATGGAGACACGGCATATGCGGAAAGCCCAAGACAAAATGCTCGGCCTGCCAGAACCAGAGGTTTCTGAGCCTTGATTCAATCGCCGTAGACTCCCACCTGAGAGGATATCAGACAATAGGGACATATGCCATAAGGGAAGACGACACCTGTGTTTTCCTCGCCTGTGACTTTGACGGAGAAACCTGGCCTGAGGATGTGGTGACTTATCAGTCTGTTGCCGAAAGCATGGGGGTGGATGTAGGGATCGAGCGGTCGCGATCCGGCAAAGGTGCTCACGCATGGATATTCTTTTCGGAACCAGTTCCTGCAAGAACCGCCAGAATGCTCGGGACAATAATACTGACAAAAAGCACGGAGCTGAGACACAGCATATCCCTGAAATCCTATGACCGTTTCTTTCCCAATCAGGATTACATTCCTAAAGGAGGATTTGGTAACCTGATTGCCCTGCCGTTACAAAAGCAGCCACGGGAAGAAGGAAATACTGTTTTTCTTGATGATAAGCTTCTGCTGCACGAGGATCAGTGGAAATATCTTTCTGAAATCCGATGCCTTTCCTCTATGGACCTGGAGTGCCTGAACAGAAAATATTTCCCCGGTTTATCGCGTGTCAATGTCAAGGATGAAAGAGATTTCTCACTAAGGTCTGACGAAAGAATTATTGAGGCTGAAAGCGAAAAAACAAGACCTGTAAAATTCGAATCTCCGGTCGAAATAACGGTTAGCTCCCATTTGTCAATTCCACTTCTTGACCTGCCGTCGAGACTTGTCATGGCTCTGAAACGGGCTGCAACTATCCCCAATCCAAAATTTTATGAACTCCAGCGTATGAGGATGTCAACATATCCGCATCCGAGA
>JBAYFV010000302.1:0-4411 GCA_041666985.1 Victivallales bacterium
CCCGTCAAGAACATCATCAAGATCAACACCTACATCCAGCGCAGCATGGCGGCGGCCGACAGGTATTTCGACCTGCTCGACACCCATACCGAAGTCACGGAAAGGCCGGATGCGGCGGAAATCGGCGAATTCCGCAACGAGATCAGGTTCAACGATGTAAACTTCTCCTACGAGGAAAGGCGCAGCCTCGACAACATGAACCTTACAGTCCCGAAGGGAACTGTCGTTGCCGTAGTCGGCGAAACAGGTTCCGGAAAAACGACAATCGCAAACCTCATCGCGCGTTTCTACGATGTGGATTCCGGGAGCGTGACCATTGACGGCAGGGACGTGCGCGACATTAAAATCTCATCACTGAGAAGCCACATAGGAATTGTCTCACAGACCACAATCCTCTTCAATGACACCATCGCCAACAATATTTCATACGGATACGGCAACGCCACAAAAGAACAGATCATCGAGGCTGCAAAACAGGCGAATGCATATTCGTTCATAATGGACGGACGGCACTCGGACGGGTTTGATACGGTAGTGGGAGAAAAGGGGTCGAAGCTCAGCGGAGGTGAAAAACAGAGAATCTCAATTGCACGAGCCATACTCAAAAACCCCCCGATCCTGATTCTTGACGAGGCAACAAGCGCCCTTGACACCGTCACCGAACGCCTTGTCCAGGAGGCCCTGAACAACCTCATGTCAAACAGGACCGTCTTCGCAATAGCCCACCGCCTGAGCACAATAAAACATGCGAATCTGATTATCGTCCTTTCCCAGGGTAAGATTGTCGAACAGGGAACACATGACGAACTCATGGCTAAAGGCGGACAGTATAAAAAGCTTAACGACATGCAGTTCGGGATGAAACAGGAAAGAGAAGAGACCTGATGCGGGGAACGGTTGAACAGACGAAGTATATATGCTCGAATCCCTCGCAATGCAGAGACTTGATTTTCATGCCTCTGTGATTTATATTCAAACCAAAATGAAAGAGGACTGTTATGCCTGCGATCGTCAAGGAAACCATGATTAAAATCATTGAGGAACAGCCGGACGACAGCTCATTCGACGAGATCCTTCGCGAGCTGGCTTTTTCCGAAATGATTGATAGGGGGCTTGAGGATTCCAAGAACAAAAGACTCATCAGCAACAAAGACATGAAAAGAGAAATTGAGTCATGGTCAAAGTAAATTGGACCGAAGAATCCAGGTACTGGCTCAATTCCATCTTTCATTATATCGCTTCTGACAATCTTACTGCGGCTGTCAATACAATCAATGGTATTTACGAAAAGACCCAGATTCTGCGGCATCTTCCCGAAATAGGCTACACATATCAGCATTCTTCCAGAAAACATATAAGAATAATTCTGCATGGACACTACAGGATTGCATATCTTTACCGTGAGAAGGACAACGAAATAGATGTTCTCGGGGTCTTTCACGGGAAAATGGAAGTCAGAAATTATCTGAGGCTCTCGTAAGGATTTTCCGATCTGATCTTGAGTGTATTCAACCACAGTGGGATAAAAATCATCTATGAAGCGTGAAAAGTACGGCAATGCCGTTATTTTACATACGGAAAAAAAATTAAGGAGAATGATAATGAAAAAGGCAACGGTTTCAACAATAATCATTTCACTGGTCATAGCCTTGAACGGATTCTGTGCGGAACAGAAATTCGCCCTGGTTGACATGGAAAAACTTTTCCAGAACTACTACAAGACAAAAATATCCGACGCCGACCTCAAAAAACAGGCCGAAATATTCAAGGACTATTCCAACAAGCTCAACGATTCCCTGCTCAAGCTGCAGGACGAGTTCAAGGAAGTCCGCGACGCCTCCCAGAACATCGCGCTCAGCGAGGCGGAACGCGAAAACAAGAGGATCGCCGCCCAGGACAAATACCGGCAGCTGAAGGAAAAGGAGAACGAAGTCAAGCAGTACAACTCTGAAAAGCAGAATCAGCTTAAGGACAAATACGAGGAGCTGAGAAACAGCCTCCTCAAGGAAATCTCCGAAACCATAAGGAAGTATTGCCAGCCTCAGGGAATCACGCTCGTCCTCGATTCCTCCGGAAAAACCCTCAACAACATACCTTCCGTCATCTACAGGGTTCCGGAACTCGACATAACAGACGCGATACTGAAGGAGATAAACAAGCCGGTGGAGGACAAGAAAGCCCCGGCACCGGAGGAGGAGAAGAAGAAAGAAGACAAGAAATCCGACAAAAAATAGACAGCCCTTGCGGGCTTAACTACAAACAAATTGCACCAGTTCGTAGTCAATGCCGCAAGGCATGTTCTTGGATTATTTATCTTTAACAAACACTAAACGATTCAAAATAAATCGGGGAAAATAACTTATGGGCAAAGAAATGACCGTAAAAGAACTTGCCGCACTTGTTGACGGAAAAACAGTCGGCGATGAAAACATAGTCTTGAAATCCCTTTCCTCGCTCAAGGACGCCGGAGCCGGAGACATATCGTTCCTCGCAAACAAGAAATACACGGCCAAAGCTCAGACAAGCAGGGCTTCTGCGATAATCGCAGGAGAGGATTTCACCGAAAAGCCGAAGGACGGCCAGGCTTTCGTCATCTGCAAGAATCCGAACAGCGCATTTTCAAAGGCGATCTCCTTTTTCGCGCCGCCCCCGATTAAATTCACACCCGGCATCCATCCGCAGGCCTCAGTTGCGAAATCCGCAAAAATAGGGAAAAACGTCCATGTCGGCGCCTGCGCGGTCATAGACGAGGAGGCTGAAATCGGCGACGAATCGGTCGTCTGCGCAGGAACCTATGTCGGACATTTCACAAAGATCGGGGCGAAATGCCTGATTTATCCGAACGTGTCCATACGTGAAAGATGCATTGTCGGAAACCGCGTCATCATCCACTCGGGCACCGTGATCGGGAGCGACGGCTTCGGCTTCGAGGCCGGGCCGGCCGGGATAGTGAAAATCCCCCAGGTCGGGATCGTCCAGATTGACGACGATGTTGAAATCGGCGCAAACTGCGCCCTCGACCGTGCGCGTTTCGGCAGGACATGGCTCAAACGCGGTGTCAAACTTGACAATATGGTGCATCTCGCGCACAACGTGGTGGTCGGAGAATTTTCAATGCTGATCGGCCAGTCCGGAGTTGCCGGCAGCACGGAGATCGGACGCGGAGTCATTATCGCGGCCCAGGCCGGAATCAACGGACACATCACAATCGGAGACGGCGCAAGAGTTGCGGGAACCGCAGGAGTGCTGAAGGATGTTCCTCCGGGAGAATCAGTCGTAGGCACGCCCGCGGAAAGTCCGCGCGACTTCCTCGAGAGAATCACACTTCCGAAAAAAGTGCATAAACTGAGCCTCGCCCTCAAGGAGTTGGAGGGGAAACTTGCAGCCATGGAATCTGGCGGAAACGGGGCGAAACCCTGAATATCCAATTAAGAAGATTTTCCCGTCGCGGAAAAATCAACCGGGAAACTAGAAGGACACTTGGCGGATAAACATGAACAAGTCGCTTGCACCACTGATAATTTCGTTTGCAGTGATAATCCTGCTGACTTTCATCATCATCAACACAAAGCCCAGGGAAAGCGCAATCGAACTTCAGACAAACGGCACGGCGCCGACAATGTCCCTGAACAGAATTTCCAAAGCCCAGATCAGGAACAAAGCGCCTGTACTGCGGAAACAGAGGGAAAGTTACATCCCGGAATCCGAGAAATTTCTTGAAAACGCAAAAAAATTCCTGTCGGCCGGCAAGGAGAATGAAGCGGAGGATGCATTGCGCACCCTGCTTATCTTTGAACCCGACAATCCGCAGGCCCTTTCGCTTCTGGCCGGAATTTTCTACTATTCCCAGCGTTATCCCGACGCTGAAATCATTTTCAGGAGGCAGGTGAAACTCAATCCGGACAACGACTCGCTGTACAACCATCTCGGATCGGCTCTGGCCCGGCAGGGGAAGATGAAGGAGGCCATAACAATGACCCTGAAAGCGGTGGAGATAAATCAAAAATCATCGGACGCGCAGATTAACCTGTCTTCCATGTACGCCTCGAACGGGGATGTCGAATCGTGCATCAAACACTTTCTGCTCGCATACCAGCTCATCGGTTACAGGATTCTTCCCTTCTCCTATGATCCCGCTTTTGACAAAGTGCGTTCATCCCCGGAGTTTCAGGAAATAATCTCAAGGGCGAAAAAGGACATGGACACAAACCTGAAATTCAATGAAATCCCCGACAAAGATGCGAAACAGCCTGAAAAATGAGAGTCAGGTTCCGGATAAGTAGTCGTATTGAGGTAATTTCAAAACTAGGAATTCAGTAGTCAGAATTCAGGAGACAGAATTAAATTTGAACTCAAATTCGGTTTTATTCTGAATCCTGACTTCTGAATCCTGACTACTTTTGAAATTGGC
>JBAYFV010000303.1:0-4403 GCA_041666985.1 Victivallales bacterium
CGATAAAGACAGGATGATTCCCATGCCGATATCAATTAGGGAGGAATTGAAGTCGCATCTTGAAAAATTGAAGGAGCTTCATGCAAAGGTCATACAGGAACTCCTCGGACACTCAAGCCTGGAGACGACGATGATCTACACGCATGTGGCGCAGAAGAAACTGGCGGTTGTTGAAAGTCCGCTGGATAGGCTGGAGAGCTTGAACGCCAACGGTTAAACAGTCCGAGCTGATTTCAAGATTGGCGAATCCAAGGTGGGGACGGCTTGCCTGTCCCGTCGGATGACTTGGGGGCGAAACCGCCCTACCTTCGGCAATTTTGAAATTACCTCTTCCATATGATTGCGGCTGCATTCAGGTTTTTCAGACTTTTGCAATTCCCCTCCATATCGCATATATTGACCTTGTAAAAAATGGAGGTTTCGCAATGGGTTTGTACCTTGGACTTGACAGCAGTACGCAGAGTGTCAAAGCTACTATTATTGACGCGGACAAGGGTGAGACTGTCGCATCGGCTGCGGTGAATTTTTCAACCGAGCTTTCCAAATACGGATGTCCCAACGGCGTTCTCCCGAATGCGGATCCGCTTGTAAAACATTCGAATCCGCTCATGTGGCTTGAAGCGCTCGACCTTGTTCTGGCGAAACTCAAATCCGCAAAAGCGCCCCTTGACATGGTTGCGGGCATAAGCGGATCCGGTCAGCAGCACGGTTCCGTTTACCTGAACGGCAGATTTGAAGGTATACTTGAGAGCCTTAATCCTGCGCTTCCCCTGGCCGGGCAGATGGAACCCGCGCTTTCAAGGAAGACTTCTCCGATATGGATGGACAGTTCGACGAGCGCGGAATGCGGGGAAATAAGCAAGGCCGCAGGTGCGAAGAGACTCCAGGAGATCACAGGTTCGCCCGCGATTGAACGTTTTACGGGGCCGCAGATCCGCAAATTCTGGAAGACGGAGCCTGAAGATTACAGGAAAACGGAGCATATACATCTGGTAAGTTCTTTCATGGCGTCAGTTCTCTGCGGTAAGAGCGCCCCGATTGATTTCGGGGACGGCGCCGGAATGAATCTGCTGAACCTCAAGACCCTCGCATGGGATTTTAAAATCGCCGAGGCAACCTCTCCCGGCCTCCTCGATAGACTTCCTCCGGCCGTACCGTCGAAGGAATTGGCCGGAACCCTTTCCCCGTATTTCAGAAAATACGGGTTCAAGGGAGGGATTCCGGTGACTGTCTGGTCCGGCGACAATCCGTGCAGTCTCATCGGTGTCGGCGCGGGAGAGCCGGGGACGGCGGTAATCAGCCTCGGCACAAGCGACACGTTCTTTGCCGCGATGTCAACAGCGCACACGGATCCGAAGGGATACGGACATGTTTTCGGAAACCCTTTCGGCGGATACATGAGCCTCATATGTTTCAAGAACGGATCCCTTGCCCGTGAGAAGGTGAAGGATGAATGCGGTGCCGACTGGGATGCGTTTGAAAAGGCTTTTTCAGAAAGCGGGTCCGGCAACGGCGGCAACATCATGCTTCCGTATTTTGTTCCGGAAATAACTCCGCTGGTGCTGAAGGGTGGGGCGCGTTATTCGGGCACTGCGGATTTCCGCAGCGGAAAGGCGCCGTCATCCGTCAAGATACGCGCAGTTGTCGAATCGCAGGTTCTCAGCATGAAACTTCATTCCAGGTGGATTGGTGAAAAATTCACCAGGATCAGGGTGACCGGCGGCGCTTCCAGAAGCCGCGGGATATGCCAGATTATAGCAGATGTCTTCCAGGCCGGGGTTGAAAAAATATCTGTCGCGGATTCGGCGACTCTCGGTGCCGCCCTCAGGGCCGCATCCACATCGGTTTATTGCAAACGAAATGAGATCTGTGCGAAATTCGCAGTTGCGTCGGAGACGGTCGCACCTGACAAATCCGCTGCCGGCATTTACGATGACATGCTTGCGAAATTCGCAGAATTCGAAAACAGATGACAGAAGAAAAGAAAAAATCTTTGTTGAGAAGGCTTCTTTTGCCGTCGGGAATCGTCCTGGCGATCCTGATACTTCTCAGGATATGCATACCGATATACATAGAGAACAGTCTCTGCGGTAAGCTCAAGGGGATTCTGAAGGTTGAGAGTGTCAGCTGCAAGGTCCGCAGTTTGGGTTTCGCCCATATTGACTTGTCGGATCTGAGGGTCGGCGAAGCGAAATCGCCTTTTTTAACAGTGGATTCTGTCAGGGTTGATTATCCTCTTCTGGGTTTTTTTGACCGGAGGGTCAGCGTTTCAGGTCTTGCCTTCAGTGCCGAATACAGGGATGGCGGATTTACGATTCCAGGTCTGAACCTTGAAAACTTCAAATCGGAAAAAGGTCGTGCGGGGAAAACTTCCTCCCAAAGCATTCCTGACATGATAACTGCGCTGACAGTCAGGAGTTCCTCCGTAAAAATCAAGCGGGACGGCAGACAGCATATAATCCCCTTTGAAATGCGTGCGAATCTTCTGCCTGAGGAATTACGCACTGAAAGGAGGCCGAAATACGACCTGACCGTCAATCTTCATCCTTTCGGCGAGTCTTTCAGCATAAGCGGCGGGTTCGACTCCAAGCTGGGAAAAGCGTCCTGTGATTTGAAGGGTGCGAATATCAGCCTTTCAAGATTCCAGGGTCTTACGGACAATGTGAAAGACCTGAAGTTTTCCGCAGTTGCGGATATTGAATCTGCATTTGATCATCCTGCCGGAAGCATGGAGTTGAAAATAAAACTTTCCGATTTGGACGTGCGGTACAACGCAGTTGAAATCGTCAATTCGACCGACTCTTCCGGAAGACCGGTGCCGTTTGTCCTGCAGTTCGGGAAGAAAAAGGACGTTGTCCGGTTTTCATTCAATATGTTCAGGATCGTTTCTCCTTTTCCCGTTGACGTCTGCATGGATGCCGCCGCCGGAGAGATGCGAATTTCGCGGGACGGAGGCTTGAGTGTAGGTGCGGAGATAAAGGCTAAAACAGACAAGGACCGGTTCAACGGCATGTTCAAAACATCGGAGATGAAACTTTCCGAATCGGAGAGCGTCGCACTCCGTTTCGATGCTGAAGTGGACAGTAACGGTGCGTGGAAATTCAAATTCGCGGCTCTTCCCGACAGTGATGAGACGGTGGAGATGGATGGAGTCTCCCGGTCGCTAAAATGCAGGCCGGTGATGTTTTCCGTTTCCGGGAATGGGGAAAAGGACGGTGCGGACATCAATTATGTTTTCAAGATATTTGAAAGCGAGTGGAGGGAAAAAGGGGGAGCTTCAATTTCCATGCCCGCCGCTGAAATTTCCGGAGACATCAAATTCAAGGCGCCGCTGCTCAAATGTTCGATGAAGCTGCATGTGGAGAAGTTAAGGGCCGGAACTCTTAATATTGAGAATATAGACCTCTCGGTTCCGTTGCAGATCCCGTACCCTGTCGAGGGCTCCGCCGCAGGAGGGATGGGAAAGGGTTTTCTGAAGACAGGGATGATGTCCATTGGCGACGGCAGCCGTCTCGGCAATTTTGAAGCGCAGCTTGTACAGGAGGATCTGGCATGGAGGCTCCGGGGCGTTTTCAAGACAGTTTTTGAAAACCTTGGAATTGATGTTTCCGGAAAGGCCGGGTTGGAGGAAGGGAGGGGTGTCTTCTATGATTTTGATTTCAAGATTCCCGAAACCTCCGAAAAGATTGCGGTTGATTTCGGAAAATTCAATCAGGTATTTTCCGGCATCAGCCTGGACGGGAAATTGAAATTGAAGGGTGTCTGCGGCAACGGGACTGGAGTTATGAAGACTGAAGCTGAAATAGGGCTGACCGGGGCGAACCTTAAAATGCCCGACGACAAGGCTTCGATTGAAGGGCTTGAGTTTTCCGTTACGCTGCAGGATCTGATCCTGATGAAAAGTCTTCCGAAACAGTGCATGAAATTCAGGAGGTTTTCAGCGGGCAGCCTTGCGGCTGAAAACGGTGAAATTGAATTCCAGATAGAATCGCCGGAGAAATATTTTATTGAGAAAAGCGGTTTTTCATGGTGCGGCGGACACGTCTATTCACATGCGATGAGGATAGTTCCCGGGGAAGATCTTGAATTCATCCTTTATTGCGACCGTCTCAATTTCGCGGGGATGCTCAAGCAGATTCAGGCGGCCGAGGGTTCCGGCGACGGGACAGTCAACGGGCGTATTCCGGTGAAGATCAGGAACAACCGGCTGAGAATCACGGACGGTTTCCTTTATTCATCGCCGGGGCAGGGCGGGAATATCAAACTCGGGTATTCGCAGCTTCTCGACAGCACATCCGAGATTCAAAAGCAGGCGATTGACATGGCCATTGCGGTGACGGCGCTGAAGGATTTCGATTATGACTGGGCGAAACTCTCCCTTAACAGCGAAAACCGCAAGCTTA
>JBAYFV010000304.1:0-4399 GCA_041666985.1 Victivallales bacterium
CTTTGAAAACGAGCTTGGCGGCCGGGTGATTGTCAGCTGTCTGGATTTCGCCACCGCCTCCGGGCAGGCGTTCAACCATCCTTTCCGGGCGGAACAGCTGCAGGGCGCGGTGCGATGGCTTTCTCGTGACACTGTTCCACTTATTGTCGAAGGGGATGGAGCGTATCCATTGGTGTTCAGAAAGGACTGCGAGGATTTTACGCTTCTCGGAATGTTCAATCTTTCGCTGGATGCCTGGCCTTCCGCGAAGTTCACCCTGCCCGACGACAGGGATTTCACGACAATGGTGATTCTTGATCGTTCAGGACAGTGGCTCGCCGCCGGAAAAGATGTCGCAATCATGCGGGGTAACGGTAGGACGGTGATTGAAGTGTTCCGGGAAATCCCCTTCAATGAACCGCTTTTCCTTTCATTGGAAAGGCGGGCTTCCGTCGGCACCTGAAAACTGATGGGGAATTTTCATATCCCTTAGGAGCCGTAAAGAAATGACTTTGACATTTGCTGGCGAAGATTTTGGATTGATTATCATGGTGCGAAAGAGGAGAATACCTGATAATATCGTTTATGCCATGGTGTCAAAGCGGCATCGTGGTTTTTCTTCCGGAAATCACCGTGTCAGAGAAAAACCTTGATACTTTGACACGCTGATACTCTGACACTTTAGCGTGTCTTTTAAAACGGGAAACTGAGCTGTATGGGGCCGTTGTCGTTTTCAGGCGGCCGGGGGAATCCTGAAACCGTTACCCCGATCAGGCGGACTTTCCGTTTTCCGGCCTCGGTTTTTTTCATAAGCCCCGACGCGACTCTGAAAATAATCTTCCCTGAATCAATGAATCCTCCCGGCGACTGCTGGCGCGTGATCGAAGTGAAGTCCTCATATTTAAGCTTCAGCGTGACTGTCCGTCCGGAAAGCTTCTCCTCATGCAGCATTTTCTCTACATCCACGGACAGATCGTCAAGGAGTTTGAGCATTTCATCCAGATTGTCCGTGTCGTGCTGGAGCGTGATTTCCCGGCCGAGGGACTTCCGGGGAATATCCGGCGTCACCATCCTTTCGTCTATGCCGCGCACGACGTTGTAGTAATAGAGCCCCGACTTGCCAAAGGCGCCGACCAGTTCCGGCAGGGGAAGTTTTTTCAGGTCGTTTCCGTTCTCGACGCCGATGCTGCGGAACTTTTCGGCGGTGACCTTGCCGACACCGTGGAAATCGTCTATGGGGAGTTTGCAGATGAAATCACCGGCCTGATCCGGCGTGATCACGGTGAGTCCGGCAGGCTTGCGGAGACCCGAAGCGATCTTCGCCAGAAACATGTTGAACGATACTCCTGCCGATGCCGTCAGGCCGGTCTCGGAATGAATGCGCTTCTGCATCTCCCTGGCCACCCATGTGGCGGAAGGAATGCTCTTTTTGTTGTGCGTGACATCGAGGTAGGCCTCGTCGAGGGAGAGCGGCTCGACCAGATCGGTATACTCCAGGAATATCTTCCTTATCCGCTCGGATTCGGCGCAGTAGGCGTCCATCCGGACCGGCAGGAATATGCCATGTGGACACAGTTTCTTCGCCGTGCCGGTCGGCATGGCCGAGTGGACTCCGAACTTCCTGGCCTCATAGGACGCGGTGGCGACCACGCCGCGGCTTCCGGGCATTCCGCCCACGATCACCGGTTTCCCGCGCAGGCGTGGATTGTCGCGCTGTTCGATGGAGGCGTAGAAGGCGTCCATGTCAATATGTATTATTTTCCGGACAAGCATGTCATCCCCGGTGGAAGCCTATTCCTTGAACAGTCTTTCCATGCCGGGGTCGGTTTCGGCACCGAGTTCCCTGGCTTTCCCGTACCACTTCCTGGCCTCGGGCATTTTCGGAGGTTCGGAGGTTGCAAGAAGAACTGCGAGATTGAAAGCGGTTTCGGAAGATTTCGGATCAAGTTTGAAGGCGGTGCGGAACTGTCTTTCTGCGGATTCGACCCAGCCGACATTGCTGCATGCTATTCCGAGATAACGCTGCAATTCCGGATTTTCCGGATCCTGGGCCACAGCCCGGCTGAGAACGCCAAGCGCCAGATAATATTCGCCTTTCCTGATATATGCGAATGCCGCAATAAGAAGTTTGTGGACGTCATAAGGCTCGTAGCAGAGCGATCTCTCCGCATATTTCAAAGTCCTGTCATCGTCGCCACGGTCTGAATATATGTATGCAAGCCTGGTCAGTGCGGCATTGTTCTCGGGTGCCAATGTGAGGATTTTCTCGTAATGCCATATTGCGGCCTCCCTGTTCCCCTTTTTATCGGCATTGTCGCCCTCCCTGAGGAGAAGATTGATTTCCTCCTCGTTGGGAACCTTTGCGCTTCCCCTGACAATCTCCCCGGTTTTTATTTCAACTGGGCCGTTTTTTGCGGTTTTCAGTTCTCCTGGAACATTGCCTGTTCCTGCAGTTTCAGGGGCGGTTTTTATTTCCGCTTCCTTCTTTGTCAGAATCTCATTCTTTTTCCCGATGTCCGCTGAAAGCGCTTCAATCTTTTTCCTTGATTCCTCGTTTATCCTGTTTAAGTCGGCAAGTTTCCCAGTCAGTTCATCCGCTTTCTTTGAGATATCGGCATTTGATTTTGCGAGTTCCGCATTTTTTACGGCAAGATCGGCCTTTGTCTTTTCCAGTTCGGAATATTTTCTGGAAACATCGCCGTTCTTCGCGAGTTCCTTTGTTTTGGCTTCAATATCGCTTTTCCTGGAATTCAGATCATCCTGGAGCTCTGCGATTTTCCTGACATTGCCCTCCTTCTCTTTTTTTATCTTGTCGAGCTCCGATTTGGTCTTCTCCAGTTCCGAGAGCTGCCCCTTCAGTCTTTCATTGTCTTTGCCTGCTGCGGCCTTTTCTCCGGAGAGTTTTGCGTATTTCTCCTCAAGCGCGGCGAACTCCTTTGCGATATTCGCAAGTTCCCTGTTTTTCTTGCCGAGCCTGTCAAGGTTGCCGGCAAGTGATTCCACTTCGGTTTTCAACGATCTGTTCTCTTCCGAAAGCTGTGAGATGTTTTTCTGGTAGGTGTCGGTTGACGAGCCGGATTCGACGACTTTCCTCCTCATGTTCTCAATCTCAGCCGAAATCCGCCTGTTCTCGTTCTTCGTGTCAATCAGTATGGCTTCGACTTTGTCGAGTTTTGCCGAAACCTCTTTTTTCTCGTCGGCGATCTTTGTCCTGTCGAGGGTTTCCTTTTCAATCCTGGAGACGAGCCCTTCAATTTCCTTTTTCAACCTGTCGTTGTCGGTCTGAAGCTGTTTCATCAGGTTGTCCGAAGCGGGATTTTCGGCAATGGCCCTGAGGTTCTTGTTCAGGCTGGCGTTTTCCTGTTTGACCTTTTCGAATTTTGACTGAAGATCCGCCAGGTCTTTCTCAAGCGTTGAGTTCTTTTTTTCGTAATCCCTTATTTTTGAGCCGTAGTCGGATATGCTTTTGGAGGCGGCTTCGATCTTGTCGTTGAAAGTTTTCTGTGCGTCAGAGAGCACTTTCAACTTGTATTCGAGCTCCATCCTGTCTGAAGCGGCCTTCTGGTATTGCGACTTGATCTCATTGTTCTTTGCAGCAAGAGATGTGTTTTCATCACTGAGTGTTTTTGCCTTTGCGCGTTCGGCTTCAAGTTTTTCAGTCCACTCGGTTGTGTCCGCCTTCTTTTCTTTTTCAGCCTGCAGGCGTTTTACCTCCTCCGAAAGGGCGGTGCATCTTTTCTCGATTTCATTCTTCTCCCTTATTATTGACTGAACCTCCTCTTTCGATTTTACGCCGAGATCCGCCTCTTTTCTCGCCTCGTTAAGGGATTGAAGCGAGAGTTCGAGCTTATTCCGGGTTTCCTCGAGCTGTTTTTCCGTGACGCTGACCCTTTCCCTGAGCTGCCTGACATATTTGTCGGGTTCTGCCGGTGCTGTCGCGGTTTTCTGGACAGGAGGTGCCGCATCGGGCTGAAGAGCCTTGATTTTCCTTTCACATATTTTCAGCCTGTATTCCACAAGTGCGCTGTTCCATCTGGGATATTGCCCTTTCACCTTCTGGAAATAGGTCATGGATTCCTGATAAAGTGCGAGCGCAGCTTTTTTTTCATTCTTTTTTTCAGAGGATTCCGCCTTGTCGAAAATATCGAAACCTTTCAGCCAGAGGGTTCTTGCCTCGTTGCCTTCGTCCGTGGTGTATTGGGCTATGCCGTTAAATGAAAAGAATGACAATAAAATCAGCAGAAGAAAAAGTGATTTTCTCATGTTTTATCTCCGGATTCAAAGGTTTACAGAGTACTAAATTGAGGGGGTAATGTAACGCCCGAAGACCGGAGGCGCAACTGGAACATGTTGAATATCGTACAGGAGGTTTAGTAGTCATCAGTACCAGTAATCAGTGTTAAACTTTGATAACTGAGCC
>JBAYFV010000305.1:0-4391 GCA_041666985.1 Victivallales bacterium
AGGAGACAGAATTGAATTTGAACTCAAATTCGGTTTTATTCTGAATCCTGACTTCTGAATCCTGACTACTTTTGAAATTGGCTCAAAAATCAAAAACCGTTCGAAGTTGGAAGTTCGATGTTGTTTTTGCAATCACATCAGGAATAAAACTACGATGTCTCCGTCAGGGCACTATGAGACGCTGGGGGTTGCCCCTTCGGCGAATTTCAGGGATATCAAGAAGGCCTATTACCGGCAGGTGAAGAAATGCCATCCGGATCTCTTCGGCGGATCAAGGGAGAAAGAAGAGGAATTCAAGTTACTTGTATTCGCATTCGATGTTCTTTCGGATCCCGACAAAAGGAGGCGCTATGACGTCTCCAGCGGAATAGCCCTTGAAGAGACCCGCCCCCAGGAATGGTTTCAGGACGGTTATTCCGTCATGGACACCGAAGCCGACGACATCCTCGAGGAGATAATCGTGGGAAACAATCCTCCTCCTGGAGCGACGCTGGGATCCCTTTTCCTCGACCTTGAGAAAACGGATGTTTTCATGTCTTTCCGCGAAGGGAAGAATTTTTTCCGTGCCGGCAGCTACAGGAACGCCCTCAATCTTTTCGTGAAAGTCGTGAATCACTCACCCGGCAATATCCTCTACAGGTATTATCTGGCGAAAACCTATTGCGCGCTGAAACAATTCAACGATGCGCGGATGCATTACGGCATGGCTGTGAATTTGGGGAAAAGGCGAATCCCGCCCCAGCGTCTCCGGCGGATTCACGATGAACTTGACGCGATATCCGCCCGGAAAAGTCCGGCCTGGAGAAAAGTTGTCGCTTTCTTCGGCGGTAAAAATGCGAAAACACGTTTTGTAGACTCCGAAGAGAACACGGTCTCGGAACTGAACAGGGCGATAGCAAGAATCATGGCGGAAAGACGAAAGGGGGAAGACGAGAAAAAACTGCTGAAATAGACTCCTCATTTGAAATAACCGGCAAATGATTTATTTTATGCACCTTTGTGAAAACCACCTTGTCAATCGTATAAACCGGGAGAATTTCCTTATGGATGTGTCGGATCTGAGAAAAGGCATTAAAATTGAACTTGACGGCGCGCCGTGGACTGTCACCGATTTTGATTTCATGAAGCCGGGCAAAGGCCAGGCGATGTACCGCTGCAGACTTAAAAACATGATTAACGGCAGCACCTTGGACCGCACTTTCCGCGCAGTTGACAAAATAGAAAAGCCGGATCTTGAGGAAAAAGAGATGTTTTATTCCTATTCCGAGGGCGACTTCTTTGTTTTCAGCGATTCGGAGACCTATGAGGAAATGAGAATCGAGAAAAGCAAGCTCGGCACACAGGCGTATTTCCTTGTTGAAAACGCCGAATGCAAAATTCTCTTCTTCAACGGAAACCCCATTGAAGTCACCCTTCCGGTCTTCATACAGAAAATCATTGTTGATACGGAGCCGGGCGCAAGAGGCGATACCGCTACAAACGTGATGAAGCCTGCCAAAATAGACAACGGCTACGAGCTCGCTGTCCCTCTTTTCGTGAACAAGGGCGATGTCATCAAAATCGATACCCGTACCGGACTATATGCGGAACGTGTCAGCAAAGCATGAAGACATCTTGAGGTTTTCAGCGATAAGGCCGCGCATCGAACAGAGGGCGGAGATTGTTTTTGCGGTCAGGGATTTTTTCCGGCGGTCGGGTTTCACCGAAGTCACGACTCCCGTGAGGATTTCCGCGCCCGCACCCGAGCTTCACATCAACGCCATACAGTCAGGGGATGCCTTTCTCAGAACCTCTCCCGAACTTGAAATGAAGTGCATGCTTGCCGCCGGTTACGAAAAGATCTTCCAGATCGGCCCCTGTTTCAGGAAAAACGAGATAGGCCGCCTCCACAGCGAGGAGTTCACCATGCTTGAATGGTATGAGGCCGGCGCCGATTGCCACAGGCTTATTCCGTTCACCAGTGAAATGCTCGGATTTGTCTCACGGGAGGTTTTCGGGAAAAGTGAATGCATCTTCAACGGGATCACCATAGATTTCGGAAGATATGAAATGCTTCCGCTCGCGTCGGCCTTTGCGAAATTCGCGAAAAAAGATCTGCTGGAAATAGTTGATGACGGGAAGTTCGAGGAGATTCTTGTTGACATGGTCGAGCCCGCGCTTCCGAAGGACACGCCGGTTTTCCTGAAGGGTTATCCTGCGAGATTCGCAGCCCTGTCAAAGCTCAGCAAAGACAATCCCGGGTTTGCCGAGCGCTGGGAGCTTTATCTTGGCGGAGTTGAAATAGCCAACGCCTACAGCGAACTCGTCGATAAAAACGAACAGATGAGGCGGTTCGAAGAGGCTTTGCTGAGAAAAAAGGACGCCGGAGAAACCGTTTATCCCGAAAACAGGCTGTTTATGGAAGCCCTCGAACATGGAATTCCCGAATGTGCGGGATGCGCCCTCGGCCTGGACAGGCTTGTCATGGTTCTTACCGGCTCGGAGAGCATAGGCCAGATAATGCCCTGAATTTGCATAATAAAAATTTAAAAACTGGAAATCTGCGTTATTTTAACTGAAAATCAATGAAAGCGGAAAAATGAAGGACTTATATCTCATATTGTTTTGCATTATAGTCGCCGCATATGTTTCAGGATGCGCTTCCAGCAGGGAATTACATTATCCCTATGAACAGGTCGCGGATGCCGCAAAAGAAAAATTCTATTTGAACACATGGACTGATTTCAGCACAATTAAAAGCATGAAAATAGAGAAGCCCGGAAAAGATCTGAGGATTACATATTATGAATGGCTGTTCCCGGACACGAAGATCTACTGCCATCTCGAAGTTTATGCGGAGAAGGGCGGAGGCACTACTGTCTACGCATATGTCAAGGATTATGACGCATGGTATTCGCCGATGATGCACAGCTGGGCAAAAGCGAGGAAAGTCCTGGATGTTTTTGAGAAACGCATGAGTTCGGGCGCCTGGGATCCGCTTCCATGGGCTGAAGGACTCGAGGAAAAGAAACTTAAATGAGAAGGTCACACATGTTCGCCTGTCATGTAAGGGGTTTTGTCGGCTCGGTTTCAAAATCCGCATTGCCGACGGTTCTCGCCATTGCAATTGCAGTCTGGCTTTCAGCATGCGGCGACCGGACGAAATTGACAAATGATCAGCTTCTTCAAAACGCCTTCGCCGCCGCTGGCGGTCCAAAGGCGGACTGGCAGAAGGCCAAGGGGTTTGCCGCAAAAGCGGTCAAACAGAACCAGAATGATGCACGCGCCCATGTGATGCTCGCTCTTTCCCTCGAACAGTGCGGACAGATCAACAGCGCAATTGATGAGATAAGGAAGGCGGTCGCCCTCGACCCGAAAAATTTCCTGGCTCTTTTCTCGAACGGCAGAATGTTATATGAGCATGACGGGATAGGCGACAGCATCGCCCCCCTGAAAGAGGCCTACAAGATACATCCCGACAACGAGAATGTGATTATTCTTCTTGCAAGGAGTTCGGCCGCCCTTGGAAGATTCAAGGAGGCGGCGGGTTATTATGCAACCCTCGCGAGACATCCGATGTACAAGGACAAGCCCGACCCTTTCAACGAGCTCGGAGTCCTTTATGTCGGACAGAAGGATTATCCCAAGGCTCTGGCTTGTTTCAGCGAGGCCTCCAGAAAAGCGCCGAACAGCCATATTGTCGTGCTTAACCTGGGGATTTTATATGACGTCCATCTCAAGAACCCCCTTAACGCGATAAAGTTTTACAACAAATATCAGGAGCTTACCCTGCGCAATCCGGAACTTGAACCCCTCCGGGACAAACTCAAGAGACGCATCGAAGTCCTCAAGGCGACCAACAGGCTTTAGAATTTCATTCCTGTGAAGTCTTTACTCCCTCCTGCCGGACATTCAGGTTCTGGATTCCCGCAAGATTCTGGTTCTGCAATTTGCTCAATAAACTTTTGGTGACGGCATGGAACGTTTTATCCCGGACGAAGTCATTGATGAGATAAGGACCCGCTGTGACATCGTAGATGTCATCCAGGGGTATCTGCCGTTGAAAAGAACCGGGAACAAATTCAAGGCGCTTTGCCCGTTCCACTCTGAAAAAACCCCCTCGTTCACAATCAATCAGGAAAGGCAGATCTACCACTGTTTCGGATGCGGAAAAGGCGGCGATGTTTTCCGTTTTGTGATGGAGAAGGAAGGTGTGGATTTTCCGAACGCGGCGCATATACTTGCCGCTAAAAGCGGAGTTGTCATCCCGGACAGGCCCAGAGGTGCGTGCGGCGGGGTTTATGACGGGAAAATCAGCGAGTCCGGACGCCAGCGCGAAAAACTTTACAAAATCCACGAGGAACTTGCCGCCTGGTATTCAAGACTGCTTTCGGAGAAGCCGGACACGAAAG
>JBAYFV010000306.1:0-4383 GCA_041666985.1 Victivallales bacterium
TTCTCCCCGGAACTGTCAATCGCATCCTGGAAGCCGTCTCTCGCCGAGCGGTGGTTTGGAAATTTAATGTTCCCCATGAAGGCCAGACGACGGCATCCGTCGTTGATCAGCTTCAATGTCAGCGCCCTTACGGCATTGCGCCTGTCCTCATGGCTATTGTATCTGGCGTGACGCACCTCGATCCCGGCGACCACGTGCGGTATCTCTTTCGATTCGAGTTCCCGGATCAGTTTATCGTCCTCAAAAGCCAGAAGGATGACACCGATTCGACGTGACTCATTCCCGAACACAAGCTTATTGAAATTCGGATTGCGCCTTGAAATCAGCTGCGTCGAGATTCCGTCGCCTTCCGCAAGCCCGCTTATCGTCTGCCAGTACGGGGAAAGCCATTGGGCCTGGTTGTCATATTCGCCGCTCATGACCATCAGTATCTCCGACAATACACGCGGGGATTCCGCAACATAGGAACCGCTGCGCTCCCGCCGTTCAATCAGGCCGTGCGTCCTCAGTTCATTCAATGCACGGTTTGCCGTGATTGCCGACACCCCGTACCGATCAGCCAGTTCAAACTGGCCTGGCAGCTTTGTGCCCGGAGACAGCTCCCCCCTGATGATCCTGCCTCGGAGTTCTTCGGCAATAAGTTGATATTTCAGCGATGTCTTCCTCATATCCGTTAAGATAGGAATATTTCAGGATAAAACAAGACGCCTGTTGCATTTATTCCAATTTTGTATATATTTGCCATATATACAGTTTAGCGTTAATGCACTTATGCTTTTCCCATACGGCATGGGAAAAGGTATTTCCCAAAAAAGGAGTGTCAACAATATGTCGAAGAGGAAATTGACAGTGGCCCAGATTGGCTGCGGCGCATTCGCAGAGGGGCAGGACTTTCCCAACTTTGCAAAAAACCCGCATACGGAAATGAAATGGTGCTGCGACCTGTCCCCCGACAGGGCGAAGGCGATGGCTGCGAAGTTCGCAGTTCCCAGGGCGACATCCAATTTCATGGACGCAGTAAACGACCCGGAGGTGGATTTGATTAAAATCGCCACAACCCACGAAATCCACCTGCCCATCATTGAAGCCGCCGCTGCGAAAGGCAAACACATATTCTGCGAAAAACCGATGGCCATAGAGGAGGTTGAGGCATTCAAGATAATCAGCGCCGTCCGGAAGGGCGGGGCAAAACTCTGTGTAGATCTGAACCGCCGCATGGCCCCTTCGCTGCACTCCCTGCGTGACAAATGGATAAGGCACAGGAAAAATCCGGCGCACCAGCCGTGGCGCTATATCGAGACTGAACGCGCACAGTTCCCGGAGGAGAAACAGACAGAGCTGCTGATCAGGGTGCAGGACGAAAGCGCAAGCTATCGCATTGTCCACCTCGACCCGCTGAAGGGCGGCGGCCTGATCATCGGTGAATCCGTGCACTGGCTGGATCTCGCATGCTGGTTCTTCGCACCTCAGGCACCCGTTGAAATCAGGGCGTGGGGTTCAACCCGTCTCAGCCACGGCATTCACCTGACTTTCTCCGGCGGGGACAATGCAACAATCATCTTCAACTGCGGCGGAACTTTTGATTATCCGAAGGAACTTTACGAGGTCACGCACAGCGGCGCCCTTTTACGCAATATCTGTTTCGTTGAAAATGAATACTATGGCATACCCGGACTGGAAGGGGAAATCTTCCCGCTGCAGCACGACTCCTTTAAGAAAGTCGGAGCGGAGGGAGGGTTTTCCGGTCTCATGAAAAAACACACGGCAAGGGTGAAAGGACTGAAGAGCAACTCGAAAGCCGGACACGGGACAATCTCTGTTGACAAAGGGCATGAGAACATGCTCAACAGCTTTGTCAATGCGATCATCAATGACAAACCGTCGCCCTGCGATGAAATATCCGGATACATGGCGACATATCTTGCGAAACTCGCAATAAAGTCAATCGAGCTGCGGCTGTCACTGCCCGTACCGGTTGAAAAAGTTCAGCCATGCATAGTGTAAGGAAAGGCAGAAAGTGACAAAGGCACATAATATAGTGTTAACAAAAGGATCAATATCAGAATGTCAAAGTATGTGAACATCGCAGCTCCGCTCTTTGAAAACGGCCCCTCATACGGCAGGGAGGATGCCACAGCGCTTGTCCTTCGCGAACTCCGCGAAAAGATGAACCGGCTGTCCGGCACCGGCCTTAACCTGCTTGTCCTCTCGGAAGGGGTTGAATCTATCGGGATGAAGATGGAGGATGCCGAATCTCCGGACAAGCCCGGGGCCTTCCTCAACCTCTACATGGATTTTGCCAGAAGGGAGAAATGCCATGTCGCCGGCTCACTGAAACTCAAGAAGAGAGACAGGATTTACAACTCCGCAGTCTTTATTGACGACAAAGGGGACTTTGCCGGTTCTTACAGCAAGACATTCCTGACCATAGGGGAAATTGAGCAGGGATTGACACCTGGAAACGGCGCAGAAATATTTGATACAAAGCTGGGGCGACTCGGAGGCGCAATCTGCTTCGACCTGAATTTCGCCGAACTCAGGAATCAATATATCAGCCTGAAGCCCGACATACTTGTCTTTCCGAGCATGTACCACGGCGGACTGATGCAGCAGACATGGGCCTACGAATGCCGCTCGTTTTTTGTTTCCGCACTTCAATTCCCGGGCGGGGGGATTCTTGACCCCTTCGGACAGGCGCTGGCGCTTACCGACTGCTACAACGGCATCGCCAGGGCGAAAATCAATCTCGACAGGATCATGGTTCATCTGGATTTCAACAGCGGCAAATTTCCTGAAATACAGCGGAAGTACGGGGAGGAAGTCAGAATAGATGTTCCCGCCAACATAGGCCCCGCTTTAATCTACAGCGAGTCGGACAAGAGAACCGCAACGGATATCGCAGAAGAATTTAAACTTGAATTGCTCGAGGATTATCTGGAAAGATCTTCCAGTGCAAATTCGGAAAGGCGAAATGAAAAAGATAAATAAAGTGAATTGCAATTTTGAACGGGAACCCCTGGCCGGTCTCTTCGGGTTCAAGGGCGGCTACCTGTCCGAACTCTGGCAGAGCGTCGTGAGCCTGGAAAACAGTTCCGGACAGTCCGGCACGGGAATCGGGACACAGAGCGTCCTGTGGTCGGATTCCGAAATTTTCGCAAGATATCCGGAAGCCGTGGGCAACAGCATGATGTTCATGACAACCGCATATGCCGCGAAAAAGGCCGGGGAGGTCGGATGGAATACGCCGATGGAGCTGAACGACAGCTTATTGCCGCTTGTACATGCATATGCGAAAGGAATCACCTCCAATCCGGGACTGCGCCTGACATTCGCCCTGAACGCCATGGTTGCGGTAGACAATGCGGCCTGGATGCTTTATTGCCGGGAGAACGGCATCGGAAGTTTTGATGAAATGCTGCCTCCGGAATACAGGCCGGCGCTTTCCCGCCGTCATGACAAACTGGCCTGCATACCCCTGATAACCTACAAGGTTTCCGCAAGCGACATCATCAAGGGCATTGACCAGGGATACGGGCTGCTGAAAATAAAGATCGGCTCAGATCCCGAAGGCGACGGTGATTTGGGAAAAATGCTTGAATGGGATAAACAGCGCCTTACGGAAATACACCTGTCCGCCAAAGACAAGAAAACACCCTACACGGAAAGCGGACATGTCCTCTATTATCTCGACGCCAACGGCAGATACGACAGCAAGGCTCGGCTGATGCGTTTCCTCGACCATGCGGGGGAAATCGGCGCACTTGACAGAATCATACTCCTTGAAGAACCGTTTCCCGAGGAAATGGAAATGAATGTCGCAGACGTGCCGGTACGGCTCGCCGCAGATGAAAGCGCCCATTCGGACAAGGAAGCCCTTGCAAGAATTGAAATGGGATACGGGGCCATCGCGCTGAAACCCATAGCGAAAACAATGAGCATGAGCCTGAAAATTGCGAAACTCGCAAAAGACAAAAACATCCCGTGCTTCTGCGCCGACCTGACGGTGAACCCCATACTTGTCGACTGGAACAAGAATGTTGCCGCGCGTCTCTCCCCTCTTCCGGGGATGAAAACAGGTGTGCTGGAATCGAACGGCCACCAGAATTACAGGGACTGGGAGACAATGAAGTCATACCACCCCTGCGCCGGTTCGCCGTGGACTGAAATAAAGGACGGAATCTTTCATCTTGGAGAGGACTTCTACAAGTCGTCCGGAGGCATCTTCGAAGCAAGCCGACATTATTCAGACATGTTGAAACACTAGTACTCTATAAATCTTAAAATTTCGTATAGACGAGTTAGATTGAGGATTGGATTTTTTTGTTCCGACTGATGGGCGATATAAATATCGTCAGAAGAAGGAACGGAAAAATACAGCCTCAA
>JBAYFV010000307.1:0-4365 GCA_041666985.1 Victivallales bacterium
AACTCTGCGCAACCATTTTCTGCCTTGGAGAAACTGACTTCTCCAGGGAACGCATATAGAAAGACTCCCTGATCTGAACGCCTTTCCCCTTTTCATAAAAGTTTACGCATTTCTGCTCACGTACTGACAGCACTCCGCTCCAGGAGATATAAAAATCGACACCGGGACTTGTCCGGACAAATGCCCACACGCTAGTAAAGAGGAAAATTAGCGCCAGCACAGCAACCGTCAACTTGAACCAATTCTCACTATTGATAGGAATCTTGATTTTCATTATCCGGGAAAGATAGTCTGGAGGTGGCGAAGAATCAAGGTGAATGAATGAGGGTTTTATACTCCGCACGTGCGGAGTATAACTCATGGAGCTGGCTGCAAAAAAATTAACGGAGGGGAGGAAAACCCGCCCTCCGTTGGTTTTGCTTCAGCAAGAGGCAATTTTGAAATTGCCTCCATGGAAAAACTCTGCGGGCATATCCGAAAGCTGTTTGATAAAATTAATAAAACTGATAAAGTAGACAATTATGGCAAATTTCGATTGGGTGAATCAGGGGATTTTTCATATGTCCTTAAAAGAACTGCGTGAACTTACAAGAAATCTGGATATCAAGAAGAAGGAATTCCAGAAACTTCAGTCAGAACTGAAGTTGAAGGAGCAATTGCGCCTGTATTCCGAGGCCTCGGAGAGAAAGAAAAAAATCCAGGATGACCTGCAGCCTTCGGCGCACCTCCATCTTGAAAACTTTTTCTCAAGGATACGCTTCGATTATATGGGATTGTCACTACTCGCCGCGATAATTGCCTGCGAGTGCTTCTATCTCAGCAGTAACGGAATAATAAGCTCTCCCCTGCAAAGAGGTAAATATCAAGTCACAGTCTCGACAGGGGAAGACAGCAACAGGATCATTGCTGCAACCGTGGACAAGCTCATGCGGGAAGTGAAATCCCGGAAGCAGCCCCCTGCCCTTGCACAGCTCTTCAATACCGGGAATCAGGAGAAGATAAACAGCTTCATGAAGGAGACGGACAGCTTGCAGTTAAAGACAATAGTCTATGTGAAAAATGAGGACTGCTACTATGCGAGCGCGTTGACGGACAAGGACAGGAATATCTCGTTCAGGCTGAACCGGATCGCAGATGACTACAAGATAAGTTCCATAGATATCGAGGATTGACATGTGGGAACTTGAGGGAATTGCAAAATGCCGAAGGCAGGGAGGGTTCTCCCCCAAGTCATTCGGCGGGGCAGGCGAAACCGCCGCCTCACAACGGACGGCTCGGAGAGACATCACTACCTTGAATCTGGCAATTTTGCAATTGGCTCGAATTTATTTTTATTTTCAATCTATATAATACGGGGGATTTTCAAATGACTGAAAATTGCGGGAGTTATTCGGGAAATATTTCAAGGAGGAGTTTTACATTAGTTGAGCTGTTGGTGGCGATTGGGATAATACTCATTCTGACAGGTCTTCTCATTCCGGCAATTCATGTGGCGAAAAAGAAGTCCAAAGGCACTCTCTGCATGGCGAACATGAAGCAGATTGCCGCCGGGTTCACGATGTATGCCGATGATTATGCGGGATGCATGGTCGCGGGCAGGATGCCGGGCGGAGTCTTCGATGTGGGCAACGGCATGAAATTCCGCCCAAGATGGTATGCGCAGATCGGGGTTTCCGGCAAATTTTACGCATTCGCCAGTCCGGATCCTCTCGCCGCCGGAGACAATACACAGCGGATTGACAACAAGATATTCATATGCCCACAGGAGGATCCGGATACGATGCTTCTGCGTGACAACGGGAGGAACTATTCATACGGCTATAATCACCAGTTCCTCGGGAACTCCAGGTTGAACAGCACCACCGGCAAGTACATCCGCTGGCCCAGGAAACTCCCTTCCATCAAGAATCTCGCGGATACGGTGATGTTCGCCGATTGCATGGGGACCGCTGCGGGAAAAGCCTCTTCCGCAAGACAGCCGTACGATGCCGTACTCCAGTCCGGAACCGCGAATGGCGACAGCAAGATCGGAAATCATGCCTGGGCCCTTGATCCGCCGAGGCTTGTCGCCGGAAGCAGCGACTACTGCAACGACAGTTCACGCGTCCCCGCCAGCCGTTCCGCACCGTATGCGGTGCATTCCAAGTTTGCGAACATCGCATTCCTGGACGGACATGTCAACGCGCTCGGCCTGCAGGAGCTCGGATACAGTATCAGGGATAACGGCGCAGTGGATGTCAACGGCACGAACAGGATGTTCTCCGGAACTGGGAACGACGACACACCCCCGCCGATCAATTAGATGGTAGTGCAAAAAAGGCAATCTTGCAGCCGGCAAGAACCTATTTCAGATGTGTCAGCTTTGCGCTTCCGATCGGAAAGACATTGAATCCCGTTTCAAAGAGCTCCCTGTGGTTCAGAATATTGCGTCCGTCAAACACGAAGGCGGGCTTTTCCATTGACGCGTATATTTTCCCGTAGTCAAGCTTTTTAAATTCATCCCATTCCGTGAGGATGAGGACGGCATGCGCTTTTCTGGCGCATTCGTATGGATCCTTGACAAGTTCGAACTTCCCTTTTGCATCTTTGAGATCCCGTGTGGCGTTGTCAAGGGCTTCCGGATCGTAAATAGAAAGATCCGCCCTTTCCTCAAGAAGCATTTTAGTGATGTAAATCGCCGGCGACTCCCTGGTGTCGCCGGTATCGGCCTTGAAGGCGAACCCGAACACCGCAATCCTCTTTCCGGCAATCGTGTTAAACATGTTGCGCACGATGTTCTTTACGAAACGCCGCTCCTGGAAATCATTTATCTTGACGACCTGCTCCCAGTAGGCGGCGACTTCCGGTAGCCCGTAATATTCGCAGAGGTAGACGAGGTTAAGGATGTCCTTTTTGAAACATGATCCCCCGAAGCCGACGCTTGCCCTGAGAAATTTCGGGCCGATGCGGCTGTCCATACCGACGGCTTTTGCAACCTCGGTGACATCCGCGTCGGTTTTTTCGCAGAGGGCCGAAATGCTATTGATTGATGAAATCCTCTGTGCGAGCATTGCATTTGCGACAAGTTTTGAAAGTTCGCTGCTCCAGACGTTGGTGAGGAGGATTTTTCCCCCGGGCACCCAGTGCGCATAAATGTCGGCAATTGCCTTAACGGCTTTCTTACCGCTGGGGTTTTCCATGCCGCCGATAAGTACACGGTCGGGATTCTGCATGTCGCCGATTGCGGTTCCCTCGGCCATGAACTCAGGATTGGAAATGACATCGAAGTCAAGTCCTTTTGTATTGGAGTGGAGGATGCGGTGCATCGCTTCAGCAGCTCTCAGGGGAAGGGTGCTTTTCTCAATGACAATCTTGCTGTCTTCCGCATGTTCGACAATCGCACGTGCGGTTTTCTCCCAGTACTGAAGGTCTGCAGCTTTGCCGGCGCCTTCGCCAAAGGTCTTGGTGGGGGTGTTGACACTCACGAAGATGATTCCGGATTCCTTTATGCCTTTTGCGATGTCGGTCGTGAAAAAAAGGTTTTTCCCTCGCACTTTTTTAACGAGTTCAAGAAGGCCTGGCTCGTAAATGGGGAGTTTCTCGGAATTCCACGCTTCTATCCTGCTTTCGTCAATATCCGCAACGGTAACTTTGTATTCCGGACATTTCGCCGCGATCACGGCCATCGTCGGGCCGCCGACATATCCGGCACCTATGCATAAAATGTTTTTCCCCTTGTTCATAATCAACCTCTTCAAATTAAAAAAAATCCATTTGAAAGACTCGCGGCTAATCTATATCTGATATCGCACAAAGCCAATCCGGCAAAGGTGTTAAGTTCCAGGTTTTAAGCTTTAAGGAAGGAAGAAAATTTTTCTGTGACAGAAAATTTTTCCCACAAGATGTAGCTTAAACCATGGATCTATGAAACAAAATGCGTGACAAAGCGCGGTCTGCCTATTATATTCAGGGAAAAGCGCAATCAATCCGGAAAAACCACTCTGCATGAAACTCCCTATGAAAATCCTGTCAACCGGCATTCTGGCAATTATCCTCCTGGATACCACGTCGGCAGACAAGATCAAACCGGAGGATAAAACGCCCGTCGCAAAAATAGGATTGGCGGAGAGCATAAATTCGGAAGGGCTGAAGATCCGGATCTTTAAAAACGCAACAGCCAGGCCCCTGCCGGCCATCTCAATAGAGAAGAAAATCAAAACCGTCTATGATGACACATTGGAGTATTACAAAATCCTCGATTTTTGGACACACGACCAGTATGTCGGAAGCTGGGGATGCAGGGACGGGATGCTGACAATCTACAAGGTCCTATACAATGCCCCCCCCTTTAAAGATGAAATTATTATAAGGGATAATTATGAAATC
>JBAYFV010000308.1:0-4346 GCA_041666985.1 Victivallales bacterium
ATATTGAGCAAAATGTCTATCCATTCCAGAAATGTCCCGCTGTAGGCAAATCTCGATGGGCTGGCGACTACGGAGCAAATTATCCACATGTTTTCGGTAATTTCAGCGACTCAGCGAGGCGGCTGGTCAACTTCCGGCGTCCATCTGGAGTCATTATGGTGGGAGATGCCACAGTGGAGGGCGCGGGAGGAGGAGACTGGGTGATGTTCTGCCCGGTGGAGGCAGGTCGGTTTGGCTCCAAGGATATTCCGGCAGCCCGCCACCAAGGCGGGGGAAATTTTTGTTTTGTGGATGGGCATGTGGAATATTTCGATCGGACACGGATGCAACAATTGAAGGCTGAGCCGACTGTCACCGAAGACTATTGGGGCCATTTTAGCCTTTAGGGGATGCAGGCGCCCCGACATCAAGAATTATGAAAACAACCAAGAAAACCCACAAGAAATACCATTTGATACCCGGATTCCAAGCAAGGTTCATGGTGTGCCTTGGCGTCGGGATTTTGCTCGCTGCTCTCGCCGTTGCCCAGGACAGTGCGCCGGATACGAATCTCATTCCCAATGGTTCTTTTGAAGTGGAAACTGGTGCAGGCGAAGGGCAACTTAAGCCCGAGGGATGGGGATTTAATTATTCGACAAAAAACTATAAGGGCATTTATGTTGACGATAGCAGCCAGGGCCACTCGGGGGAAAGATCCGTATCGATCATCGGAGATGAAACAACGGAACCGGGCCCTTGCGCAATGTGGCTTTCCGGTATGATCAAAGTAAAACCAGGAACGGCATATTCCGTTATAGGTTGGATCAAGACATCGGAGTGCGCGGGAAAGGGAGCCTGGCTGTGGGTCATTGCTTACGAAGAAGAAAACGGGAAGGCGGAGGGGAAGGTCACTTCTGCGAAGCCTCCGGTCCTTTTCTCCGGCACCGAAGACTGGCAGGAATGGTCTGCGCAAATCTACATCCCTAATAAGACCCGATGGTTGAGGATCGCATGTCGGCTGGACGGCCCGGGCGCCGCGTGGTTTGACGATATACAAGTGTCAGAATTGGAGTAAAATATGAAAAACAAGAATCATGCAGTTTTTAGGAGCGCGCGGATCGTCCTGCCACTCGTCGTGGGCGTCACGATCAGCACAGCGAGCCTTCTGGCGAAGGATGATCCCGACCTGCTGTTTTATGCTCCATATGATGGGAGCACGTCCTCGGTGGGGAACACCCCAGTCAGCCCCCTGGGTGAAAAAGGTCTGTCGTACGTACCGGGTGTTCGCGGTCAGGCTGTCAAGTTTGGATCGGCATCGTCGGCGTTGACGTATTCCGCCGCCGATCTCTTCGCCCCGGCGTCCGGAAGCGTCGAGTTTTGGATTCAACCCGACTGGGATGGCTACCATTGGAATTCCGCCAAGGTGCCAGCCGCTTATTCTTTTTTTGAAGTGAACGCACCGGGGAAGGATGCGGGGGCGGGCGGCTCTCCGATGGAGTCCCGCATCAAGTTGTTCATGCCGGGTGGGCTTCGTTGCGATTTCGTATCCAACAAGGATGGCAAGGTTGTTTCGTTAAACTACTCCATCCGCGCCGAATGGATGAAAGGAGATTGGTGGCATGTTTGTTTGACTTGGGATGACAAAAAACTCATGGTCTATGTCAATGGCATTCCGGTTTCGTCCGAGCTTGCGCCTCGATTGTCGGATGCGAAAACTTTTTCGGTTGGAAGCGCGTCTCAGGGGGCAAGCCATTCTGCGATTGACGAACTCCGATTCTATCGTCGTGCGCTGAACGCGCAAGAAATCAACCGGCATTTTCGCGAGGGGGCGCCGACTGACTTTACTTTTGAGCGCCGGTGCCTGCGGGCCAACGCCGATGAGAAGATTCTGCTTGAAATTGTGCCGGGTGCGGGCACCACACTGCCAGTTAAGGGGACGATCCAGTTGCGCCTGGTGGCGGACGACGATGGTCGCACGGTGGCTGAGAAAACCTTCGACCTCAACCTGAGCGAACGCGCTCCTTTCACCTTGGGTGTCGGAAAGCTGGCGTGTGGTGAATATCGCCTAACCGCCAGTCTGGTCTGTGCCGATAAGCATTTTCAGCGGAGTTTCCCGGTTGCGGCGTATGCCGTACGGCCTCCAATGCCGGCTTCGAGTCAACCGTTGCAGCGAGGGGAATGCCTGTTTGACATGGATTGTACCAAACTCGGACAGAAGCTTGTGGAAAAAGGTGGTGCGCAAATTCAACAACTTAAGTCTGAAGGTGTTCCGTATTTAGAAGGAGGTTCTCAAAAGGCAGACCGCTTTGGCTTCGAGACGCATATTCCCAATACGGATGGCTCCCCCGTACTCGTGGAGGCCACTTGGCCGGATGACGTGGCGCGGGCGATGGGTTTATATATGTATCCCAAGGGGGCAGTGAGTTTTGCTCAACACCGCGAGCGCCTTTATGCCGGGATCATGGCCGGTGACGAGTATCCGTCTTCGGGTCGGATGCAGAGGGCCAGCTACCTGCTTTATCCGGTGGTGTCGGACTATTTGTTCGAAGCGCGCACGTTGATTTCCGGTATGCCCGCAGCGCTGGCCCGCGTCAGTGCCTACCGTCTGGCGGAGCGGTTGCCCTGCTTGGAGATTCACCGCCCTGCAAATCGTCCGGGACGGGTGCTGGGACATCTCGACGAGGATCAGTCCTTTGAATATCAAATCGCGCCTCTTGGGGATGGAAAAGATGAATGGCGGCGGCATCCGTATGACTATCCGGTGCGGGTAATGAATAATCTGTTGGATTATATGGATTATTCCGGACTACAGGTCATGTCTTATCCGCTGCTCCGGTATACCTGGGCGACGGAACCGAATATGGATGATGGACCGATCAACAGGGCTGGCGGCTATTTTCGTGTCGCAGGCTGGATTTCCCTGATGCTGGATATGATGGCAGACCGGGGCAAACAACTGATTGCCACAGTAAACATTTTAACTGTTCCGGTGCGGCCCGGCGGCGGCGCCATTGCCAACGATGATACGCGTTTTTCCATGCGGCGTGATGGCACGTTGGTCAAGCCGGACCTCACTGCTCTGAGTGGGTTTGGTAATCCGGATGGGATCGGCACCAATCCGGTTCATCCGGTGGTGCGGGCGCGGACGCTGGAAGTGGTCGCCGAGATTCTTCGCCGGTTTGGAAAACATCCCGCCTTCAAAGGCATTGATCTGTGGTGCGCTGCAGGCAAAACCCCTTTTCTTTTCAGTTCGCTGGAAAGCGGCTATGGCGATGACATTGTGTTGTTGTTCGAGCGCGAAACGGGGGTGAAGGTTCCCGGCACGGGAAGCGGGAAAGGGCGTTTTGCGGAACGATTTCACTATTTGACAGGGCCGGCGCGAAGCCAGTGGCTGGCATGGCGGGCCAAGAAGACGACCGAGCTGTTTCAGGAAATCGATGAGATGGTTCGCAACACACGCCCCGACCTCCACTGCTATCTTAGCATTTGCGACTGGACTAGCAATACTCCGTCATTCCTGGCCAAGATGGATGCGGAAAAGTTTACTTTCGAAAAGTTCTCCTACGAACAGCTTTCCCTGGATTTTAAAGCGCTCCAGAAAATGCCCTCGATGGTGCTTGCCCCACAAAAGTACATGAATCAGGACCGCTGGACGAAATATTGGAATGGCCCTGAGGCTGATAATCTCGTGTCGGAAATGAACTTGAACCAGCGGCTCTACACGGACTTCGCCTCGGGCGGAGAGCGAACTGCCTCGTTATATGTTTATTATTTCGAATCGTTCATGCCCTCATTGAAGCAAGGCGCCTACCCCGCCTATTTTCAGGACAGCGACGCCAAAGCGAACGGGCGGTTCTTTCTCCAGGACTTTGCTCTGGCCGTCGCATCGCAGGACGCCTCCCAGATTCTGGTGGGCGCCCAGTCCTTGGGAACGTCTGGCCGCGAGGAGGAAAGTCGTGAATTTGCCCAGGCATTTTGCGCATTGCCCCGCGACCGTTTCGCTGATGTGGAGGGAGCCCAGGACCCGGTTACGATTCGGAGTCTCGAGTGTGAGGAGGGGACGTATTTTTATGCCGTGAACTTGATGTCGGCCCCTGTGTCTGTGGGCATCGAGCTGAAGTCGAAAGCAGGATTGGGCGAACCGGTCGCAATGGACCTTTCATCGGGAACCCCTATCGCCGTCAAGAATGGCCACTGTGAAGTGGAACTGAAGCCATTTCAGTTGCGTTCTTTTTTCTGCCCAAAAGCGAGCGTCACGCTGTTGCCTGGCAAAGTGCGGATTCCGGAGGCGGTGAGGGTTTGGTATGAGTCCCAAGTCCGTGAATGCAAGGAAAGTGCCGGTAAAATTCATGATGACGAGAGTGAGG
>JBAYFV010000309.1:0-4322 GCA_041666985.1 Victivallales bacterium
CGCGAGCTACTATTTCAAAATAAGAGTTTTATTGAGTTCAAGAACATCCAGCTTAACGCTTGCGGCAAAACGCGATTTAAGTGAAAATGAGTTTTAAGTATCAGGTTTCAAGTACGGGGGGGGTTGACAGGATGACAGGATTTAAAGTGGTGGAGCTGACGGGACTCGAACCCGTGGCCTATACGTTGCGAACGTATCGCTCTAGCCAACTGAGCTACAGCCCCACATTCAAAAAGAGGATTTACACCAGAGCCAATTTCAAAATTGACGAATTCAAGGTAGGGATGGCTCTCCGAGCCGTCCGTTCTGAGGCGGCTACCTTCGGCAATTTTGAAATTACCTCACCAAAATAGTTTTCCAATGGCGGTTTGCAAGAGACGATAGGCACATAAATCACGGGAATCTCCGGAAATTCACGTTTGATCCGCTGCTGCGGACGGAATATTTTTGAAAAACTCAAAAATCCTTGTACACCGAGAGATGTTCATGCATAACCCGTCTGAACTCATCGGCGCTGCCGTTTTTGAGGACCTTGCAGATATCGCTGTGATCCGGCGGAGCCGGGGATTTTGACGGTCTGCGGGATTTCTTTCCGATGTTTGTGAAGAAAGACCTCAATATTCCCTGAAGATGTTTTAAAACATTGTTCCCTGACATCTCATACAGCTTTGAGTGAAAAGCTATCTCAATCCCTTCAACTTCGCTGCGGGTTGTCTTCCCGGAATTTTCCTTCGATGTTATCGCTTCGAGTTCCCTCATGTCCTTTTCGGTTTTGCGGTGGAATATGTAATCTGCCATGCCCAATTCGAGTATGATGCGCAATTCGAGAAGGTCTTTCCGGTATTCTTCGCTCACCATGCCGGTGCTCAGCATCCGCTCCAGTCCTATGAAGCCGTCAGGCTGTGCAAGAGTCATGCCCCGCTTTTTCCTTGTTTCAACAAGTCCCAGCATTCTCAGCCTGCTCAGAGCCTCCCGGAGAATGTTCCTGCTGACATCCAGGGTTCTGGACAAGTCTTCCTCGCCGGGAAGCGCATCCCCCGTTTTCATCTTGTTCCCGCTTATGTATTCATAAATCTTTTTCTCCACGGCATCCGCCAGTGTGACCGAAGAAACAGGATTCAGGCCTTTCATAAATGCTCCGTTTGTTTATTATGTAGTACATATAGCAATGCGCGGCGGAAAATCAACCGCAAGCGGATAGTTCAGGATATGTTTGACTGCCTGAAGGAGCGTGGCGGGATGCCGGTGGACGCCTTGAATGCCTTTGAGAAGTGGTATTCGTCGCCGTAGCCGGTCATTTCCGCCACGGACTTGAATTTCTCCCCTTTTAAAATAAGGCTTTTTGCAAATTCAATCCGGAGTTCCGCATGGCGTGCGACAGGGGAGCCGCCTGTCTCGTCTTTGAATTTATGGCACAGGAGGGATTCGCTTGTCTTCATGTATGATGCAATCTCGGAGAGGGTGACATTCCGGCCGGTGTTTCTCCTCAAATATTCTTCCACCGTGTAGCTGAACGAACTGGTTTTCGGAGTTGCGTCGGCCGCAATGATCCCGTAGTTGAAGCCAACGATGCGTTTGCTGTGCAGTAGATGATAAATGATTCTCGTGAATTGACTTTGAATAATCCAGAAGAATTCTTCGCCCTGTTTTGAACAGGACGCTGCTGCGGACATGAAAAGATTGCCGACTATGCTGTCAGGATCGTGGAAACGGGCAAATTTGAAATCCGGCGAGATGAAAGAATTCAGGCCGCAGACTTCAGCCCCCCTGAAGAAGAGATATGTTTCCTGGATTGGATAATCGGCATCCTGCGTGTCTTCCCAGTAAACGCAGCCCGGCGCGTAGAGGTGGACGGTCTGCTTCTCCCGGCCGATTGAATTCGAGAGCGACTTCAGATAAGCCTTTCCGGCGTATTTCGAGTGATATTCAATGGCCCATCCCGGTGCTGTGATTTTATTGCTCATAAGTCCGGAATGTTTGGGATAGCTGTGGAGTGAAGTCACCATGGGGCAGACTTTTTCCATGTTCCGGACAATGAAGCGGTGATTGATGTTTATCAGTGGTTTCATAATGCGGGAATATACAAGTTATTTGCAGGTATTGCCATTTGCAATAATTATTTTACGTGTAAAATAGTGGTCATGTAAATAATGGCAATGGCAGGATTGAACAAACATTAAGGAGGAGAACATGGCTTACGTAAAGTACTCGACAGATGAATTGATGGAGTGCGTTGATGTCTTCAATGTGAGCGAGGATACGCAGTGCAAGATCCGCAGACTGCTGGATGCCGAAAAGAACCCTCCGGATGCCGGAAACTTCTTCAGATATTACAATCCCAAAAGCAGGGTCGTCAAATTTGAGGAGCAGGTGAAGGAAAAGACCGGTTCGAAATATGTCCTTGCCGTGAATTCCGGTACAAGCGCCCTGGTTGCGGCGATGGTTGCCGCAGGTGTCGGCCCCGGCGATGAAGTCATCGTTCCCGCATACACTTTTTTCGCGAGCGCCTCCGCCGTGGTCGTCGCAAAAGGAATACCGGTCATAACCGACATAGATGAAACCCTCACGCTGGATCCGGCGGCTGTTGAAAAGAACATCACGAGGAAGACAAAGGCGATTCTTCCAGTACACATGCTCGGCCTGCCATCGAAAATGGATGAGATTTGCAAGTTGGCCGCAAAACATAACTTGAAGGTGGTTGAAGACACCGCCCAGGCTTTTGGCGGAAAATACAAGGGCAAATATCTCGGTACGCTCGGCGATGTCGGATGCATAAGCCTTGATGCCTACAAGGTAATCGGGACAGGCGAAGGCGGACTTGTCCTTACCGATGATGAATGGCTGTACACAAAAGCCCAGAGCTACCACGACGCGGCCGCCTGCTGGCGTCCGGACAGATATGCAAGGGAACGCAAGAAGGGCGAACTCTTCTGCGGCGAGAACTACAGGATGCCGGAACTTTGTGCGGCTGTCGGCATAGCGCAGTTGAAAAAGCTCGACTGGATAAATGAATGCACCAGGACGTTGTGGAAACAGCTCAGGTCTGAAATAAGGCTCCCATCCTGTGCGAAACTTGTCGAATGCAATGACGAAAACGGCGTATGCGGCTATACATTGGGGATATTGTTCGAAAAAACCGAACAGTGCGTCAAGGCGATAAACGCGAATATCGGACTCGGCGGACTCGCCGCCGGCAACACCCGTGGCGTCAGGGACTGGCACGTTTACTGGAACTGGGAGCAAATCCTGGAACAGAAGACTCCGACAGAAGAGGGCTGCCCTTTCAAGTGTCAGCACGTATCCAAGCTTCCGGCATATTCGCCTGACATGTGCATGAAGACGAAAGGCATCATGCTGAGGCTTGCAACCATCGGCGGGATTTCACCGGCATGCGATTCAGCCTGGGCCTCGGCTACGGCTGCGAAAATTTCCAACGAGTTGAAAAAGCTTTTCTGAAAGGAGCCGGACAAATGCGTAATAGCGGAAGTAATTTTAAAAGTACCTTAAGCCGATGCAAAGGCAACGGAGGGCGGGTTTTCTTACCCGCCAACAGAGAGGGAATCGCGGGTTGGGAAACCCGAGCTCCTTTAAAATTCGACTTTTGCAATCGGCTCATTGCTGTGATAAATCTCTCCACATTATTCATGGTTGGCACCAGTTCGCAACTCTGCGCCGGTAACCTTGGCCAGCCCAGGGATGTCGCATTTAAGGCTGAGGTTGACGGCACGGAGCAATTTTATATGGAAATGTTGCCGGCTGATTTTGAGCCGAACAAAAAATATGATCTCATCATCGGATTGCATGGACACGGCTCTGACCGGAAGCAGTTTGCGACCGATGAACGCCCGGAATGCGTGGCATTCAGGACGTTTGCCGCAAAATACGGAATGATTGCCGTAACTCCGGATTACCGGGCCAAGACGTCATGGATGGGGCCGAAGGCCGAAGCTGATACTGTGCAAATAATCAAAGACGTTAAGAAGAAATACAAGATCAACCGGGTATTCGCCATGGGCGGATCGATGGGCGCCACTTCGGCTCTTTCCTTTGCCGCGCTTCATCCTGACATGGTTGACGGTGTTGCATCCTTAAACGGACAGGCCAACCATCTGGAGTATGTAAATTTCCAGGATGCGATATCGGAGTCGTTCGGCGGTTCGAAGGACAGGATACCGCTGGAATATAAAAAGAGGAGCGCCGAATATTGGCCGGAACTCCTGACCATGCCGATAGCGTTCACGACCGGCGGGAAAGATACGTCTGTTCCTCCGGGAAGCGCGCTCCGGCTTGCGGAGATCCTGAAAAAGCTCAACCGCAAAGTC
>JBAYFV010000310.1:0-4317 GCA_041666985.1 Victivallales bacterium
CCTTGCCCTGTTTCGGATCGGCCTGGGTGACAATCACGCAGGCGGGTTTGCCACCCGAAACCAGCGTCAATGTTTCGCCCTCTTTCTGTGCGGCATGCAGGGTTGAGCCAATACACAGCACAAGCAACATCTCTACAATCCACCTCTTTGATAGTTTCATCGGGCTCCTTTACTCCTCTTTTATGATATTGAATTTCTTTTGACAACATGGATAATGGAAACTTTACGGGGCGAAAATGTCGCTCCAGGAATTAAATGGGTAAGACGCCGGCGGCAAAGAATCTGTGTGACCATCGGCAAATGATACATTCCATATCCTTTTCCCGCAATGCCTTAGGATAAGCGCGTTAGTACCGAAACTCGGACATTTTATCATGCTGATGCCAGCGGTGCTCTCGTCGCCGATGAAAAATTTCCTCGACGGGTCTTTCACCGAGGTGACTTGTATTCTCTTTTGGGATTCCGTGGGATCTAACGGCTCGGTGTATGAAAAGTAGTTGTTTATGCCGTAGTGCGTGCCGTGCCAGTATCCGGCGACATTGTTGCCGAAATAAATTCCGAACGGTGGAAAATTATCGCTGGGATACCCAAATTTCGAGTCTGGATTTGGCTGGGACGGGCATATATATATGCCTTTCGCAGGACTAAATGTCGCCGTCTGCCCGCCAGGAGTGTAGTCGAGTTCAGTCAAGGTTATGGGCCAGGTTTTATATTTGACAATATCACCATAAGTAGGAGCCCAGCCGTTGAAGTCGCCGGCATACGATAAAACCCCCTGCGAAATTTGCCTCAGGTTGCCTACGCACTTGATCGATGTCGCCGCGTCCTTGGCATTTTTCAGAGCCGGGAGCAGCAGGCCGGCGAGAATGCTTATGATCGCTATGACCACCAGCAATTCAACGAGCGTGAACATGTTAACCTGCAACAGGTTGCAATTCGACGGCCTTTGCCCCGTCTTCTCCGGTTTTTTGACGTGCGTCATGGTTTGATCCCTTTCTTTTTGAGTTAAAATCAGTGTGTAATAGTCTAGCTCCCTCAGGTAGATACTTCCATTTTTATTTGAATTTAACTCACTCCCTTCAGATCGGCAAATATTTCACGGTTGGCCCGGAACAGTTTCCTGTATATTCCAATGCGTTCCCTGTATGATTCATGTCTCCGGCTGTCCGGACAGAAGCGCCTGTCCTTTTTTACAAATATGCCTACGGCCTCCTCCGCTGAAAATTTCCCGGTGGAAATTCCCGCGAGCATCGCAGCTCCGAGGACGCTCCCTTCGGTTATCTTGAGCCTCGTGAACGGTATTCCGAAAATATCAGCCTTTATCTGGAGCCAGCTGTCGGATTTTGCGCCACCGCCGGTGGCTACGATCTCTTCAGTGCTGATTCCCAGCCTGCCGAGAGATTCAATGCTGTCTGCAAAATAATATGACGTTGACTCCATTATTGACTTGAGGATTTCACCGCGCGTCGTAGATGTTTTCAGTCCGACTATGATTCCCGAGGCGTCTGAAATAAAATGCGGGGAGCCTGTCGGTTCGAAATACGGAAGAGTGAGCAGTGATGTCGCCCCTTCGGGCATCTCTCCGGAGAGGAGATCGTAAATGTCGGTTTTTCCTGATTTCTCCGATGATGCAAAAGTGTCGCGGAACCATTTGACAAGGGTTCCCGACTGGTTGTATATGAACGACACATAGAGTCCGCTTATCAGATGATCCTCCACATTCAGGCCAGTCTTCAACATCGCCACGGGCGGCGGGATTTTTCCGAAGCATGGGGTTATGCATTCGTAGCTTCCGATCCCGCATACTGCGGAACCCGCGGAAATGCTGCCGCTCCCCAGCGAGTTGCAGCATTGGTCGTGTCCGCCTGCAATTATCTTCACACCTTTTCCAAGCAGCAACTCATCGGACATCCCGTCTGAAACAGTTCCTATGACAGTTCCGCCTTTGACAATCCCGCCCAGCTTCCCTCTCGGAATCCCAGTCAGTCCAAGCAGATGATCCGACCAGTCCTGACGATGGATATCGAAGAGCAGCGTCCTGTTCGCAAGTGAATTACTCGCCACCGGCACGGCCCCGAAAAGGAAACAGACTGCGTCCGCCCACAGGAGGAAATGATCCGTTCTCTTGAAAAGTCCGGGGTTGTTGTCCCTTGTCCATTGCAGCTTTGGCAAGCTGTAGTTCACCCCGAGTATGTTCGGATTGATCCCGTAGAACTTCTCCTGTCCGGGATTTCTCCTGAGCTCTTCCACATAATTCCCGCCTCGCGTGTCGGAGCAGAGAATTGAATTGCCGAGTATTTTCCTGTCTGACGAGAGGGGAACAAGGGCTTCCCCGAGGGAGCTCGCCGAAAGGGCGCTTATCTTGTCGTTTCCCGCCTTTGATGCAGCCTCGCGCACGACAGATTTTATCTTCCCCCACACCTGGAGGCTGTCGAGTTCGGCTTCCCCCTGCGAATTTCGCAGGGTCGGATATTCACTGTACGCGGACGAGAGATGAGCTCCGTCCTCGCTGAACACCGAGGCCTTGCACCCTGTTGTTCCCACATCTATCCCGAGAAGACTCATGATGCGCCCTCCTTTGCCATCCCATGGATGGTTGCGATATCAGTTTCCAAGATGCCCAGTGACCGAGTGTCCCAGTTCAAATTACAAATTCACCTGGCAACTTGTCCACTTTGACACTGGGGCATCTTTTTTTACACCACCCAGTCATCCATCCGTCATCCTATGGGATGACTCTGGTTCTTCATCGCATTATGTTACACCGCCATGGATATTTATGGAATGGATATATTCGAACAATGTATGTATATTCCTGCATTTAGTGTCTTTGTTTTACAGTTCTATGTCTTAAGCGTATATAAAATCCGAAATTCGAAGCACGAAATCCGAAACAAGCCCGAAAAAAAAGAAAATCTTAATTTTCAAAACAATGTTTGAAACATTTGAAATTTAATTAATTTCGGATTTAGACATTCGGATTTCGAGTTTGGGTTGCGGGCGAAGCCCGCCTTAATCAATACACTTCGTCATGTGCCCCGACTGTCAGAAGCAGAATATTCTCCTTGCCATCACTTTCCACGAATTTGAAGATTATCCGCAAATCATATCCGGCTGAACATGCCCAGCTACCTGCAAGAATTCCAGAAAGCTTGTGGGCTTTCAATGAAGGGGCAAATGCGTTTTCGGAGAGTTTTTCGAGAGCTGTTTTAAAATCTTCCGCCTTGTCCGGATTCTTCTTGATATGTTTTTTAGCCGCCCTGACAAATGCGGGGCTGTTTACGAGATTTCTTTTCAAGAAAGAATTTCCTTCATTATTCCGTCAACGGCTGCCTGCTTTGCTTTCCCTGAATTGTATTCCGCTTCAGCCTTGTGGACTTCAATAAGAAGTTTTTTCCGTTTCTCATCAATTATTCTCCTCGAAATGAGATAAACGCATTCCTCCTGATCCTGAATGGGCAGTTTTTGCGCTATCTCAAGAACATTATTGATTGTCATTGCATTTTTCATGAAATTTTACTCCTCTTCCACTAACTGCGGATAATATACTTCAATTGGGGGATTTCTCAAATTTTCAGACGCTGAAGTCGTCCAACGGCATGCACTCGTATTTCAGGTATCTTGTGAAGGCCTCATTCATGGCCTTGCCTACTTCGCCGAAAGTGACGCTGACATGGTGCCTGTATCCGTCATATCCAATAGCTTGGAGTTTTTTCTGGAGTCCGTCGCTCCTTGCAACTCCGGCACACCCGAAGAATTCCTCGGGGACAACATCTTCGGTGAACTCGCCCTTGCCCAGATAGAAGTGGAGTTTGCCGTCCTGTGTCTTCGCACTTGAGAATGTGATCGGTGATGCCGATATCCTGCCGGTGTTGCAGCCGAATCCGCATCCTGCGCCGAGCGCCTTCGCAAACATCGGGTGGTCGGCGATGCGCCCCTTTCCCGTCATCATCTTCTGCGGGACCGGGCCGCAGTGGAAGAGAATGCACTTGTCGGAGTCATCCGCATAGTTGTTGTTCCAGTCGAGACATGCGGCAGGGTTTCCGGAAGCCAGGCTGAGCGCCCTCATTGCCACGGCGTTGCAGACGTCGAGCTCGCATGCGGCCGGTATTCCGCGGTTGTTCATCTCGCTCAGGATGACGCACGGTGAAATCCTGAGCTCCTTCTCAAGCTCGATCCAGCACCGCAATGAAAGCGCATCCATCTTGAACTCGTCCACTATCCCGTCAAGCACGACGGCCAGCTTCACTATGTTCTCAAAGGATTTTCCTGGAGTCCCCTTCCAGCAGGTGTAGTCCCTGAACATCGCCGCCTTCG
>JBAYFV010000311.1:0-4307 GCA_041666985.1 Victivallales bacterium
GCATGTTCTTATATTGTTTTTTTATTAGTTTGGAATTTTTCTTCATTTGAAATCTGTGCTTTGGAATTTGGAAATTGGAATTTGAATTACCATTGGATATTCATAAACTTTGAAATTCCTTAATGTTAATTTAGGCTTGGACACGTGGACACTCGGCATCTTGGAAACTGCAGGCACTTTTCAGCTCGATTCAGATGGAGAAGACAAGCGAGGCGTTTGTTCCGCCGAAACCGAAACTGTTGCTGAGGGCATGGCGCACCTTGACGCCTGTACGGCATTCGCGGACCAAGTCAGCCCAGCCGAATTCCGGTTCAGGATTGTCGAGATTTATGGAAGGGCAGATAAAATCCTTCTCCATCATCATCGTGCAGAATATCGCCTCCACCGCCCCGGTTGCCCCAATCATGTGGCCTGTCATGGACTTCGTGCTGTTAATGGCGACCTTTCCGGCGGAATCACCCAGGAGGAGTTTTATTGACCTCATTTCCAGAGGGTCGCCGGTCGGGGTGCTTGTACCGTGCGTATTTATGTAATCAATGTCATTCACGTCGAGTCCGGCGTCTTCAATCGCCATCTTCATTACCGAACAGCTTGATTCGGGATCCGGAACAACCATGTCCGTGGAGTTACTGTTGGCGGAGATGCCGCTGAGCCTGACAATCGGCTTCACTCCCCGTGCGGCCGCATGTCTTGCCGTTTCCATTATCAGGATGCCGGCACCGGAGGCCATTACAAATCCGTCGCGGCACCTGTCGAACGGACGGCTCGCATGCGTCGGCCTGTCATTGAACCCCCTCGACATCGCGCGCATGGCGTCAAAACCCAGCGCATGCACCCAGCTTGTCTCTTCAGCTCCGCCCGTTATGACCATGTCGTAAACGCCGGCTTCAATGAGCCGGGCCGCTATCATTATCGCATGGGCCGAACTTGTACACGCGGAACTGATATCGTAACTTTCACCGGTAAGTCCGAGGTTGAGGGAAAGATTCGAGACAGCGGAAGAAGCCATGACCCTGGGAACAGTGAACGGACTGAGCTTCTTGACTTTCCTGGTTTCGGCGACCAGTTTCGCACCGTCATAAATCTGCTGGTATGCGCTGCTCGCGCATCCGAGAATTACGGCGATCCTCTTCCCGCGGATTTCATCAAGCGAAAGTTTCGCCTCATTAAGAGCCTCCCAGGCTGCCGCAACCGCCATTTTGGTGTTGGGGGTCATGAAACGCATGTTCTTCTGATTGAGAAGCGGGCATTGTGGCTCGGGATCGGCAAGACCCGCAACCTGGCTTTCAAGCCCGATCTCCTTCCACTCAGGAACAAAGATCACGCCTGAACGTCCGTTTCTAAGGGCTTCCTCATTTTTAACCAGGCCGTTGCCCAGCGGAGTAATGAGCCCCCTTCCTGTTATTACAACGTTTTTCATTTGTTTTTTTTTCTTGATATGACAAAATGATTTTCACAAAAACGAGAATACAAAATAACTTGCAAACGTAAAATTACTAATTAAAGACAATATTATGGCATTTTTTAATTCGTATTTCGGAATTTTCCGCTTATTTTTAACCGGTTCGCAGTGGCGCAATTTATCGCACGTTGAATTCATTGGAAGAAAAAATGTATTTGCTTGAAGTAAACAACCTGTCGGTGGATTTCCTTGTTGGCGGCAGAGCCCTGCCCGCCGTTACAGAAGCCTCCTTCTCCGTCGCAAAGGGTGAAATCCTCGCGCTGGTCGGGGAAAGCGGCTGCGGCAAAAGCGTGTCATGCATGGCCCTTGCCCGGCTTGTCCCCGAACCTCCCGGCGTATATTCGTCGGGCTCCATAACATTCCGTCACGGCGAAAAAGAATACGACATCCTCGCACTCGGGAAAAAAGACCTGCGCGAATTTCGCAGACACAGGATTTCATATATTTTCCAGGAGCCTTCCGCCTCCCTTAACCCCGTATTCAGGGTCGGAGACCAGATCGCGGAATCAATTTACCTCAGAATCGGAACGAAGGACGACGGGGATGTCCGTGACGAGATAATATCTTTGCTGCGCCAGGTCGGAATTCCGGAACCCGAACGGAAAATGAAGTGCTATCCCCACGAACTCAGCGGGGGGATGCAGCAGAGAATCATGATTGCGATGGCGCTGGCCAGCAGACCCGACCTGCTTGTCGCCGATGAACCGACCACGGCGCTCGACGTTACAATACAGGCGCAGATCCTCGAACTCCTCCGTTCAATACGCGAACAGAAGGGGATGTCGGTAATACTTGTCACACACAATCTGGGAATCGTCGCCGACATGGCCGACAGGGTTGTCGTCATGTACGCGGGGCACGTGGTGGAAAGCGCGGAAACTCCCGAGATTATGGGGAGACCGCTTCACCCCTATACGCTTGCGCTGCTCTCGGCTGTTCCAAAACTCGGACACATCTCCGGGAGACTCGCAACCATACCGGGAAACGTCCCCTCCCCGGCGAATTATCCCGGCGGCTGCAGGTTCTACGGACGCTGTCCGTTCGCAGCATCACTTTCCGGGGAAAAACAGGCTCTCTGCGCTTCAACTGTTCCTGAAATCCTGGAAAAACACAAAGGACATTCCTGCAGATGCCATTACTCAAGGTAGAAAAACTAAGCACATCCTATCCGGTCAGGGGGCCGATTTTCAGTCCGGACAGGCATCTCCGCGCCGTTGACAATGTCTCCTTCGAGCTTGAGGCCGGTGAAACACTGGGGCTTGTCGGGGAAAGCGGCTGCGGCAAAAGCACCCTCGGCAGGACAATCATACGGCTCGAAAAACATTCCGCCGGAAAAGTTTTCCTCAACAGTCAGGACATCACGTCCCTCAGAGGAAGGGAACTCCGGAAGGCGAGACGGAAGTTCCAGATGATTTTCCAGGATCCCTACGGCTCCCTGAACCCGAGAATGACCGTATGCGGTGCGCTTGACGAGGTTCTTTCAATCCACACGCCCCTTGACAGGGACGGAAGAAGAAAGCGGATTGCCGAACTGCTCGAAATGGTCGGACTCAGCCCGGAACACATGTTGCGCTATCCTCATCAGTTCAGCGGCGGACAGAGACAGAGAATCGGGATTGCTCGGGCGCTTGCCGTCGAACCCGAGCTTATCGTCGCCGACGAACCGGTTTCAGCTCTGGACGTAAGCGTTCAGGCGCAGATAATAAACCTCCTGATCGAGATACAGAAAAAAACAGGAGTCGCTTTTCTTTTCATCGCCCACGATCTCGCGGTTGTGGAACACATAAGCCGCAGAATCATGGTCATGTACCTGGGCAGAATCGTTGAAAGCGGAAGAAGTTCCGATGTGACGGGCGGGTCGCGCCACCCGTACACAAAAGCCCTGCTCTCGGCAGTGCCGGTTGTAGACCCTGCGGCAAAAAGGGCGAGGATAATTCTTCCAGGCGACGTCCCCTCGCCCCTCAATCCTCCCTCGGGCTGTCCGTTCCACCCGAGATGCCCCATGGCAAGGGGGAAATGCAGGAATGAAGTGCCGACCCTGGAGCCGGTAAAAGGAGACCTCCTCCATCTCTCCGCCTGTTTTTTTCATGACGAAGCCGCAAATATGGGATGTTCAAACTCCCCCCAAGAAAAATCATTCGAAACCGGAAGCTCGATGTTAGAAAACGGAAGAATCTGAAATCATATGTCAAAGCTATACTCCGCACGGGTGAAAATTTAGCTTTTGGCGAGCAAGATTGCGGATTGGATTTTTTTCGATCCGACTGATGGGCGATATGAATAAGGTAAAAGGCGAATCACATGCGCGACCAGATAATTAATTTTAATTTCCGGCTTCTGCACTATCGGTACAGGCTGGTGAAGGAGTGGAATTTCCCAAATGTTGTCTTCCCGCATTGGCACTGTTACTGGACCGGCGATCGCCGGGGTGGTTCAATTCACTGTGACGGCAATACTTGGCAGCTTGGCCGGGAAAACTTAATTTTAATTGCACCCGGCGCCTTAATTGAATCGCGTAACCGGCGGCCATTTATGCAGTTGTACTTTCATTTTAACTTGAATATCCCCTTTGCCATTGTGCCGCCAGGGGTTTACACTGTGAAAAATGATCCCTGCATGATGGAACTCATCCACAAAACATGTAGCCTGGCTGCGAATGACAATGCTTCCAAACCTCTGCTTCCGCTCGAGCTGGGCGCTTTGATCTACCATGCTGTCATGCAATTGCCTCTGGATACTTTTGTACAGAAGCCAACGCTCGCACCCAAGATAAAACAAACGGCGGATTATTTGCGTAAAAATTATATCCAGCATGTTTCCAATGCAGACCTGGCGGAAAAAGTAA
>JBAYFV010000312.1:0-4289 GCA_041666985.1 Victivallales bacterium
CCCTCACTCCAGTATTCCGGGCAGTTGACCGGAGGCAACGGAGTCAACGGGGTCGCCTTGGATAAATCAATCCGCTTTCCTTTGAGTGTGAAAACCTCGAAGGCGGCGACGGCGTTGTTGGTTTCGGCAAGAGCTTTCCAGTAACGGGCGTCGTACCCGGCGGGAAAATAATAGGCGATGGAGCCTTCCCAGCCGTTGACGAAGAAACAGAGGGTGTCGAAGGCGATGGCCTCCGGCTCGGTCACCCAGTCGTTGCATTGCAAGCCATGCGGCAATGCGATAAGTTTCGGGCGTTTCGCCGGATCGGGGATACGCTTGGCGACAAACTCCTTGTTGGCCCGCGCCGCAAAATAGGTGATCAGGTGCACGCCGGTGTTGTATTCATACGTCTTGGACGCCTGATGGAAGATGTAGGGTCCCCACGGGTCGATCACGGGCAGTTTATCCATGTAATCCACCGGATTGTACTGGGCGAAATGAGCGTTGTCCGATTCGATGAGTTGGCTCCATGCGATCTCTGGGATAAAGTGGGACTCGATCCCAGCCTCTTTGCCCAGGGCGTTGATGGTCTTCTCGAACGTCACCATCATCTTTCCGTGCTGAACGCTGCGGAATTTCATCCAATGATCCCTGTGCTTCGTGACAATATCCGTCGGCCACAATTTCTCGACCTCGCTTTTGTCCAAGCCGCTGAATTTGACGAACTCCTCTTTGCAGTTGGGACAGAAACAGCCCTTGTGATCATAGTAATACGGCTCCCAGTTCGGCATAATCGAGTCGGCGGACTCATCCTCGACGATCAGCTTGCGGAGGGCCGGGACAACCTGCGCCCTGTAGTAATCCCCCTCATTGTAAACCTCAACAGGGCAGATGGAGTCCATGCCGCCGTCGGTGAAGAAGGTTCCGTCCGCTTTCATGAACTTGGTCCCGTCCGGCTTTTTCGCCTGTCCTATCCGATAGCCGTTGCACAGCCAGTACGGCTGAATATAACGCTTGACGCCCAGCCGCTTCACGATCGCCGAAAACCCCGGGCTGGAACCGCCATGAACCACGTTGAACCCGCAGCCGGAGTAAAAAGCGGCGAGTTTTTCCAGTGCGGCCTGGTCGGGGAAATCGTTCTGTCGGGCAAACATCGTCCCACTCTGGAAAACGACGGGCTTCGCCGCCTTGACGGGTGCGATGATTTTAATGTCGAAAGGCATCTGGGCCGTCTTGTAGTCGCCGTCCTCGTACCAGTAACGTCCCTGATATGCCATGTCGGACTCCGGGAGCGAAGTCATCGCGAGAACGGAGAGAGCCTGATAAGTGAGGTATGAGTCCCTGGCGAAAGAGGTTTTGATGCCGCCAATATCAATCTTGTAGACCGTCACGGCCTCCGCGCCGCGGACAGCCTTGTCGGCGGCAATGATCTTCAAGGGCGTGTTCACCGATTCCATTCTTATTTCCGCAGGCAATTCGACAAACGCGAAAGGCTTCCCCGGCGGAATCCCTTTTTCGTTCTTAAACCCGAAGGTCATTATGCCCGGCTGCCCTGACGACAGGAAAAAGCCGTTGTCAATGTAATCCATGGGAACCAGCTTCATGACGACCCCCTCGTCTGCGGCTATCGGACACAGAGACACATCATCGAGAGAAACCTCGCCGCAACCGTACATTCGGAAATCAACCATCATTGATTTCGCGCCTTCCGGAAGCATAAAGACGGCTGAGTCGTCTTTCCAGTCTTTGGAAACGCTGGAGGTCTTGAAGAAATATTTGCCGGTTTCCTTGCCCTGCCATGGTTTTTCGGCGTTGTCATAGAAAGCGACAAGGATGCCGAGACTGTTATTCCCCTTGGTGTCCGCAGGCCGGAATCGGTATTTGAATTTCAACAGTAATTTTTTTGATGTCGGCACGGCGGGAATGCTGACATACTGGTAAAACCTATTGCTAAAATCCGGCAAGGCGGCGCCCCTGATCGCCGCCGCTTCGGGGGAGCAGCTTATAAACGCGCCATTCGCTCCTTCAGCCTTTTCCGCAACACTGATTTTTCTAGACGAAATCTTCTCAATCGCCGGTCTCAGCCGGTTGCGTTCCTCATTGTCGGTCGTATAAACCCAGCAAGAGTTTTTCCAGTCTTCCGCTTCTCCGGAAGCGGTCGTCAACTCGAACCCGCCGTTTTTGATGAGATTGTCTCCGACCGCACGGTATTGAGTCTTGCCAAGATGCGACAGAGACACGGACACGCCGCCGCCGTCCAAGTCCTTCATCGCAGCCACTTCCGCCCTTTTCGTCGGTGCCGCCTTCTCACCGCTCACCACACACGAAGTCAGAATCGCCGTCAGTGTCGCGCAGAGCGCGAAAAAATACCCTCGCTTGAATGTCATTATCCACTCCTCTGTTTATTGTTTTCCCGGAATCGTCAATTATTATCATACGTGTCAAAAATGCCACGGACAACTATCGTGCCTGGACTCGGCGACATTACATCCGGCAACGACACCCAGTCGGCATGCCCGTCAAAAAAGAGAATATTGCCGCTGCCATTGTGCCGTGTCCCGAAAAAATTATTGGCATGTCCGGGAATTATGTTTCCTTCGTTCAGCGAGACCGACGGATATTCCACGTTTGTCCCATCCGCCATCTGCCACTCGTTAAGCCACGCCTTGGACGCAGTCTGCCTGACCATCTGCATTTTTCCGCGATTCAGGTTATTCGCCAATGGCGCACGGAGGGCCACCCTGATCCCAGGCGAATATGACGTGGGACAGTTGTTGGGATATTCCAACCTGTGCGCAGGACAGGTGAATACTACTGGCTGCTTCGGTCTTGCCGCGTAGGTTTTCCCCAATGCGTAAAAGAATCCGTCGCGTGGCTCCAGGTTGACATAGGGGGCGAGCAGATAAAACCACGCCGGCCCTCCGGCCGTGGCGTAGCCCGAGTAACTCGTATTTACCGTGTCATATGAGAACGGCAGCCATCCTTGAAAGTCATCAACATAACTATAGGTGGCGGCACCACACTGCTTGAGGTTGGACACGCAGGCGATCCGGTTCGCCTGCTGTTTCGCCTTATTCAGCGCCGGCAACAAAATCGAAGCTAAAAGGGCTATTATCGAAATAACCACCAAAAGCTCCACGAGTGTGAATTGCATTATCTCCCGCTTTTTCATATCCCTCTCCCGTTTTTAAAGTTTTTTTCTATTCTTCTGATGCTTGAGCTTTCGCGTTCCCGCAAAACGTGATCGATAAAGATTTCCGGCGCGGCGGCTACGGCGTCAGAGCCGAACCACTTGTCCGACGCGGCGAGGAGATCTAGAGACGCCGCCCCGATCCTGGCGTATTGGAAATCTACGGTGGAAAGCGTCGGCGACATCAACGCCGCTCCCGGGTAACCGCAATATCCCATCACGGCGATGTCCTGTGGAACCCTTATCTTCATTTTTTTCAGTGTCTCATACAGGTAGATCGCCATGAAATCGGAATAGCACAATATCGCCGTCGGCTTAGCCCCGGACTTCTTGAAGAACGCGCTAATCTCGCGGCATACGCTCTTTCCATCGTAATCGGCTCTGAGAATCAGTTCCCTGTCCGCATCCATTCCGAAACTGGACAGAAGCCCCAGATATTCATCCTCGGAATAATCCCTTATGTTCTTGCCGGCGCGGCCAAGTATCAAAGTGGCCACCTTCTCATGCCCGCGCTCGGCGAGATGCTGAATGGCCGTTTTCCATGAGGCGCGGAAATCCGACCGTACGGTCGCGAAACCGGTGATTTCACGATCCCCGGCAACGGCGTGCGCGATCACCACGGGGATGTTCATGTTTTTCAGCGCGCCGATAAGCGGTTCGCTGCCATTGAAATTGGCGCCCAGGATCACAGCGCCGGCAATGTCGTTCGAGCAAACCATGCCCCTCAATTCGGGGACGCTCTGGGACAACAAATACCGCGCCGGGCAAGTCGTGGTTCTTCGGGAAATCTCCGCAGCTCGCTCCTGTAATCCCGGCAATATATAGAGATACGGGTTTTCCATCCCCCCGGATTCATCAGTAAGCAAGAGAACGCACCCGCTCTCGCCACCGTGGCCTTTCTTGTAAGTCACGTAAGTGCCTCGCGACGGCAAACGAGCCACCAACCCCTCCCCTTCCAGCTTTTCCAACGCCGTCCGGAGTGTCACTTTGCCCACACCAAGCTCCTTCGAGAAATCAAGCTCACGCGGGAATTTGTGGTTGTGCAGATACGCCCCATGAATGATGGAGTTCCGCAACTTCCGATAAACCGTGTCTTTTTTGAATTCCGCGATGCCCATAG
>JBAYFV010000313.1:0-4273 GCA_041666985.1 Victivallales bacterium
AAAATGGGCAACTATTACAGCGATTTGGGTCCGGATTTCAAGAAGAGGACAATCAAGATCAAGCCGATTGAAGGTTACACCTACGGCAAGATGATCAGGGACGAGTTGAAGGACGGTACGGTCACGAAAAACGAGATTCTCGAGATGTATGAGGCGATGCTCGTGATCCGCGAGTTCGAGGAAATGATCCTCAAGCTCCGCACCGGCGCCTATGAATGCATCAAGGAATATGAATACAGGGGGCCGACACATCTGTCAATCGGACAGGAGGCCACGGCGGCCGGCGCATGTACCGCCCTTAACCTTACCGACTACATAACATCCACACACCGCGGCCATGGCGACTCGATCGCAAAGGGCTATTTCGGAATAAGGAAAATGAACGAGCAGCAGCTCCGCGAACGCTGTCCGGAATATGCGAACCTCGCAGGCGAGGCGCTTGTTGAAGCCGTGATGGAAGACCATGTCTTCAGAACCATCGCCGAGCTTTTCGGAAAAGAGGCGGGTTACGGAAAAGGGCGCGGCGGCGGCATGCACATATTCGATTTCAGGGTCGGGCATCTCGGTGCCAACGCAATTGTAGGCGGAGGAGTTCCAATCGCAACCGGTGCGGCAATGACAAGCCGTATTGACATCAACAAGGACAACAGGGGCAAGGTTGTCTGCTGTTTCGCCGGTGACGGCGCGTATGCGAACGGAGTCGTCCTCGAATCTCTCAACTGGGCGTCACAGGATCAGTTCACAAACAAGAAGCTCACAAGCATAAATTTCGGACTCCCCATCATATTCTGCATAGTGAACAACCACTTCGGGATGACCGGACGCGCGGACGGCGAAGTCACAGGCATTGACGCCCTTGCCAGGAGAGGCGCCGGATTCGACAATGACAACATGCACGCTGAAATAGTGAACGGAATGGATGTCATGGCGGTTCGCGAAGCCATTCTGAGGGCGAAGAAAATGGCCACGGACGGCAACGGCCCGGTTCTTCTGGAACTGGACACCTACCGTTATTACGGGCATTCCCTTTCCGATCCCAGAAACGAATACCGCACCAAGGAGGAAGAGGAAAGATGGAAACAGGTTGATCCTGTTTTTGCATTCAGGAAACGACTCATTGACGAAGGAATTTTCAAAGCCGATGTCATTGAAGGCGTAGAGAAAAAAGTAAGTGACCGTAACGCCAGGGCCGCGCGCAGGGCTGTTGACTCGGCCGATCCGGATCCCAAGGACGTAATCAAATACATGTACACCGACAGCGTCTGCGACAAAGTGCCCGCAGTTTACCAGAAGACCGGTGTAAAAGGAGAGAGGCCGACTGTCAAACGCGATTCCGAGGGCAGGGTAAACTACCGCGATGCGATCAAGGAGGGAATTGTCGAAGAGATGAGCCGTGACGCGCGCGTGGTCCTTTACGGTGAGGATGTGGCCGATTACGGCGGCGCATTCAAGCTTTCAAAAGGACTTCTCGAACATTTCGGACGCGGCAGGGTCTTCAATACTCCGATTTCCGAGGCCTGCATCTGCGGAACAGGTGTCGGAATGGCGATGACGGGATACCGTCCGATTGTCGAACTCATGTATATGGATTTTGCGCTGATGGCTTCCGATCAGATTTCAAATCAGGCTGCAAAATGGCACTACATGACAGGCGGAAATGTAAAGGTCCCGATGGTAATCCGCTGCAGTGTCGGCGGCGGGAAAGGGTACGGCGGTCAGCATTCGCAGTCGCTTGAATCCATGTTCTGCCATATTCCGGGAACATATGTCGCATATCCTTCGAACCCGTATGATGCAAAAGGACTAATCAAGACGGCCATCCGCAATGACAATCCGGTTGTGTTTGTGGAAGGGCAGCTGCTGTATAACGTGAAGGATGTCGTGCCCGAAGAGGAATATCTGATTCCTTTCGGCCAGGCGAAAATTGTCCGTGAAGGAAAAGACGTGACATTTGTCGTGTGGGGACCGGCTGTTCCCGATGCCGTCAAGGCTGCCGACAAGCTCGAGGCCGAGGGAATCAGCGTCGAAATCATTGATCCGAGAACGCTTGTCCCGTTCGACTGGGAGACAGTTTTTGAATCTGTGAAAAAGACAGGCCGCTGCGTTGCGATAAGCCAGTGCATAGACATTGGAAGCTTCACCGGTGAAATTGTCTCACAGGTCAATGCCAATTGTTTTGACTATCTCGACGCACCCGTACTGAAAATCGGCGCGAAAAACGGCATAGCCCCCCAGGCGTATTCGCTTGAGAAAGCTTTCCTGCCTTCAGAGGAAGACATGATTGTTGCGGCTAAAAGTCTTGTCTAAGTTAGTGTCAAAGTGTCATCACTCGCTTTGCTCGTTAGTGTCAAAGTGTCAGAGCTTAAGATAAGGAAGAGTTAATCAATGAGAGAAAAAGGATATAAGAAATTAAAAATCTGGGAGAAAGCTCATGAACTTGCAATTGAAATTTATAAGGCAAGCAAGAGTTTTCCCAAGGAAGAAATATATGTATTGACTTCTCAGATCAGGAGAGCGTCATTTTCTGTTCCTTTAAATATTGTTGAAGGACATGCGAGCAACAGCAAAAAGGAGTTTTTAAGGTTTCTTAATATATCGAACAGGTCACTTGTGGAAACTGAATATCTTCTAGAAGTGATTCTTGAACTTGAATTTATTTCAAAAGAAGATTATGTGAGATTAGATAAAATAAGGGAAGAAACAGGTTATTTATTAAAAGCTTTTTCAGAATCACTCAAAGACAGAATTTAAAGTCATTATTTAGACTTTGACACTCTGACACTTTGATGCTCTGATACAAAAAAAACGGAGTTTTTTTATGGCAACTTTAATTCCGATACCCAAGCTCGGGCAGTCCGAGGAGACTGTCAAGATAGAAAAATGGCGCGTCAAAGAAGGCGACAAGATAAAAAAAGGGGATATTCTTTTCGAGGTTGAAACCGACAAGGCGGTTCTCGAAGTCGAGTCGCAGTTCGAAGGGACGCTCCTGAAGATTGTGATACCGGCCGGCAAGGAAGTTCCGGTAATGGCGACTGCCGCGGTGATTGGAAATCCCGGAGAGGCGATCCCGAAAATCGAAGCCCCGAAGGCTGTCGAGAAAAAGGCGGATGTCAAAAAGCCTGCGGAAGTGAAATCCGCAGCGGCCACGGCACCTGTGAAATCCGCACAGTCTGTTTCCGCTCCTGCGACATTACAGCCGCAGCGAGTTCCATTCGCTCCTGCGACTCCGGATTTCAAGCCCAATCCGTCTCCGCGCGCAAGGAAATTCGCGGAGGATTACCTTGTCAGCCTGGACGATGTTCCCGGCAGCGGCGGGGAAAACGGGAGAGTCACCGAAGCCGATGTGAAAAGATATCTCGAGTCGTCGGGATACCTGAAGAAGCTCATCACGCCGTCGGCGTTCAATCTTGCAAAGAAGGAGAAGCTTTCACTTCTCCAAGTTGAGGGAACCGGCGAAAACAACAGGGTTACCATTGCCGATGTCAAGGCTGCCGCCTCTGAAAAGCCCCGCGATTTTTCAAACATGAGGAAAGTCATTGCGAAACGCCTCACCGAATCAAAACAGCGGATTCCGCATTTCTATGTCACCGTCTCGGTTGACATGACGGAAGTCTCTAAAAAGCGGAAATCCCTTAAGGATCAGGGGATAAACATGAGCGTAAACCTCTTCATAATCAAAGCGGTTGCGCTCGCCCTGAAAGAGTTCCCGATGCTGAATGCGGAAACCGACGGCTTGAGCGTGAAATACAAGTCGAAAGTCAATATCGGAGTAGCTGTCAGCCTTGAGAGCGGACTGGTTGTTCCGGTTGTCAGAAACACTGACAGGAAGGCGCTTGACGAGATTCAGGCGGAAGTTTCCGAACTTGCGGAAAAAGCGCGTGCCGGAAAGCTCCAGCCTGACGAAATGAAAGGCGGAACATTCACTATTTCCAACATGGGAATGCTGAATGTGGAGAACTTCTCTGCGATTATCAATCCCGGTGAAACTGCGATCCTCGCAGTGTCATCGGCGATGCCTACACCGGTTGCCAGAGACGGACAGATCGTGATCCGGGACATGATGAAAATCACTGTCAGCGCCGATCACAGGGCTGTTGACGGTTCGGACGCTGCGAAGTTCGCAAACGCGGTGAAGCTGAAGCTCGAGAGCGTGGAATTCCTGAACAGGGAAGTCTGATAAATTATAAATTTTGCAAGGCAAAATTTATTTCTTTAAATTAGGCGGCCAAAGGGCCGCAACTTTTAATACCAAAATAAATTCCAAACTTCAAAC
>JBAYFV010000314.1:0-4273 GCA_041666985.1 Victivallales bacterium
TAATGTTGAACTGAGCTATGTCAGGGAGAAATACGGCAGGTATTTCACATTGTTCGGCAATCTTGAATCCAGTGATCTTGAAAACCTGGCGCCCGAAGAATTTGAAAAGAAAATAGTAAAGGCTTTGGACGAAGGCACTGCGGGCACCGGAAGGGGATTTGTCCTTATGCCGTCGGCATGTCCTTACGGACGACGGCTTTCGCCGAATGTTATAAAGAATTACGAGAAAATGGTGGAACTGGCGGAAAAATATTAATCAGGCTTATCCACTTCGATATTCAGCTGCCTGAAGAATTTATGCATGAAGTCCGAACGCTGCTTTGCAATTCTGCGCCCTGTCCTTGTGAGCATTTTGCCGTGTATATGGCGTAGCTTGACCAGATATTCGCGGTAGGCGGAATCTTCCGAACTGTATGATTTTGAACCGAGGGCTTCTTTCTCAGTGTTGTGGAGTTTTGCGCCGATCCTGCCGGCGAAATGGAAGGCGCGGCCGACGCCAACAGCACCGATAGAATCAAGCTTGTCGGCGTCATAGACAATCTTTTCTTCAATACGAAAGGGGCGATGCCCCCCGCGGTACCTGTGGGTTTTTACGCAGTTGCAGACCTTTTTGATGAATTCACCGTTGCGAAATCCGCATTTCCTGAGGAATTTTTCCGCTATCTCGGAACCGATTACGGCATGGCATAGCTTCCCTTTGCTTTTCAATTCCTCCGGACGGGCGATGTCGTGGAGGATTGCGGCAGCCTCTACAACTTGGATATCCGCGTTTTTTTCACCGGAGGCTATAATCCTGGCGTTATGCAGGACTCGCCATGTGTGCGCCCAGTCGTGACAGCCGGGAGCGGATTCCAGCCGCTTCCGCACCGCGTCAGAAAGTTTCTTGAGCTTTTCAGAATATTTCATAAGGACAAACTATATCACTGCGAAGCGCGCGAAGGACACGGAAAGACAGATGAATGTGATATTTCAGACCGTTTTTTCGCGTAGTTCGCTTAAATTCCATATACAGGTTTGAATAAAACCGAATCCCTGCTAGATTTCACAGCTTTGCCGTAACAGGGCAGAAGCGCTAAAACTGGGGAACAGGTTCCATAATTAAGCTTGACACCTGTTTTCCGCAAGTAAAAAACAAAAAGTAAAAGGAGATTATGCAAGATCGAGCCAAACACAAACTATGCCGTCGCCTGGGTGCATGCATCTGGGGAAAAGCGAAATGCCCAAGCAACAAAAGGCCCTATCCGGCCGGACAGCACGGGAAAAATTCAAAAAGCAAACTTTCCACCTTCGGAGAACTGCTCCTTCAGAAACAGAGACTGAAGGTTTACTACGGACTCAGCGAAAAACAGATGCATCTGTCATTCATCGATGCTAAAAAGGGCAGAACCCAGACCGATCAGAAGCTCCTTCGCAATCTTGAATTCAGGCTTGACGCCACCGTCTACCGCAGCGGACTTGCTCCGTCAATTCACGCGGCCAGGCAGTGTGTCGTGCACCGCCATATTCTGGTTGACGGGAAAATTGTCGATCGCCCGTCATACAGACTCCACCCCGGACAGGTGATTTCAATCAATGCCGAAAAAGATCCCTCTCTTGCGAATGTCGCAAAAACCACCAACTGCGAGATCCCGCCCTACCTTGAACTTGACAGGGAAAACTGCAAGGCGAAAGTCGTAAGGGAACCGATGATTGAGGAAAACCCGTCCGGCGTCGAGCTCATGAGAGTAATCGAATTCTACGCCAGATAAAATATTTCCATGCTTTCAGAAAATCCCGCCCTCAAGGCGGGATTTTTTTTTAATTCCGTCTTGCAATCCATTTTAAATGGTTTATTTTATACTAAAGCACTTTAGCACAGCTTGACTTGCAAGGCTGGGGGTGAACTCATAATGGAGGGTTTTTATGGCAAATATGAATGAAACCATTAACCGTTACGAAAAGGAACTTCTTGAATCGGTGGTTCCGTTCTGGGAGAAGAACTGCGTTGACAGGGAGATGGGCGGCTATTTTACGTTCCTGGACCGCGACGGCTCAGTTTACGACACCGAAAAATACATGTGGATGCAGTGGCGCATCGTCTACATGTTCGCAACCCTTTACATGAGCGAATACCGCAAGGAATCCTGGCTTGACATTGCGCGGCGGGGATATGATTTCCTGACCAAGAACGGCAAAGCGGAAGACGGCAGCTATTATTTCGCGCTCAACCGCAAGGGCGAGCCGTCCATGGCGCCGTACAGTATTTTTTCCGACTGCTTTGCCGCCATGGGCGCTGCCGCGATGTACAAGGCGACGGGTGAAAAAAAATACCGGGTTGAAGCGGATTCCGCCATGCGCACCTATATCTCAAGAATGTCCAACCCGAAGGGAAGATGGGAAAAATCCCTTCCCGGGAAACAGAAGCGTCTTTCTCTGGCAAGCTATATGATTCTTGCAAACCTTGGCAGTGTCATGAAAGAAAATCTGGGAACAGAAGACTATGATGCCGACACACGGCGCGCGGTTGATACCGTAATGGAAAAATTCTGGAACGAAAAGTACCAGGTTATCTTTGAAAACGTGAATGCTGACGGAACATTCGATCTGGAGTCGTGCGACGGGAGGATGATCAATCCCGGACACGGGCTCGAATCCATGTGGTTTGTCCTCCAGTATGCGGAAAGCAGGAGGGATGCAAAACTCATAGACAAGGCATGCAAGGCGGTTTCGGGATTATACAAGTTCGGTTCCGATCCTGTCCATGGGGGGATATATTATTTCATGGATGTCCTCGGCAAACCGCACATCGAACTGCAATGGGACATGAAATTGTGGTGGCCCCACAATGAGGCGGCCATCGCCGCTCTTTTCGCTTATCGCCTGAGCGGCAGGGACGAATACCTGAAAATATTCGAAAATGTGGACAGGTGGTCATGGGAGCATTTCCGGGACTTGCAGCATGGTGAATGGTATGCTTATCTAAACAGGCGCGGTGACCCCACCCACTACCACAAGGGCGGGAAATGGAAGACATTCTTCCATGTGCCCAGATCGCTGCTGATCTGCATAAACCAGATGAAGAGACTGCAAGAGGGCGCTCGTGCTTGAATGACAGCAGGGAAAATTTTCCGGGACAGAAAAACCAACAAGGATTTTGGGATGAAAAACAAGAGGATGAGGCTTCAGGATATTGCCGACAAGGCAGGGGTTTCCCTGACTGCCGCCTCGATGTATTTGAATGGCAAGGCGAAGAAGTACAACCTTGCCGATGCAACGTGTGAACGCATTGAAAAAGTCATGAGGAAAAACAATTTCATCCCGAATTTCCATGCCCGCGCAATCGCATCCAAACAGACAATGCTGCTCGGGGTGCAGATATATGAAACCCCCGATGTTTCATTCTGGCTCAAAATCATCTCAGGCATTGAGGAGAAAATCGAGGAGGAGAAGTATCACATGATTTTTTCAACTTCGCACTCTTCGGTGGAGAAGGAATTTGAATCGGTAAAATTCATGATGGCAAAAGGCATTGACGGCCTTATAATTGCCCCGACATCCAGGGCGGAAAATAGTTTTGAATATTTCCGGAAATTGAACAAAACCGTTCCGGTGGCGACAATCAACACCAAAATAGAAGGGATTTCCGCCGCCTACAATGACAATTATCATGGGGGGCGCATTGCATCTGAATATCTAGTCGGACTGGGGCATCGCAGAATCGCATTTATCGGCAACTCCACCCTTAAAAGGGCGCAAGCCTTTTCTGATGTAATGCGTGAATCTAAAATAAAGCCTGCTTTTTTCCCAAATGTTTCTTCCTTCATCCAGGAAACAGGCAGATTTACAGCTGTATTCTGCTTCAGTGATTTCCAGTTGCTTGAGCTCTATGACGAAGCTGCTGTCAGAGGCATAAAAATACCGGATGACATTTCAGTGGTCGGTTACGACAATATGGATTTCGTAAAATTCCTCTCCCCCGTCCCAAGCACTGTAGATCAGTACAAGAGGGAGATAGGAACCGCCGCTGCGGAAATTGTAATGGCCCGCATCAAGGGAAGATCCGTAATTCCAGACAAGATCTTCAAGCCGATTCTCCGTGAAGGCGGAAGCGTGAGGAAGATCTGACGATAAGATGATAATGGTTGGGCATTATTATCTTTCAGACCATTGCGCCGATTTCAAAACTCAAATTTAAAGGAGCGCGGGTTTTCTTACCCGCGGAAATCTAACTCAAGCGGCGGACTGGAAAGTCCGCCCTCCGTTAGTTTTGAATCGGCTCAGGGTAGTTTTGAAA
>JBAYFV010000315.1:0-4256 GCA_041666985.1 Victivallales bacterium
AACTACCCTGAGCCGATTCAAAACTAACGGAGGGCGGACTTTCCAGTCCGCCGCTTGAGTTAGATTTCCGCGGGTAAGAAAACCCGCGCTCCTTTAAATTTGAGTTTTGAAATCGGCTCAATTAGGTACGAATATTTAATAAATTGTTTCAATTATTGTTATAAGAAGCATAAATTAGGCGAGCAATAATTAAAACAAGTGATTTGAAATGGTTTCAGATTGTCAATGCCGATTCAGTTTCAAGTCAAACCACCTAACCTAATGAAGTTAAAAGAGGTGCATGGGAAGTTTGAAAAGTAATCATCGTGCGGATATTATCAAGCGGAGAAAATGAAAACAGTAAAAATTTAACGGAAAACATACAGTTTTGTCGTTTATTATAATTAAACATCAGTCAGTGGAAACGATGATGAATTCAGCCTCATTGTATGCAAAAATAATACTTGCAATGTTTGCGATTGTCTTTTCATGTCCCGTTTATGCGGTGCCAACAGTTAAAGTATCAGGTGATAACAACAAGAGTATTGGAACACATTATGGCAAGGATTCAAAGATGTGTTCGTTTGTGATAGAAAACACCGGGGACGAGCCTCTCGCCATAAAAGGCGTTAACAAGACCTGCGGCGGATGCGTCGAGATCAGCGTCTCCGAGAAGGAAATCTCCCCGGGAAAAACCGCCGAAATCAAGCTAAAGCTTGTGCCGGGCACGCTCTCCGGCCCGTACACAAAAAACTTCTTTGTCGAGACGAACGATCCCAAACAGCGCTTTGTCATGTTCACCTTCAGCGGCACATCTGTTCCTTTCGCTGAAATAAAGCCTTCAAATCTCATGTACATGGGGAAGATGAAAGTTGGAACATCATGCAGGAGGGAATTTCTTGTCGTCCCCACGGAGAAGGGAACCGAGTTCGGCAAACCGGAGGCGGAATGCGGGTATCCAGTCGAAGTCTCATCGTCTTCGAATGAAAAAGGATTGAGTGTTTTTTTCGGGTTCATACCCGAAAAAAACCTTGGAGACATGAAATGCAGGATCAAGATTCCGGTTTTGAAGCCTGAAGGCTGGCCGCCGCTGGAAATTCTGATTTCTGCGACAATAGCGGATCCGGTTCCCCCGATGTCGATTGTTCCTTCCGTCAACATCGCTAATTGCAAAATTCAAATTCCAACGGGGGGCGGGTTTTCCCGCCCTCCGAATCTTGACTCAAAAGGCGGACAGGAAAGTCCGCCCCCCGTTAATTATTCATCGTCTCAAGGGCGGAAATACCTCGGCAAGGATGAAAAGGCGGCATCCGGGAAAACTTTTACAATTGCAGTCATCGAATATTTCCACCAGGCCGGCTGCGGGGACTGCCGAATGATAGACACGTTCATAATCCCGAAGATCGAGGAGAATTTCAAGGGGAAATTCAAGATTGGAAAATATGATACGTCCGTAATGGATAACTTCCTCAGATTCGCCCACCGCCGGGATAAATTGGACATCCAGGGCAACGAGACGGTCTGCATGGTTGTGAACGGCAGGCATGCGTTCAACGGATATAAGAACATAGAGGGCGGACTTCTTAAACAAATCGAGTCCTCATTAAAACAGCAAGAGGCCCCGGACACTTCCTTTAAGATAAGCAACATTGCGGAAAAGGAGGAAATACTGAAGAGACATGCCGACAGGATCACTCTTGGAGCCCTAGTGATCGCAGGTCTGGTGGATGGGATTAACCCCTGCGTGTTCTCCACCCTCGTCTTTTTCATAAGCGTACTTGCGGTCTCAGGAGTCAAAGGCGGAAAGCTTGTGTTTTTCGGATCTGCCTACTGCGCGGCATGTTTCATCACATACCTGCTTCTGGGATTGGGAATATTGAGGTTCTTCAAACTGTTTTCAGGATATGAGATTATTCAGGATTTCTTTAACCGGGGGATGTTTGCATTGTTGATGATTTTTGCCGTACTCTCGTTCCGCGATGCCTGGCTATACTGGAAGACCGGTTTATCGAACAGTGTATTGCTGCAGCTTCCGGAATCCGTGAAAACCAGGATTCACAAGGTCATAAGGGAAGGTGCTCATTTCAAACATCTTGCCGCAGGGGCGGTTATGACGGGATTTCTGGTAACTCTCCTTGAGAGCGTGTGTACCGGACAGGTCTACCTGCCGGCACTTGCGCTGCTGGCAAAACAGTATCCTTCGTCTTTGAAATGGCTTTCATATCTCATCCTATACAATGTGATGTTCATAATCCCGCTGCTTGCGATATTCGCAGCAGCCTATGCCGGAGCAGGTCTTGCCAGCATGTTGAAATGGTCGAAACAGAATGTGGTGGCAGGCAAAGCTGCAATGGGAATATTTTTCCTTGTTTTGGGAATACTTATTCTGACTTCCCCAAGGGTCAGCTAATAAATAAAGTACAATGGTTATTTCCCCAAATACTTGCTCACATTTGAGGCCAGGGTGCGGCCTGCGGCGATTGCCCTGACTACCAGGGAGGCTCCGGAAACGGAGTCGCCTGCGGCAAAAACACCTTTTACATTGGTCATACCGGTTTCATCTACGGCAACAGCACCTTTTTTGTCAAGTTTTATTCCAATATCGGAAATCATTCCTTTTTTATCTGCGCCAGTGAATCCCATTGCAATGAGAGCCAGGTCGGCCTGAATAATGAATTCGGAGTTTGGAACTTCCTTGAAAGTTTTCGGGCGACCCATGAGATCGGTTTCCCATTCGACCCTCACACAACGGAGCTGTTTAAGTTTTCTCCCTTCCCCCTCAAATGATTTTGTCGTTATATTCCACATCCTATCACAACCCTCCTTATGGCTGCTTGAGGTTCTGAGAACATAAGGCCATTCAGGCCAAGGGGTTGCATCTGTACGAATCTCCGGGGGTTTCGGCATTATTTCTATCTGGACAACTGACAAGGCTCCCTGGCGGATTGAAGTGCCCACGCAATCGGAACCCGTATCTCCGCCCCCGATGACGACCACTTTTTTGCCTTTGGCGACAATCTCCTTGCATGCAAAATTCTCTTTTCCGACGCGCTTATTCTGCTGGGTCAGAAAATCCATTGCCATATGAACCCCGTCAAGTTCGCGTCCCGGAATTTTCAAGTCTCTCGCTTCACGGGCTCCACAGGCAATACAGGCGGCGTCAAAACGGCTGAGAAGATAATTAGTTGATATGTCTCTCCCAATAGTAACCCCGGTTTCAAAAACCACTCCCTCTGCCACCATCAGATCAATCTTCCTGCTGATTATCTTTTTGTCCAGTTTGAAGTCAGGAATTCCATAACGGAGCAAACCTCCAACCTTCTGATCCTGTTCATAGACAGTGACACTGTGTCCCATATGATTTAACTGGTCGGCAATGGAGAGTCCGGCAGGTCCGGAACCAATAACCGCCACCTTTTTCCCTGTTCTTTTCTCCGTGGGTTTGGGAACTATATAGCCTTCTTTGTATCCTTTTTCAATTAAACTGATTTCAATTTGACGAATAGATACCGGTTCATCATTTAGCCCCACTGTACAGGCTGCCTCGCAAAGTGCCGGACAAATTCTGCCGGTAAATTCCGGGAAATTATTGGTTGAATAAAGTAAATCCAAGGCTTCTTTCCAGTGTCCATGGTAAACAAGGTCGTTCCATTCCGGGATCAGGCTTCCCAAAGGGCAGCCGCAACCATGGCAGAACGGTATTCCACAGTCCATGCAACGTGCCGCCTGTTCGCGAAGTTCATCATCATTAAACCGTTTTTCAACTTCATTGAAATCGCGGACACGTTCTTCCTTTGGCCTGTAGCCCGGGTCTTTTCTTGGTATTTCAATAAAACCTCTTGGTTTTCCCATAAGTCACCTTAGTGTCTTTGTTTTACAATTCTATGGTTTTAAGTGTGTGCGTTTTTAAATCCGAAACACGAAATTTGAAACAAATTCAAAATCTGAAGTTAAAAAAAACCAAATTAGGCGGCTAAAAGCCGCAACTCTGAATATCCGAGCCAATTTCAAAATTGACGAATTCAAGGTAGGGATGGCTCTCCGAGCCGTCCGTTCTGAGGCGGCGGTTTCGGAGAAACCGCCCTACCTTCGGCAATTTTGAAATTACCTCATCCAAATAAATTCCAATCTCCAAAACCCAAGCCCCAAACAATATTTAAATTAGGCGGCCAAAGGGCCGCAACTTTTAATACCAAAATAAATTCCAAACTCCAAGTACCAAACAATATTCAATTCCAAATTTCAAACAGATTCATAAAACAAAGAAAAGAACAGCC
>JBAYFV010000316.1:0-4168 GCA_041666985.1 Victivallales bacterium
AAATGAAGGGCCATATGAATCAGCACTCGTAACGAGCGCTGAAGCACATAACACGGCAAGGGACAGTCTCCTTTACTCGGATGCGGGGGGGGCGGGCAACGGGAATGGCTTCTGCTGAACGCTTTTACAGGCAGCCTCCCAGTTCCTTGTCCAACGTCGCTGAATGTCGGCACGCCATTCCCTGGCGCAGTCGTTGCCGACAGCGACAACCCCGGTCTTCATGGCGCCATCCGACAGACTCGCGCCAGTAGTCCCAACCATTTCTCTGGTGTTGGATAGGCTTTCCAGCGTGGTCTCCCGCAAGTTCGCGCCCGCTTCAGACATCTTCCCCTCGGAGACTCTGGTTGCGACCCTGAAAAGACCTGTTGCAATTCCCGTCAGCATCTTGTCGGCGCCTGCGCCAAATACCGTAACCGAGGAGACTGCTGTACGACGCAGTTCTTCGCCTGTGTCCGCAATATTCTTGAGGGCGTTCAGTCCTGCTTCACCCGTCCTATCTCCAAGGATGCCACTGATGCTGCCTTTGTCCACCAGCGGCTGTCGTGGAGTGCCTCCCAATGTCAGACTCAGGGAGTTGCCGGCTGGAGTTACGATGGCGAGGGTGCAGTTAAACACCTCGGGCGCCATCGAGACATCCGCGTTGAAATCCATTATGTCGCCGCCAATGGCCGGAGCCGCACCCTGAGTTGCGACAGCATGCAACGTCTGCAACTCCAGTCCGGCAAGGCGAATCGCGGCATTTACGGCCGGTATGGACTGGTCAGAATAGAAATATCCGAAACGCGCTATTATTCCCATAGGGGCATCAGAGAACCCGGGCTGGACAATGCGCGCCGTCGCCTCCGCCCTTCCGGGAAGTGATTGCTCATGGCTGCGATCCGGATACAGATACACGTCGGTGATTACGGCGCCGAATTGGTTGATTTTGATGTCCAGCGGCTCTTTGCTTAAGGCGAAATCCGTGTATTGAATGGTCAAATTCTTCGCGGTGATTTTCCTGACATATATAGGTTTTTGGGATACTGTCGTTGCCGGTTTCCCCTTCAACGGACGGAGAAGGCAGGTTACATTCACCTTGCCGTCCTTGTCGCGGATAAGGTGAACCGTCAAATCTTTGACCATGACTTCGTCAACGGTCAGCGGTGAACTGAAAAGAGACCGGACGGACAGCTTAACCTTGGCCTCCGGGAGGTCAAGGAGCAGATCGTCGCCAAACCCGTCCGGTTGCCTGACCGTCAGGCCCTGAACCGTGACACGGCCGTCGAGAAGCCCGAGGTGAACGGTTTTTAACTTCGCCGGAGATGCGAGATACTTGGAAAGCTGCTTATTGGCTATGGCGACAAGCACTGTCGGCAAAGCAATGCGGACGCTGATTCCCGTCACAACAATCAAAGTCAGGAAAATAACCGTTATTCGCAGCTTCTTCATTTTCCGCCAACATGAGCGGCGTTGAGCTGGTCTTTGGCAATGATCGTACTCATGGTTTGCCATATTTCCCGCTTACTTCATCTTCTTGATTTCCTCTTCTACCTCTTCCGCCCCCTCGGCATATAACTTTTCTTCAATTGTTACTTTATCAATACTCATTCGACTCAGTTGCGGGGCTTCGACGAGAGGCGCATCTACTCCTGCATGTCCGCACCGACCTTCTCTACGGCGGCACCAGCTTTATCCAAGGCTTCGCCAGTTTTCTCGACCGCCTCGCCTGTAGCGTGTTTTGTCTCTGTTGCCACTTTTTTCACAGCCTCGCCAGTCTTATCCACAGCCGTATCCACTGCGGCACCAGTTTTCTCGACCGCCTTGCCTGTAGCGTGTTTTGTCTCTGTTGCCGCTTTTTTCACAGCCTCGCCGGTCTTATCCACAGCCGTATCCACTGCGGCACCAGTTTTCTCCCCAACCCCGTCATTTTTTCCACAGCCGACAAAAAACACGACACCGGCAATCGCCACAATGCCCAGCACTCTTACCATATTGATTTTCATAAACATTTCTCCTTTTTTAGAATACTTCTTTGACAATTGATTTTGCATCAACATGTAAATTGGACAAGAACTTTTCTATCGCATCCATCATCGGAGGAGGACCGCACACATAGATATTCTTACAGGTTTCAGTTATATTCGCCTTGAGAAATTTTTCCGTGACATACCCATGTGAATATCCTTTCACCTCTTCATCCGACAAGATATTGATGAAGTTCCCGCCTAATATTTTTTTAAATTCAGTCTTTAATATGATGTCACCTTCTGTCTTGTTGGCAAAAATAAGCTTGTTGCCGCCAATTTTATTTTTCGACTGGAGATACCTTAAAATGGCAATAAAGGGAGTGACACCTGCGCCTCCGGCAATGAAGAGCCCCTCCTTCTTGTAGGCAATTGCGCCAAAGACATCGTGCAGAATCAATTTATCATTCTTTTTCAGATGCAGGAGTTCGTTGGTGACACCTTTGTGCGAGGGATATGTCTTGATGGTGAACTGTAGATAATCCTCTTGCGGCAGGCTTGTAAAAGTAAATGGCCTCTTTTCGTTCTTCCAGCCTTCTTTTTCGATGGAGATTTCCGTGGCCTGCCCGGGAATGAAGTGGAACTGCCTGGGTTTTTCAACATCAATCTGCAGCACGTCATGGGTGACGTGCCTGATTGATTGAATAATTACATGGTGTTTTTTCATGGCAGACAAATTCCTTATTTCCTCATTTTCTTGATTTCCTCTTCTACTTCTTCTGCACCCTCGGCATATAACTTTTCCTCATCGGGGGCAAGCTCGCGGAGCAACCTCAGAAACTCTCCGGCGTGTACACGTTCCTCGTCCGCTATGTCCTTGAGCACTTCAACAGCGAGCTTGTTGTCGGTTGACTCGGCAAGCTGCATGTACAGCTGAATCGCTTCGTACTCTGCGGACACCATGAAACGAATTGCCCTTACGAGCTCATCATCCGTGAGCTTCCTTCCGTTTGCCAGCCCTGAAAAGGGCGATCCGAACTCCGGCATGTCTATTCTCCCTGCTTACTTGTTCTCGCTGAGTTCGTTCAGCCGCCTATCGTGAACAGACGGCATCCGGTGACAAAACATACCGCAAGGACAGCCAAAACCAGAAGGCTCAATTTCGCCAGACTGTTGATTGGTTTAGTGGTTACAATTTGATTTTTTTCAATGTTTTTCATTTTTCATTCTCCCTTTTTTTTAACTCAGGAATAGGATTGTTTATTGTCAGCGCCGGGTCTCAGTCTTTCAGAATCACCAGTTGACGAAAATCATCGCCGGAGCCAAGCTGTTCGGCAGATCGCTGAACCAGCTTTTGTTATTCCTGACAATATTAACGATCCCGATCTGGAGTCCGGCATCCACATCCTCGGTATAATTGACTATTCCGAACTCCAGTCCTGTCACACGCCCCGCGTAATTCACTACTCCGGCCTGCAACCCCATCATGGTTCCCCAGGTATAGTCCACAAATCCGGACTGCCAGCCGAGGAAGCTGTCTTTGGTGTAGTTGATAGCCGCCCACTGAATGCCCTTATATTTGTCCGCATAGTCGAGGATGAAGCCCCAGCTCAGTCCCGCACTGTCCCCAACGGTGCCGTTGGCAATTCCCAGAGCCAGAGATGTCTGCTGGTTTTCACCCCAGACACTGAGGGTCAACCCCTCGATTGTGTCAGTCCGGGGATAGACGGCGACATCCGGAGTAAGGCTTAAGTTGAAAGGTTTGGTTTCAGCCATGGCAACGCCCGAAACCAGAACCGTGGCAAGACATAAGAGCAACTTCTTCATTAGCATGTTGATTTTCATGGACATTCCTCCTCATTGTTTATAAAGTTTTAACTTTACAGATTGCTAGATCCGGCCCAGAAGAAGAAGTATGAGCAGAATCAGGACAACGAGCCCAAGTCCGCCGCTTGGGAAGTAACCCCAGCTTCTGCTGTGCGGCCAAGTGGGCAGTGCGCCCACGAGAATAAGAATCAAGACAACCAACAGTATCGTTCCGATATTCATTTTATCTTTCCTTCCAGTTTGCCTGAATTTCAGGGCGGCCAGGGGCCGCAACTCTAATTTGACGCGAAGCGTCTTTGAATTAACGCAACGATGCCTGAATGTGAAAGCGGTGCAGGGGTATCGCAGTCCAAGGATGCTACGCATCAAAACTTTGAAATCCCTTGCCGTTTAAGTAG
>JBAYFV010000317.1:0-4163 GCA_041666985.1 Victivallales bacterium
AACGCCTGTCACTGTCAGTGAACTGGCCCCGCTTTCAGAGTATCTGACCGCCGTCACAAAAAAAACCGCACCCAAAATCATGTCCATCATCGCCGGAAAAAGATATATCAGAAAACGTATCATCGCACCCGCCCCGCATAATATTGAAATTTGAAAAGCCTAGTATCGCATTTCATGACGGTTTTTCAACCGTACGAATGCAAGACGCAGACCGTCCCATGCTGCGGGTTCGCAAGACAGAGGGCTGCAGATCCTTATGGATGCCGGCAGGAAATTACGGGTTGCAGAATGTCGAATTTCAATATAGGCGATTTAAAAACCGGTTGTCCGTGTATACATTAACGGGATGAAGATAGGCGGGAAAAATCATCTTTGCTACAGCATGAATGTTTTTCCGGAGAAGGACTGGCTCCGAGAGGATTCTGTCATCCGGGAAAAAGTTCTCGGGTTGAGGCGCGAAGTCACGGGATCCGATTCTGCGAATTTCGCAATCGGACTCTGGCTTGATGCCGGAACAGCCTGCGAATTCCGCAAAAAGGGAAATCTTGACAGACTTAAGAAATGGCTTTCCGGGAACAACCTTTATGTTTTCACGTTCAACGCCTTCCCGTACGGGATTTTTCACGGCAGACCTGTCAAGAAGGAGGTTTATCTTCCCGACTGGACATCCCGTGAACGCCTTGAATATACCTGCATGATTGCAGACATCCTGGCGGAACTGCTTCCGTCCGGGATCACCGGAAGCGTCAGCACCCTTCCGGGAGGATACAGGACCGGCATTGAATCGGAAGAGCAGATTGCGAAGATCGCAGGGAATCTTCTTTCTGCGGCAAAGCATCTGGATGAAATCCGCAGGAAGACAGGAAAGAGGATAATTCTGGGAATTGAACCCGAACCCGACTGCCTCTGGGAGAACCCGTCCGAGTTCATCTCTTTTTACAGGAAATATCTCCACGGACGGAGAAGTGAAAACAAGCATATCGGCATCTGCTACGACACATGCCATCAGGAATTGCAGTTCGGAAAACCCGGCGAAGGTCTGAGGGAATTGATCAGAAATAAAATTCCGATCGCGAAATTCCAGCTGAGTGCGGCTTTGAAGGCGCCGACACCTCCGGGCAAGAAGGCCCTTGCGAAATTCGCAGACAAGGTTTATCTGCACCAGACAAGGGTGATTGAAAGGAACGGAAGCATTTCAAGATATGCTGACTTGCCGGAAGCCATGGAAAAGGCGGATAAGGGCCGCCCCTGGCTTGTCCATTTTCATATTCCGGTTTTTTCAGGAAGGCTTTCCGGCGGACTCCTGACTGCGAAAAAAGAACTGGAGGATGTTCTTGAAACAGTCAAATCGGGTTCAGTCCCCTGCGGAAATCTTGAAATCGAAACTTATACTTTTTCGGTGCTGCCGGAAAACATGAGGAAGGCCGGGGCGCTTAAGATGATTGCGAAGGAATACAGATGGATAAAAAAGTTATTCTGCTGAAGTAGCGCGGTTCTTCAGACCGCGAAGATTCTCGGGCTGAAGCCGCGAGCTACTTAAAAGGAAATAAGAAATCACATGAAGGAAAAGCTTTTCAATATAGTGCTGGTGAAACCGGAGATTCCGCAGAACACCGGCAACATCGGCCGGCTTTGTGTCAACACCGACAGCCGTCTGCATCTGATAAAACCGCTCGGGTTTTCGCTTGACGACAAATATATCAAAAGAGCCGGGATGGATTACTGGAAGCATGTTGACGTTGTCATTTATGAAAACACCGAAGCTTTCTTCAATCGCAATAAGGACTCCCTCTTATATTTTTTCTCGACGAAAGGCGAAAAAAAATACTGGGACTGCGATTTCAAACCGGGATCATTCCTGATATTCGGCAATGAGGGGAGCGGTTTTCCGGAAGAGTTCTACGAAAAACACATGGAGCAAATGTATACGATTCCCATGCCCGGCAGACACGCCCGCAGCATGAATCTTGCAAACGCAGTGGCCGTCGCCCTTTACGAGGGAATCAGGAAAAGTCCTATTTGAAGATTTTCTTCAACCCGCTGCCCTGTTCCCATTTCAGATCCGTGCCTTTGCCGTGGAGCCTCGCCTCGAAGGCCCACGACAGGGGGTTGAGCATTTTCGAGAAAAGCTCGTACGGAAGGATATTTTTCAGGAGCTTTGCCCTGACCCTGAAATCTGTTTCGCTTGTGGTCCAGTAGTATTTTCCGACTCCCGAAAGGGCGATGGCATTGCCGTCGGTCTGTATCGAATCTGTTTGAAAATGATCGTTTTCAAGGGTGTAACTGCAGTCTACGGAAGTCACTTCGCCCCATTCGTGGCTGATCAGGCTTTTCCCCATCATGTCGGTGAACCCCTTAAGGATCGGCACTTCCCATATGTTCGCATCATGGATGGATATTTTCCCATTGCCGTCCATTAGCAGTTCGTCTTTTTTGTTGTAGCTGATGTCAGACAGCATGTCTCCCGAGAGCGAGCCGGTCTTACGGGCGGTGAAATCCGGGAAACCAAGGTTCTTTACGAGGGGTGCAAATTCAACCTCGGCGACATTGAGGGATATTTTCCCCGTATTTTTGGCTATATTGTAGCTGTATGCGAATGTCAGGGCGCCGTTGAAAGATTCCGCAGTCATGTCGGTTATTTCAAGGATCTGTTTTCTCATCCCGATTGAACCTGTCGCCTTGTTCAGGGGAATGCCGCTGAATTCACCCTGTCCGTTCGCGAGTTTTGCCGAGAAATAAGTGTTGTCGTCACTGTTATAGTCAATCATTCCATTGACCTTGACGGGACAGGAGCCGGACATGTTGATTCTTGCGCTGTTCCAGTCGGGGATTATGCATTTCAGGAGGCTGTTGCCCGGAAGGGCGCTCTCTGTTTCAAAATAAAGCCGGTCGGTGTTTTTTTCGGGGAGATTGAACAACGGCGACGCGGGGAATATTGCCGTTCCGCCCGGCCTGTTGTCATATGCCAGGGAAATGACCGCGTTGTCCTTGCCCTGCTGCAGGATAATACTGGGTATTATCACCAGGTTTTCAGAATCAATCAGGAAGGAGCATGAGCCGTAGTCGAAAGGCGCCCCGTTGTACCGGCAGTCGGTTACAACAATACTTCCGGAGAGGAGGTAGAAGGGTTTCTCCTTCATGAAATAATTGACTTTCAAGGTCATGTCCACGGATTCGCCTCCAGGTGGCCAGGTTATGTGATCATAAAGGGTCTTAAGGAAAACCCTCTCCTGTCCGTCAGTGGTCTTATAGACGAAAGAGGGATTGCCGTTCGTATGCATGAAGACATAGATCTGCCCGTCCGGCACATAATATTCGAATTCACCGTCAAGCTTGTTCCCTTCAGTGGTTGAAAGTTCAAATCCGGTGCCTTTGACTGTGCCGCCGTTGAGGGTGAGTCTACCGGAAATATTCCTGAATGATGACTCCCTGACCTGGATCGAGGGGATTTTAATCTCGGCGTTCGCCCGGATATCTTTAAAATCGGAGGAGAATTTTTCGACATAGCCGGAGAATGAGACAGGTTCGTTCCCTATTTTGATGGATGATTCGATGGACTTCCTTGTATTTTCGCTAAGAGCGGAGAGGAACCTGTTGGGCAGCACTTTCCCGGACATGTTGCCGGTCAGTTTCCTGTTTTTCAGGCCGGTGACGTTTCCATTGAATTCGAAATATTCGCCGCGGTCGAAACTCAGTTTCATTTTATCAATGCGGACGCTGTTCTTCTCGGCGTCATCCGTGGAGAGCATTATGTTTATTCTGATGTCGCTGAACGGGATGTTGTAAATCAGCGCGTCGGGAAGACTTGCGTTGAACTGCAGGTTTCCGCTGGAATTCTGGATGGAATAGCTGTTGACGGCTATTTCCACATCGGAAAATTTTTCACTGATGCGTATTTTTTTCAAAGCGGGGATGTCAAGCGAGTTCTTGTATTTTTCCATGTTCAGTTTCCCGGTTATCAACCCTTTGCAGGCAAGGGTCGCCAAGTCCATATTGCCGTTGCCCCTGAGTTTCCCGTCTTTTCCCAGGCTGATGTCCAGATTTTCAAAATGGAGCGACTTGTCCTTCAGGGAAAAACCCCCGTTTATCTCTTCGATGTTGACATTCCTGAATTTGAACGACGGGATTACAAGCTTGCAGTTGACGGTGCTGCTGTAGATTTC
>JBAYFV010000318.1:0-4148 GCA_041666985.1 Victivallales bacterium
AACCACAGAACACACGGAATACACAGAAAAAGATAAACCACGAATCACACGAAAAAATTAAGGGAACTTATGAAAAGAATACATGGACATCTTTGTCTCGTTCCAAACCCGGAAACAGACACTCATGAAGCCGTAATACTCGTCCATGGGATGGGGCGGACATCGCTGAGCATGCTTTCCCCTGCACTATTCCTGCGCAACAAAGGATTTACAGTTTTCCTCCACGGATATCCGTCAACAAGGCGTACAATAGGAGCGCATGCGGAAAAACTTCTCGATTTCCTCGAGAAAATTGTGGGGGATGATTTCACCAGAATCCATTTTGTCACTCACAGCCTTGGAGGAATAGTTGCGAGGCTCGCACTTGCGAATTTCGCAAATCCGAAAATCGGGAGGCTGGTCATGACGGCGCCTCCAAACCAGGGTTCTGTCAAGGCAAATTCAGTTTCAAGAATTCTGTTTGCATCAAAGATTTTAAAGCCTCTGAACGAACTCAAAAATGAAAAAGATTCCTTTGTGAAAAAAATTCCCGTTCCGAACATGGAAATCGGAGTGATCGCGGGACTCAGGGATGGAAAGGTAAGAGTGGAAGAGTCGCATCTTGAAGGCGAGAAGGCGCATCTGACCGTGGATTCCCGTCATAGTTTCATTATGAACAGGAAGGATGTGAAAGATGCGATTTACAGATTTATCAAGAACGGAAAATTCAAATGAGGAAGAAGAAGACACAGGCAAGATGCCTGTGCTACTTCCTAAGATTAATACCTTTTCTGCCTGCTGTTTGCGAGGACACGCAGCCTGAGGGCGTTAAGCTTGATGAAGCCCTCGGCATCCGCCTGGTTATAGACGGCATCCTTTTCAAACGTCGCAATATTTGCGTCGTACAGGCTGTATTTCGAGCGGCGTCCGGCAATTGAACAGAGCCCCTTGAAAAGCTTGACCCTCACTTCACCGGTTACAAATTTCTGGCTTTCAGTTATGGCAACCTGAAGCATTTCCCTCTCGGGGGCATACCAGAAACCGTTATAGACCAGTTTCGAATAATATGGGATCCAGCTGTCACGGAGATGCATGACTTCCCTGTCCATTGTCAGGCTTTCCATTGCGCGGTGGGCCATATGGAGGATTGTCCCCCCGGGCGTTTCATAAACACCTCGAGATTTCATTCCGACATACCGGTTTTCAACAAGATCAACCCTGCCGACACCGTGTCTTGCACCAATCCTGTTCAGTTCCTTCATGAGTTTCGCGGGCGAAAGTTTTTTCCCGTTGACTTTTACCGGTATTCCCTTTTCAAATTCAATCACGGCGTATTCATGTGTGTCGGAAGTCTTATCGATGGGGTTTGTCATCACTCCCATGTCTTTTGGCGGCTCCGACCACGGATCCTCAAGAATGCCTCCTTCAAAGCTTATGTGGAGGAGGTTGCGATCCATGCTGTACGGCTTCGCGGCTGTGACAGATACGGGGATCTTGTTTTTCCGGGCATAGTTGATCAGATCGGTGCGCGATTTGAATTTCCATGTCCTCCACGGGGCGATTATCTTTATATTCGGCTGGAGGGCGTATGCGGTAAGTTCAAACCGCACCTGGTCATTCCCCTTGCCTGTCGCGCCATGGCAGATGCAATCGGCACCTTCCTTCTGTGCGATTTTCACAAGATGCTTTGCAATGAGAGGCCTGGCTATTGAAGTTCCCAGAAGGTAGCTGCCCTCGTAAATCGCATTAGCCTGCATCATCGGGAAAATAAAATCCTTCGCGAACTCCTCGGTGAGATCGAGGATGTAGGATTTGCTGGCACCTGTTTTTTTCGCTTTTTCATCAAGGCCGTCAAGCTCCTCCTCCTGTCCGACATCGGCGCAGAAGGTTATGATTTCGGCCTTGTAAGTTTCCTTGACCCATTTGACAATGACGGAAGTGTCAAGCCCGCCCGAATACGCAACAACAACTTTCATGACATGACTCCATGTATTTATTTATGAATTCGAATATTTTTCCTGGACAGAAAAAATATAGAATAATGTTATCTTTATTTTTAGCAAGTTAAATTCGGTTTTGACATTTAATTTTGACGGATCAGAGGTTAACATCATGCACAAAACACTGAACAGAAAGGGAAACGATTATGTGCAGTTCTCTCAATGTGCTGGTGACCAGACAGGCACCCGATTTTACCGCAACAACCCTGATGCCTGACAATACATTCAATGAAAAATTCACAAGGAAACTTCAAGGAAATATGGAAGTCTCTTAAATGACGCCGTTTCCCTGCGCGGCCTGTTTCTAATTGACAGGCAAGGAGTCGTACGCCATTCGGTGATCAACGACCTGCCGCCCGGCAGAAATGTCGAAGAAGCGCTGAGAATGGTTGACGCCCTCCAGTTCACGGAAGAATTCGGAGAGGTCTGCCCCGCAAACTGGCACAAGGGAGACGAAGGCATGAAACCTACCGACGACGGAGTGGCTTCATATCTCGCAAAAAACGCAAAGCAGACGGATTTACCGTACTAGATTTGCGGCGTTTGCCGGCGGCGAAAGGGGAGCAGTCGTCTTGGGGGAGTTCTTTTCCCTGCCCTCTATGGGATCATACATTTCAGCGCGTCTTATCATGGTGTCGCTTTTCCAGAAATCATTGAAATCGCTGTTGAACTTCCTGAAATCAACCCCCTCCCACGCCTTGTCGGTCGCCTTGTCCCCGTCCTTCAATTCAATTAGCGCCTCATAGTACTTTGTCGGGATTTCCGCGTAGTTGTTTTTCTCCTTCAGGACAGGCGCCCCCTTCTGGAGGAAGAACATAAGGCCCCATGCGAAGGGATAATTGTCCTCCCTGTCTCCCGAGTAAAACTGCTGGTAGCCGATATGGATGAACTTCTCAATGTCCGTATTCCCCCCTGCAAGCTTCTTCATGTTGTCGGCGCGGTTCGTCAGGTCTATTTTCACCTTGTCTCCGGACTTGAAATCAATACCCTCGAAGAAGGTGGCGTTCCCTTCGTTAAACCATACGGCGCTTTCAACTTCATCTGCGGCATAGAAGATGTACTGGTGGAACCCTTCATGGAATGCAATGTCTATCATGCTCTTGCGGTTGTCGGCCTGGCTTCCCCAGTTCATCGGTGAAATCGCAAGCTCTTTTTTACTGCTCATCCAGACACCGGCGGAGTACTTCAACTGCCCCCCGACGTACGAGAGATATTCATTCCTTGATTCAAAGACCTTGCAGACGCTTACCGCCTTGAGCGGCGCTTTCAATGGGTAGAATTTCACGAATGCACTGCGGCTCTTCTCAAGATTCAGCTGGAGGTCGTTGATCGTCTTCTTGTTCTTCAGGTTTGACACGATAATGAAACTCTCTGTCTCCAAGTACCACCAGTCCTTCAGATTGCGGATGTTCTGGATGACTTTCTCCCTGCTCCGAAGATATTCGTCGGAATAATCCTTTTTCTTCACCGTCTTTCCGGTTGTCATCTGCTTGTCCTTGTCGTCCGTCTTCTTTGGAGGGAAAAATGTAAGCGACTGAAGGGACTGCAGTACGACCCTGGAGCCCTTTCCAATGTCTGAATTGCGTCCGAGTTCGTAAACGATGACATATCTGTCGTTCGGCCTGTCGGAGCATTCGGCAGTGTAGATCTGCCTGGAGGAGTCCTCTGCAGCATCTCCTGAATAATAGCGAGTGATCCTGTTTTTCTTCGGTATGTCCTTCTGGACGGCCTCACCATCGGCGTCTTTCAACTTTCCGTTCGCGATCTGCCTGAGCCATTCCGAAACAAGGGTGCCGTTCCAGTCCGGCTTGGCCTCGTTCTTCCATTTGTCATAGTCATCCTTGGATACAAATCCCTGGAATGCCGAGGGTACGTCGGTCGGAGGAGGAAGAGTCATTTTAAAAATTGAAATCATGTCCTGGTTGCTGCCCCAGCTTCCCACGTACTGATCGTGAAGCCACAGTTCAACGGGTTCATATACATCGAATTTCTCGCCTTTGCTGTTCCGCATCTTCCTGGCGTTGACGGCAGGGATGGGTTTCGCGCCGGCATCCCTGAAGAGCCTCATCTTTATGCCCTCTGAATTTACGGTTTCCTCAGACCCGATTTTCGTGACATAGGATTTGTCCTCCCCTTTTCTCTTATCTGCGGGTGCGGATATTGAAGAGA
>JBAYFV010000319.1:0-4128 GCA_041666985.1 Victivallales bacterium
CCCGGATTGCTGAAAGAGGCCGGACTGGCCGCAATCAAGGAGCAAAATCTGTCCATTAAGCTGGAGATCGACACAGTACCGCCATCGGGTGCGGGAATTGAAAAAACTCTTGTCACGCGCCAGCGGATTATTTCCATGCAGCACTATGATCTGCCTTCACTTATGGCGGGGAAGATTCACGCTTTGATCACCCGGAGATACGACAAGGGCAGGGATTGGTATGACCTGCTATGGTACAGGGGACACCGTCCACCGGTCGAGCCGAATCAGGTTCTTCTACAGAACGCCCTTGATCAAACCCAGGGGGGAAAAGTTTTCAAGGCAGCAGAATGGAAGAAGGGTGTCCTGCAAAAGCTTGACGGGCTTGACTGCCATACATTGAAAGAGGATGTCCTTCCTTTTCTCGAACATCCGGAGGATGCCGGGCTCTTTTCCAAGGAAAACTTCCGTTCGCTGCTGGATCCGAGTCAATAGTAGCGCAATTTCATTAGTAAATATTCGCTGAACGAACATAGTTCAGTGAATTTACGGTTGAAACCCCATTTTTTCCTGTTCAGTCGGGACTACAGAGGAATCAAATGACTTGCAGTCCGGACATTGACGTCTTTCCTCATTTTTCATCGCAAAGTCAAGCTTATTCTTTGGCAATTCATCTATTGTAAGCGGAATATACGGGAAAATGTGTCCACATTCGTTGCATTCCCTGGCATAACCAAGCCGTCCTCCGCATTTGCTGCAAGTTATGTCTTTTATATCCTGGATTCGTCTTTCTTCAATGTTGCTGCATTTACTGCAAATAGTTACCGATATGGCTCCTGGCAGTACAACCGGTGTTTTGTTATAAAAATGGGAAAATGCCTTATAGGCTGTGAATCCCAATCCCGCAGATATTCCCAATGCAAGAAGCACAGTTGCAGCCGAAGCAAGAGTTTCCTTGGAAAACAACTTTTTCATAAAATTGACTTTTGGTCCGGCAATCTGCTGTTTGGCATGAGCAGAGTCCTTAGCTTTATCAGCTTTAGCAGAAAATAATTTTTTCAGGAAGCTGTCTTTTGATTTGGAGACCTGTGCTTTGATGTGAGCGGCAGCCTTGTTTTTTTCAGCGACTTTCTTAAAATCAGTATGGATTTTGAATTTCGGATTTGAGGATACTTCCTTTTTGATGCGTTCCAGAAGCGGTTCAATCTCTAATGCGGATGGACGTTTCTCCGGATCCTTGTTCAGCATCTGCTGTATCAGAGATGAAAATAATTTGGAAAAATCAGGGTGTTGTTCAGTTATCGGAAGAGGTGTAAAATTTATTTGCCGGTCCATTGATATGTCGGGTTCGTCTGAATCATAGGGATTGTCCCCGGTCAACGCCTGATATAGAACTGTGCCTGCGCTGTAAATATCGCTCTTGTGGGTAATCAGGCCGGGACTTTCAATGACTTCTGGAGAAGAGTATGCAATCGTCCCCCAGGTAGTATCGTTTATCGGCACATTCCCGCTTTTCCTGGCTATCGAGTTTATGCCAAAGTCGCCGAGTTTGAAGATTTCTCCGAATACCATGATGTTTTCAGGCTTGATATCGAGATGGACTAAATTGGCCGAATGAAGACATTTAAGGGCCTGTGTCAAATCACAAACCAGACGAAAAGCTTCCATCTGATCAAGGTTCCGATATTTGAGAATGCCGGCCAGATCACCTCTTTCTGCAAATTCCTGGATAAGATATAAACGGCCTGTGAATTCCCCGTAATCAATGATTTTCAATATATTTCCAGATTCGAGTTTTGAGAATTGTCCGATAGTTTCCACAAAAACACGTGATATTTCATCGGAAGCCACGTTTTCATGAAGAAGCTTTACCGCCACCGTTTTCCCTCCCATGGTATTATCAGTAGCGCGAAAAACTACCGAATGTGAACTATAGCCGATAAACCCTTTGATCTTATATCGGTTGAAAAGTTCCACATGCTGCTGGACCATGTCAAAATCATTTTTATATAGGGAATGAGTTTTCAGATAAGTTTTTATTTTGGCAGCCAGATGGGTCGGTAATATGGGCTTGGACATGTAATCCGAAGCTCCGACAGTAATGCCTTCCTTTATATTCTCTTCCGAATTGTATCCTGATACAATAATGATCGGTACGTGCACGCCTTCGGGGAGTTTCCTGATTTCCCTGCAGGCTTCCTTCCCGTTGGAACACTTGATAGGTTCATGCCCGAGCTGTTTTACCAGTTCCGAGAGGTATAATACAATTCCTCTTTCATCGTCTGCTACGATTATTTTTGACATCAGAAGCCTTCAGTCTGGGTTGCCCATATCAAAATGGTTCTTAATTTCCTTCTGGGTAAGCGCCCTTCCAAGAAAGATTACTTCGTCCATTCTGCCTTTGAAAAAATACTGCGTAGGACCGCTGAACATGTTGGCTGCACCGAGAGTGAACGTTCCATCGCACATTGCTTCCGAGGCTGTAGCTGTGTCAGTTTTCCATTGATCCATGGGCTCTCCGTTGTAATATATAGTTTTTCAGATAAATAATTTCATTATTTTCCTGAAAAACTATCAACGAGAAGCTGAAGCTCCGCAGAACTTCTCAGTTTTTTCATGACTCTTATGACTTCCGCCGCATTGCTCATGTATTTTCCGAATGCGGCAAGGACTGATTTCCGTAAAGCGTCGAAGGTCTTGAAATACTTCAGATGCGTGGCGTTCTTTTTGGTGTTTCTCCAAAGCTTTTCAATGGGATTGAAATCTGGAGGGAAAGAGGGGAGGCGATATGTAAAGAGAAGGCCTTTGGCCTCCATGTTTCCATGAAGATGAATTTGCCTGACTGGAACTCGATGGCTCCAAACATTTTCAGCCCCTTTCTTCTGCCAGTTGTCTTGAGCGTCGGCTGTTTTCAGTATGGAAGGCCATGTTTTCTCTTTCCACTCGTTTCGCGCACGCTCATATTCCTCTTCCCCGACCTTGTCGCTGACAAATTTAGCCTTCTGGAACGAAAGCCCTATCTTCCCCAGCAGCGCGCATAAATAGCGCGGGTTGAAACTGACGCCAAATCTGGAAAATATCATGTCCGCGATCATTGCCGAGTTCCATACCCCGCAAGTGAAGCCGTTTTTCTCCGGCCCCTCCACGATCATTTCGTAAAGCTCCTGTTTCTGACGGGCGGACAATTTCGATTTTCTGCCGCGCCCCTGGAAATGATGCCACGCCGGCCGCGAACTCCCATATCCAATTGCAGGCTGTTTTGCATGTTATCCGGAAGCGCCTGGCGACCTCCGCCACGGATTCGCCTTCGCCAATCCGGATGAGAGCCTGGACTATCCGATAGAGATGCAGGTTCTTCGCTTTCCTGGCACTGGCAAGTTCCACCCTCAGACGATTAAGCACCCCGCCGACAAACTCAAATCTCGCATCTGTTTCCATCATTGCGCGCTCCTTTTCCACCTAAATGTTAATTATTATCATTGACAATACAATAATACCATATACATTAGCATTCAAGACGATAGCTAACGTATTTATACAAAGGAGGCTGCGATGGGAAGGAAACTGACTGGAGACGACAGGGAGCTGGATGACGCCCTCAGGCTTTGCGGGAATGCCTTGACAGCCGCAGACATGCGGACGGCTCTTTCCATGGTCCTTCCGGGACGCCTGGGGGTGAGCCTGACGGAGACGGCGAAAATAATAGGTGCAAGTCAGGCGACAGTCTCCAGGCTGCGGAAGAAATTTCTCACGGGGAAAAGGGCGGATCTCAACTGGAAATCAGGATGGGGAGGGAGAAGACGCGGTAATCTGTCGGAGACGGAGGAGGGAAAATTCATAAGAAAATGGAACGCCGCCGCAGAAAAAGGGAATATTAAAACCCTTGACGCCGTCCATATGGATTATATGCGCATATCGAAAGTAACTTCGCCGAAATCAACTGTCCACAGGCTGATGAAAAGGCACGGATGGGAAAAAGTTAAATCGAAAAACGGAGCGGCTGTCTGGAAAATGTCCTGCTCCGAATAGGCCTGCTCTTTTCCCCTCAGGAATCATTAGCTGATTCCTGTCATAGTTTTTCATTTTAATAAATTCCTCTTTGAATTTATTTAAATGAAAAACTATATGTAAAACCTCGTGATGCAGGAC
>JBAYFV010000320.1:0-4106 GCA_041666985.1 Victivallales bacterium
AACATAGCCGAAGGAGAACCATTTAACAGTTTCTCATTGATAAAACTGCGGCCGCCGCAGTAGGCCGCTGAATTCTGACTACTGAATTCCTAGTTTTGAAATTACCTCAATGCAAATGGACAAGTGGATAAGACGTGCATTCGGAAAGCTGGAGTTCAGTTTCAAGGTTTAAGCAGAGGATTATTTCCGGAAGGAAAATCACGATGACGCTTTGACACTGTAACATAGACGATATTAGATGGATACGGAAAAACCTTGCGCTGAAAACACAAGATTTAACTGGTTTTCAACCATCTTTACGGGTTCGGACACCGGAATTTCCTGATCCCTCTTGACTATTGCGAAAGCCCCTGGTCCAAGCTGCGCTTTGACGGGTTCCGTCAGGCCGCTGCGGATGCCGACGTGCAGATCAGGAAGAATCAGGTGATACGCTTCCCCGGCAAAGGGATATTTTCAGCTGAAAGCCTGAAAAAGATTTTCTCCGCCAAGGACCGACCGACCGCCATATTCTGCCTTTACAGAGGCAATAGAAGATGACGTACCGCTCTTCCCCTCTTTTTCTGAAATCCCGTCTTGATTTTTCCCGGCGGTCTGATTATCTTCAAGACGTAATTCCTATCAGCTTATCAGGAGATTGCACATGCTTGCGGGAAACCGCCGGGAAGAGGATTAAGTCGTCATGGGAAAATGATATGAGGATTGGAGCGAGCGATGGGAATTGAACCCACGACATTCACGTTGGCAACGTGACGCTCTACCGCTGAGCTACGCTCGCATCTGAAAGGCCTATATAATAATCAGCCATACTTGAAAATCAAGCGGATATTTTAAAATTAAACAGGAATGCCGGGAAAAAAATGAATACCGCAGACGGATTTTCAGCTGTCACTTTGGTGGCTTCATTCGCATATCTTGCGTCTCTTCTTTCGACAATCCTTACAGGCCCATATCTTGGAGTTACACTCGTTACAGGCATGTGTATCGCGCCCGTACGCCGGTTATCACCGGAGCGGTGATTTGCAACTTCTCCATATTAAGGGGAAAGAGTTATGAACATAATATTCAACAGCGGCAGGCAGAAGGTTCCAATTAAAACCTGGTGCGGCAACCCTGAGCCGGGCGCACTGGAACAGGCTTTCAATGTAAGCAACCATCCCGCCATTATAGGCCATGTAGCCCTGATGCCGGATCTCCATCCGGGCTACGGAATGCCGATCGGGGGGGTGGCCGCCCTTAAAAATGCCGTTTCCCCGAACATGGTGGGGGTGGACATCGCCTGCGGCATGATGGCGAACAAGTTCGATTTCAAGGCCGACTGGCTGTCACGGGAGGACATGATACAGGTAATGCGCGAAATCCGCAACCGTGTTCCGGTGGGGATGAAACATCAGAAGGACAATTCGGTTTTCAAGAAGGAGGCCAAGGAACTTATTGAGAAATATAAGACCGAGATAAGGAATCTGAAAGAAGGAACGGGGCTTGTCTCCTTCGATGCCGTCGCCGAACAGCTGGGTACGCTGGGAGGCGGAAACCATTTCATCGAGATGCAGACGGACGAAGACGGGTTCATGTGGTTCATGCTCCACAGCGGAAGCAGGAACATCGGAAAATGCGTCTGTGACAGGTTCAACAGGATAGCAAAAGAACTCAATATCCGCCACAACATGAAACTTCCGGCGCCGGATCTGGCTTTCCTGCCGGCAGACTCCGGAGAGGGACATGAATATCTGTCCCTGCTGAACTTCTGTATGGATTTTTCATACCTGAACCGCGAATGCATGCTTAAGCAGATCACTGATTCCTTAAAAAAAGTCATCGGGAAGATCCCGCAGACAACAGAGAAAATAAATATCCATCACAATTATGCGGCGCTTGAGGAACACTTTGGCGAACAAGTCTGGGTTCACAGGAAAGGCGCGACTTGCGCAACCGAGGGCAAAATCGGAATTATTCCCGGCAGCATGGGAACCTCAAGCTACATCGTGAAGGGCAAAGGGAATGAAGAGGCATTTTCGAGCTGCAGTCACGGCGCCGGACGCATAATGGGCCGGAATGCCGCAACAAAGACTTTCAGCATGGAGGAATTTCGCAAATCCATGCAGGGGGTCGTCTTCAACTGTTCCGAGAAATTCCTTGATGAATCCCCCATGGCTTACAAGGACATTAATTCTGTCATGGACGAACAGAAGGATCTCGTGGATGTGGTTCACAGGCTGAAGCCGCTTGCCGTGGAAAAGGGGTGATATTGGATATTCAGTAAAAAAGACCCCGGGATTGATGCCCGGGGTCTTTCAATTGAATCGGTATGATTTACTTTGCCGCGATCAGGTCGGCTCTTCTGTTCTTCGCCCATGCGGATTCATCATGCCCCTGATCAGCAGGACGTTCCGAACCATAGCTGATTGTCTGTGTGCGCGCATCTGCAACACCGAGTCTTGTAAGATAAGCTCTTACGGCAAGGGCGCGGCGTTCGCCGAGACCCCTGTTGTACTCGATGCTTCCGCGTTCATCGCAGTTGCCTTCGATTATCAGGTTGGAATCCTTGTTCTTGAGAAGGTAGTTCGCCACCTGTTCAAGCTTCACCTGTTCGGTTGTTCCGATTGTTGACTGGTCGTATGCGAAATAAACTGTCGGAAGAGTGACTCCCGGAATCGGCTTCCATTCGCCTGGCCGTCCGGACATGGGCCCCTTCGAAGACTCCCAACCTGCGCCCGGGGTCAATCCGTCCGGTGCCGGAACCATACCTGTGGCCGCAGCCTCGTCGTCATCGCCCCATCCGAACCACTTGGATATCGTTGAACATCCTGAACCCGCAACAAGCGCCGATAAAAGAACAGCAAATGCCGCCACTCTGAACAATCTATTCACTTTACACCTCCGTTGAATTTTAAATAAACTGGTGCTTAATCTAAGCTTCAAATAATGAATTTACCAAAACTTTATTTGAAAAAAGTCTTAAAACTTTATTTGTAGGATCATTCAAACCAGTTATTATTATATGCCATAACAAAAACAAAACCAATTGAAAATCTCTAAAATCAGCAGAGAATCTTATGAAAAACATTGACTGGAACAACCTCGGATTCGAATATGTCAAGACGAACTGCCATGTCCGCGCAACCTATAAAAACGGAAAATGGGGAAGGCTCGGCACGCACAGAAAAGACACGATAACAATGAATGTCGCCGCGACATGCCTTCACTATGGGCAGGCCTGTTTTGAAGGGCTTAAGGCGTTCCGCTGCAAAGACGGGAAAGTCAGGATTTTCAGGGCGGGAGAGAATCTCAAGCGGATGAACGACACTGCGAGTTACATTCACTGTCCGGCACTTCCCGAATCCATGTTCATCAAGGCTGTCAGAAAAGCCGTATCTGAAAACATTGATTTTGTTCCGCCGTACGGCACTGGCGGCTCGATGTATTTGAGACCTCTTCTTATCGGCACCGGCCCGAAAATCGGAGTTGCCCCCGGGGATCAGTATGATTTCCTTGTGCTGGCTATTCCCGTCGGCGCCTATTACAAGGGCAACATAAAGCCTGTTGACGCCATCATAATGGATGATTACGACAGGGCCGCCCCCAGTGGAACCGGCCATATAAAAATGGGAGGCAACTATGCGTCCGGACTCCATGCCCAGATTGTCGCCAAGAAAAAGGGGTTCCCCATAGTCCTCTATCTTGATTCAAAGACAAGACAGTATGTGGATGAGTTCGGCACCAGCAATTTCATCGGGATAACCAAGGACGGGAAATATGTAACCCCCGAGTCAAGATCGATCCTCCCGAGCATAACGAACAAATCCCTCATGCAGATTGCCAGAGACATGGGCATAACCGTAGAGCGACGCCCCATAGCCTTTCATGAAATTGCGAATTTCGCGGAAATAGGCGCATGCGGAACGGCAGTTGTCATAACTCCCATCGGACGCATTGTCTGCGGAGACAAGACCTTCCAATATGACAGTGAGAAATGCGGTCCCGTCCTGAAAAAACTCTATGAAGAACTGACCCGGATCCAGTACGGGGAAGTTCCGGACAGGCACGGCTGGCTGATGGAAGCGGAAGTTGCCAGAAGTTAAGAAGTAAGCGGGCGTTAAACTTGAAAC
>JBAYFV010000321.1:0-4093 GCA_041666985.1 Victivallales bacterium
AGGAGACAGAATTAAATTTGAACTCAAATTCGGTTTTATTCTGAATCCTGACTTCTGAATCCTGACTACTTTTGAAATTGGCTCGTATTCATAAATCCGATGACGTATTTATGAATACGACTACTAAGGCGCCAACATCGGAATCCGGGCGGAGAAACAAAAACATTAAACCAGAAACCAAGAATATTGTATGGGCTCAATAAGAATCCTTCCAGACAGCATCAGCAACCGGATAGCCGCCGGCGAAGTGATTGAAAGACCGGCATCAGTCGTAAAAGAACTCGTTGAAAACTCAATAGACGCAGGTGCCGACAAGATTACAGTCCAGATCGAAAACTCCGGGACAAAGCTGATCTCCGTCACCGACAACGGGCGCGGAATGGATTCCGACGACGCCATTCTCTGCCTCGAACCGCACGCCACCAGTAAAATCTCGCATGCCGAAGACATAAACAGGATTTACACCCTCGGCTTCCGTGGGGAGGCCCTTCCCAGCATCGCCTCCGTATCACGCCTGCGCCTGAGAACCAGACGGAAAAACGACATCGAGGGTACGGAAGTCTACATTGAAGGAGGAAGATTCACAGACTCCGTTCCGGTCGGATGCGCCCCCGGGACTGAAATAAACGTGCGAGACCTTTTCTTCAACACCCCTGCAAGAAAAAAATTCCTGCACAGCAAAGGCACGGAGGAACGGCACATACAGGAAACCCTCTGGTCGCTGTCTCTGGGCTTTCCATCGGTCTCCTTTGAACTTTTAATCGACGGCAGAATCATTTTCTCGTCTCCCTCCGACAGAAACCTGCTGTCCCGGATTCAGACTTTCTTCGGGAAGGAAATGCCGGGCAATCTCATACCTGTTGAAAATTCGGGGGCGGACCTGAAAATAAGCGGATACATGGCCAGGCACGGATTCACCAAGAATTCCCGGCGGGAACAGCGCATCTTTGTCAACCACAGGCCTGTCGAATCCGCCGCCTTGTACGCCGGAATCAGGGAAGGCTACGGCTCTCTTACAAACGACGGGAGATTCCCTCCGGTTTTCCTCTTCCTTGAAATGGATCCCGGCCTCGTAGATGTAAATGTGCATCCCGCCAAGAGGGAGGTTCGTTTCAGGGAGGGCAGGCTCGTCACTTCATTCATCTCGGACTCAATAAGGGATGCGCTGCGGAATTCGCAGGCTCCGACCGTTTCAGTCGGCAGCGATCTTCAATTCAGATCAATTCTGGCCGGGGCCGGAATATCATACGCGCCGAAAAAACAGTTTCAGGACACGGGCATGTTCGACGAAAACATGGGGAGGCAAGTCCTGAAAAACATACAGATTCCGTCCGGACGGGAGAAAGACATTGTCCCGTCCGAATCCGGGGGGCGGGCGCAGCCTGCGGAGGCTTGCGCCGAACCCGAGGAGCATTCCGCCGTTTCAGAACTGAAAATCCTCGCCTTTCTCGATGAGACATACATACTCGCCTCTTCAAAAAACGGGCTGGTGATAATAGACCAGCACGCGGCCCATGAAAGAGTCATGTTCGAGAAGATCCTGAACACCGTCGGAAAAACGGGGACGATTTCCCAGAAACTGCTGATTCCGATAACCGTCGAACTTTCCCGCTCAGAGGTTTTATTTCTCGGGAAGTACAGCTCTCATTTTTCAAAGCTCGGCTTTGAATTCGAATCCTTCGGCGCAAACACCGTCATTGTAAATTCAATTCCGTCGGGGCTGCCCCAGGAAAACCTCAAAGGCCTTTTCTCGGACATGCTCTCAATTCTCATGGAAGAAGGCAGGATTTCCGGAAAAATAGATGAGGCTTCCGTCGCAAGGGCGGCATGCAAACATTCCGTGAAGGCCCATGACAGAATCTCCTTCGAAGAGGCGAAATCGCTGCTCCGACAGCTTTCCAGATGCGAACTGCCGTTTTCCTGTCCGCACGGAAGACCGGTCATCATAAACATTTCATACAGGGAACTGGAAAAAAGATTCGGAAGAAGGAAGTAATATTATACTCCACACATGTGGAAATTTAACTTTTGGCTGCGAAGATTTTGCGGACTCCGCCCGCAACCAAAACTCGAAATCCGAAACGAATTGGAAATCAATGAAATATCAACGTTGCCGCCCCATGGATGATTGGACGCTGAATTTTGACTACTTTTGCAATTGGCTTGTTGGACAAGGATTATATAGGTGCTATCATATCAAATATAGTTTCGAATAAAATCATCTGGAGTTTGAAATATGCCGCAAACAGAAATTGATATCTCCTGTCCGGGCTGCAATGCAGTATTTTCGGTTCCAGTGGAACTTTGCGGGGAGGTGGCCGAATGCACGGAATGTTCAGCGGTTTTTGAAATTCCCAGACTCGACGAAGTTCCTCCGACTCTCAACGCCGACAGCGGCGCAATCAAGGGCATTCTCGCCCCAACCCCACCCCCGGCCGACTCCGGCAACTATGATGGAACAGCAACAAATACCGTCAAGCTTTCCCGTACAAGCATCGGAATGATTCCAAGCATGAAGGATACTTTCACCTCCGGCCAGAATGTCCCCGGAAAAACTGATGCCGCGTCTTTATTTTCAGCTGCACCTCCCAGGCAACCGCTTGCACCACCACCTCAACAAGTGCCAACAACACCTGTCGCAACGCCATCACAGCAGCGGTCTTTTGCCGCTCCTGCTGCAACGCCTGCACCTTCTGCCCCTGCCCCTGCCGCCGCACAGCCGCCGCAACAGCGGCCTGTTGCTCCGGCTCAGACAAAATTAACTTTTACCAGGCCTCCGAGCCAGCCGCCGCCCGCAAAGCCCTTACCGACGCCAGCCGCACCGCCGCCGTCGGCGCAGCCAGCCGCTTCTCCTCAACAGTCTGCCACACAGACATCTCTTTCCACTCAGCAGCATCAGACTGCACAGGCTGTAAAACTGCCGCCATGGACAGAAATTCAGCTTAAACAGGGAGAAGAAGTTCAAGCCTGCCGTGAAATCAACAAAAACCCCGGACTCACCGCGCTACTTGTCTCCTTGCCGGTCTTGCTGACCATTGCCGCCATATTTTTTGCAAAAACGCAGCTCAGCCTCGCAATTGTTATTGTCATAATCCTCTGGATTGCAACTTTCGTCATAGCATTGCTGATGACAAAAGACAATTCAAAGCGGGCTATTGTCATCACCAGTCAAAGAACCGTCTGCATCATCGGCAAAGACAGAATCGAACTGAAGAAATAATCACACCCTCAAAAGGGGGCTGTCAAGATGTCAACCAACGACAACACGTCCTCGCGCAACCTTGATTCCATACGGAATATCAGCATCATCGCCCATATTGACGCCGGAAAAACCACCCTTACCGAAAGAATCCTCTATTATTCCGGAAAAAGCCACAGGCTTGGCGAGGTTGACGACGGGAACACCGTAATGGATTATCTGGATGAGGAGAGAAACAGAGGCATAACAATAGTCGCAGCAGCAGCATCATTAAATTGGGAAAACGGGGAAAACACCAATCTGATCCATCTGATTGACACGCCGGGACACATTGATTTCACCGCCGAGGTCGAAAGATCGCTCAGGGTCATAGACGGAGCCGTGGTAATCTTCAGCGGCGTCGAAGGGGTCGAGGCTCAAAGCGAAAAAGTCTGGCGGCAGTCAAACAAATACAATGTTCCGAAAATAGCCTTTGTAAACAAGCTCGACCGCTCAGGCGCCTCTTTCAAGCGAGTGCTCGCGGAAATCAAAGTCAAATTCCCGGGCGTGTCCATTACCCCCCTTGAAGTGCCAATGGGGGGAGAATCCGACTTGAAAGGCGTGATTGACCTGATCAAAATGAAGGCGGTCTTTTTTGAAGGGGAAGACGGTTCAAATGTAGTTCTCAAAGATATTCCGGACGAGTTCAGGGAGGAATCAAAGGCCGCCAGGGATGAAATGCTGACCGCAATCGCCGACCACTCCGACCTGCTCGCCGAACACTATCTCTCTGAAAAGGAAATCCCCGGGGAAATGCTGAAATGCGAAATCCGCAAACTGGTCATCTCAAACAAACTTATCCCGGTTCTTGCAGGCTCCGCCAAGAAAAATATCGGAGTCCAGCCGGTCATTGAC
>JBAYFV010000322.1:0-4055 GCA_041666985.1 Victivallales bacterium
ATTATAACTATCGCACCGTTCAGGACGTCCTGCCCGAAAAGTCCGATATTGTAGCCCACTATGGCTGTGGCTAACGTGACTCCTGCCTTGTTGACGACCATTCCGAACATCAACCATGACTGCTCCCTTGTGAACTTGAAGAAAAAACCTGTGAGATGGGAGGCTGTGAACTTTGCGGCCACTGCGACCGCTATCATCAGCGATATTACAATCCATTCGTTTACACCGGTCAGGAAAATCCTGTAGTCTACAAGCATTCCTACTGATATGAGGAATATTGGGATGAAAAGTGTATGGCCTACAAACTGAACACGGTTCATCAGTCGGCTCTGGTCCGGAACAAGCGAGTTCAATGAAAGTCCTGCGAGGAATGCCCCGATAATGGGTTCAAGGCCGGCAAGTTTGGAAATGGTTGAGACAATAAGAAGACTGAAAAAAAGGAATAGATATTCAGCCGTATCATCGCTCGAGAGGTTCCTGTAGAACCATCTTCCGGCCCTTGGAAGAACATAAATGCTTACTGCTGCAAGGCATGCAAATCCTAATACAAGCCTTATCCAGTAAAAAGCCTGGGCTTCCCCACTGTGTATTTTCGCCACCACGGACAATACTATCAGGGCGAGGATGTCGGTCAGGAGAGTAGCGCCGATTGAAACAGTAACCGCCAGATTTTTTGAAAGTCCTAACCTGCTTACGAGAGGATAGGTGAGAAGCGTCTGGGACGACATCAGGGCTCCTATGAGGACGCAGAACAGGAACTGATCAGTTTTTTCCGGATGGGGTATCATATAGCCGATCCCAATGCCGCCTGCCATCGCGGTTCCGAATATCAGAATTCCAAAGACGAGAGCCTTGAAACGTTGGTTCATGAACTGGTTCAGATCTATCTCCAGTCCGGCTATGAACATTATGTATAGGAGACCGACGGTTGACAACAGCTGCATTCCACTGTCAAAACCCAGGAGGTTGAAACTCTTTGGGCCTATGGCTGCACCTGTCAGGATGAGTCCGACCATTGCCGGGATTTTGAATTTTTTGAAGAGCAGGGGGACAAACAGGAGGATGACGGCAAGAAGCGCGAAAACCGCGACCGGTTCAGTTACTGGGAGTTTAAAGATATCCATTTCCGCCTCTCTTTCTATGCCGATACCGGCATAAACTCTCTGCCTGGTTTAATGATGAGGGCTGAAGGCATTTTTTTGATCCAGTCCTTATGGTTTTTTACAAGAGTTTCCCATCCGTCGTAGCTTACAAGAATCAGTTGGTGTTTTTCAAAGAATGTATTTTGCTCAATTTCGCTGCTGCCGATAAAACGTATAGTATTCGGTTTACGGTCATTCATACTGTTAATTTCGGAAATCACCGCTGGATTATTTGCGAGTATCCCTTCTTTATCAAATATTTCTATGGCAGAGCCGCTGTTTTTAATGAATTTCTTAATAAATGTCAATACAAATGCATCGTTCTTGTTTAACACAGGTATAAAAATACTACCAACATTTTTGAAGTCTTTATCTATGAAAACACCCACTGTGCATGGAGCGTTTTCAATAAGATGCCTTGCCTTTTCATGAATCAAATCGTCTTTTTTTATAATAGGGGGTTTGCCTTTAATCACTTGAAGAATGTTTTTAAACGACAATATATTCATCATCCCGATCATGGATCCCAGCAGCGACCCTTTATATATGGATTTACCTGACCCGATCAGTATAAGATCGTAATTCTGGCTTTCAGCGATCCCTAATATTTCCTGTTCGATATCGTCAGTTACCTTGTAGCAAGTCTCGATTTTAACGCCTGAAGCTTTGGCTTCATCCAGCAATGGCTGGAAACTTTCCTGGGCATAACTGTCGGCATGAATAGGGTGCATATCGGTACCAAGGGTAAGATGAAGCGCGGTAATGTTTGCCTGATGCTCCGACTTTGGTGAAATTTCACCAGCCAGCCGTAATAACCTGACCCCAGTCAGAGCCGGTCCGAATGAAATCAATATTTTATTGCCGGTTTCAACAATGCGCGAGGCAATTTGCTTTACCGTTATTTCCGGAAATATCCGGCCAATCAAGCTCAGTGCGGGACCAGTCATGAAAGTTGTTACCAGCGCCATCAATACAAACATGAAGAGGATTAAGCCTATCTGGCTGAGAAGCTGAAGATTTGGCAGTGATTCCAGAGGGAAAAGGAAGATTGAAGCAGATGGACATAGGCAACCTAGCAATGAGGGGCCAAGAGCGATGCCTGCTACAATTTCGCCAATCACCATGGGCTGTCCGATTTTCAGGAAAAGCATTCCGAACAACCTGGCGGCAACCAGAATGGTTATTATTTGTAAGACCAGTTTGGCAAGAGGATGCCTAATATTATTCAACAGGTTTTGAAGAATATGAGGTTCTTTAGCCTGCGCGAGCCGTCCAATTGGTGAAACGGCAATTGAAAGATTTTCCAGTTCAAGAATTTTACCCTTGCCCGAAATCCAGTATACGAATAGAACAAATCCTCCGATTGCAAGGATATAAAAGAGGAGTTTAATTAGTTTTTTCATCTATTGATGGGATATTTGATTTTCATAATTTAGCGAAGATACTCTGGCATGGTGGATATTTCAAAATGGGAAACGACTTAAAGCTGGTAAAAGCATATCCATCCCTTTGAATGCTGCTATCTTGAAAAAATTTGTCAATAGGGTCAAATGAGTATAAGTTTAGCGGATACCTTAAAAAAGGAATGAATTTCTGGAATTATGGGCGATGATAAGAACATAAGCATGGAAACAGAGGATCAGAAGCAGTTGAGGCTTCATGAACCCCAGATACGGCCTGCCATCGAATATACCGGCGAAGCCTCGCTGAAATTCTGGAAGGACATCATAAATATCCTTGCAATCATAGGGGAAATAGCCGAGGCCTCATGGTTTGCAGTAAGAAACCCCAGGAGAATCCGCTGGAGGGAGACCCTTTTCTACATGGACATATGTGGAGCCGATGCCCTTCCTATCTCATGCATGATATGCTATCTCATGGGGCTTATCCTCGGATTTCAGGCTTCCCTTCAGATGCACAAGTTCGGAACAGATCTATACGTCGCCGACATGGTAGGACTTTCCATAGTGAAGGAACTGGGTCCTCTCATGGTTGCCATGATCTGTACCGGCAGGGCCGGCTCCGCGTTCGCCGCTGAAATAAGCACAATGAAAGTTTCTGAGGAAATTGATGCAATGGTCACCATGGGATTCAATCCAAGCCGGTTCCTCATCATACCGAAACTTCTTGCCCTTGTCATAGTGATGCCCGTCCTGACAGTCTTTGGAAATGTACTCGGCATAATAGGGGGAATGACCGTCGGAGTGTTCAGCCTCGGACTTCCAGTTATAACCTATTTCAACAGGACAGTTCTCATTATCACGCCGAGAACATTCTCGGAAGGACTTATAAAAAGCGCGGTCTTCGCAATACTGATCGCCGCAGTCGGATGCCTGAGGGGATTGGAAGCGAAAAACGATACCCACGGCGTCGGCAGCGCAGCCACATCTGCGGTAGTAAGCGGAATTTTCCTGGTGATAATCGCGGATACGCTTATGACATATCTTTTCAGCAGGTTCTGATAGGGAAAAGGTTGAGGATAACATAGGTGTCAGGTTTCAGTATCAAATTAGAAAGTCCATATTCCAGCGCTGAACACTGACACCAGACACCTGAAAACTAGTATTCAAACAGAAAGATTTATTTTTGAATGGCTGAAGACAATACAGTTCCAATGATTCAGGCAATCGACCTCACAGTTGGTTACGGGGATGTCGTTGTCCTGGAAAATATAAATTTTACCATTGACAAGGGCGAGATTTTTGTGATAATTGGAGGGTCGGGCTGCGGGAAAAGCACCATCCTCAAGCACCTGATCGGACTTTATGAGCCCATGAAAGGTGACATCCTCATAAAAGGCGAAAGCATCGTCAAGGCTGACTGGGACGAGAAGAGAAGGATAATGAAATCGTTCGGGGTACTGTACCAGTCAGGAGCGCTGTTCAGCGCGTTGACAATTGCTGAAAACATAGC
>JBAYFV010000323.1:0-4053 GCA_041666985.1 Victivallales bacterium
CTCCTTTGAAACTTGTGTTTGAAGTAGCTCGTGGCTTTAGCCCGAGAATCTTCGCGGTCTAAAGAACCGCGCTACTATATTTGCAAAAGTTTCCTATTGATAAAACTGCGGCCACCGCAGTAGCCCGCCTTAAAGGTTCCCTTCGCCGTTGACACGGCGCCGGGATAATCCAGGGACGGCGCCGGATGAAAATTTCCGTGCAATAATTCAATATCGGCGCTTGACTACGTGCAATCAGAGAATATTATTATAAAATGTGAACGTTCACATTTAAGCTTTTTTATTGTTTCGGGTTTTGGCATTCGGATTTCGAAATCGGAGTTTGTCAATGGGTGTTTCAATAGTGGAAGTCGCCAGGCGGGCGAAGGTCAGCAGGATGACTGTTACGCGGGTGATGCGCAACGATCCCGTCAGGGAGGAGACACGGAAACGTGTTCTCGAATCAATGCGCGAGCTGAGCTATGTTCCGTCCCTGGCCGCCAGGGCGATGAGAAGCCATGACACGCTGCGTTCGTCCCGGGCGACCTGTTTTGCGCTGGTGTTCGGGGTTGACACGCAGAAAGCCGACGAGTTTTTCTGTGAAGTCACTCGCGGAGTTGAAAAACAGGCCGCCGAATTCGGACTCTGCGCCCTGCAGGTGCACTGGCTTGAAGATGTCAAGGATTCCTGGTTGAGGATGCAGGCGGTGCTGTCCATCGGCGGACTGTGCGGGGTGATTTTGGCCGGCCAGTTCCGCGCCGGGGAAATCAGATCCATTCAGAAGGTGAATCCCAACATAGTGATTGTTGACAGCCCGGTGCCTCCGGGGGTGAAAGTTCCGGGAGTGGAGTCGGACAACATTGGCGGATGCAGGCTGGCGTTCAAGCATCTCCTGCAGTGCAAAGTGAAAAATCCTGTTGTCCTGGCGGGACCGAAGGAGCATTATTTTTCAAAGGCCATTGCGGGAGCGCTTTGCGATTATCGCAGACAATTTGAATCTGTCAGGATTTTCAACACGGATTATTCGATGGAGTCGGCGAGAAAACGGATAAACCGGCTTGTTGAAGAAAAGGTTGGATTCGATGCTGTTTTCGGCAACGACACCCTGTGTGTCGGTGCAATGAGGGCGCTTGCTGAACACGGCATGCAAATCCCCCTGCAGGTAAAGGTTGTCGGCTTTGATGATATTCCGGCATGTCAGTATCTCAGCCCGTCCCTTACAAGCGTTCATATAGACAAGCAGAGCCTTGGCGGGGAAGCGGTCAAGATGCTGGTCGCCCTTGTCCGTGACGGAAAAATGTCCGGCAGTGTCAAGCTGCCGATAAAGGCGGTGCTGAAAAAAAGGGAAACGACGTAATCCCAGCCGGCAAATGTAAAAGTTATTTCTGTACGGCTCCTTGGTAGCTCGCAGAGCGAAGCAGGAGGCAGTCTTTGGAGTGCGCAGGGCTTGACTTCGCTTTGGCTTGATGATGGGGCGTTTTGTTTTCTGACGCGCTCCGAGAATTTTAAAAGCGGTGTCGAGCCGCCGCAGTCCAAAGTCAGGCCAAGGAGCCTGACGGAAAAGAAAAAAACAGGAAATAAAAAAATAATTCAAAGTTGCGGCCGTTAGCCGCCTAATAAAAAAAGGAGAAGAAAGATGAGCAGGAAAGTGATGATTCCGGAAACCGAGTATTTGGAGAGGGTCCGCAAGGCGTCCGTGCTGGTTGCGCAGGCCGGGCTTGACGTGTTCATAGCCAATTCAAACGAGGCCGATTATGCGAATGTCAGGTATTTCTCCGCATACTGGCCCCTTTTCGAAATGGGCGGAGCTGCAATTGCGCCTTCCGGAAAGATGGCGCTTCTGATAGGTCCGGAATCCAGGGAGTACGCAAGAGACAGGAGCAAAGTCGAGAATGTGCATGTGATGACCGAATACAGGGAGACGGCGGATCCCGCATATCCCGGAGTTCCGGTAAGCAAGTACAATGATGTTTTCGCCTCCATCGGAGTCAAGGAGGTCAGGCGTATCGGAGTCGCGGGATACCTCTGCACCAACATGGCCATGTACGAGGGATTGCGCGCGGCGTATCCGAAGGCGGAGATAGTCAAGGCCGATGATATAATGACAAAGCTGAGGTCTGTTAAATCTCCGGCCGAGATAGCATGTCTCCAGGAAGGTTTGAGACTTGGGGAAATCGCACTGGACATCATGCTCAAGGCGGTAAAACCCGGGATGACCGAGCTTGAACTTACGGGAATTGCCGTCAGCGCGCTATATTCCAACGGGGCTGAAAGCGAAGCCCACACGGTTTATTCGTTCGGAGGCAGGAAAACAACAAATGCGATTTCACGCGGCACGCACCGCAGACTTGAAAAAGGCGATATGGTCCAGATCAATGTCGGCGGACGCGTTGACGGGTATTCCCCTTCCGTAGGCCGTCCGATTTGTCTCGGGAAAATGACTGATGTCCAGAGGCGCCTGGTCGAATTCGGAAAGGAGATGCACTATAAGACATATGACTGGGTGCGGGCCGGAATCGTTGCGGGTGATGTCGCCAAAAAGTATGAGAAATTTGTAAAAGATGCTGGAATGGGCAAATATTATCTGTACGGCCCCTGCCACGGGCTTGGAATGCTGGAAGTCGAAAAACCCTGGATGGAAAGCATAAGCGAATATGTTCTCCAGCCGAACATGACTTTTCAGGCGGATACGTTTTTTGCCGACAAGGATTTCGGTCTGAGATGGGAGAACGGACTGCTTGTAACTGAATCCGGGCCTGCGAAAATGATGAACACCGGAACACACATGGAGATCATTGAAATAGACTGCTGAAGCGCGGGAAAATTTTTCCGTCCCGGAAAAATTAACAAGGTTTGCACCTGGTGCAACGGAAAGGACAAATATGCGATATGAGATGATGTTGCCGTATCAGCTGCGGCAGGCCATTGACAAGAACTGGCCTGTCGTATTGCCGATGGGAGTGCTGGAGTATCATTCGGAACACCTCGCACTTGGAATGGATACGCTGGTCGTGATACGCGCCCTTGAATTGATCGAGGGGGAGATGGATCTGGTGATCCTTCCTACGTTCTATTACGGGTCGGCCAGCTATGCAGTTGCGCCTGCGGAACGGAACGGAAGCGTTAACGTCACCCCGGAACAGCTGATGCCGTTTGCGAACGGGCTGTTTTCCTCCCTGCTGAAAATAGGATTCCGAAATATTCACGGGATAATCCACCACCAGTCTGAAAATTTCGCCGCAGGCATGCCCACTGATCTCGCATTCAAGACTGCGGCCCGCCAGTTGATTTTCGAATACCTTGAGAAAACACGCGGCGAGGGGTGGTGGGGGAAGGGCGACATGAGCAATTACTATGATCAGCACGATGCGGGAACCGATCCTTTCAGCTGGATAAAATTCCACTCGCTGATGGATGCGCAGACGCAGAAGGACTATGCTTTCGATCATGCAGGCATCGGCGAAACATCGCTTATGATGTCGCTCTGTCCCGAAGGTGTCGACATGGGAAAGTTCGATCCTTCCAACTGGTATTCCAGGAGTGCCAAAGACTCCACGAAAAAATACGGGGACACGGCAACGGAAAGAATTCTCGGGCATCTCCGCATGATACTGAAACATTGAATTAGGCGGCCGGAAGCCGCAACTTGAAATAATTGAATGAGCCAATTTCAAAATTGTCGAATTCAAGGTAGGGACGGCTCGCCGAGCCGTCCGGTTTGAGGCGGCGGTTTCGGCGAAACCGCCCTACCTTCGGTAATTTTGAAATTACCTCGAATATCCAATAGCCAACACGGAATATCCAATGTCCAAGTTAAGGTTTTCCGGAATTAAATTCCGATGGAAATTGGAAATTGAGTGTTGGATATTGGGTGTTCAAGCTTTAAAATTCTTTAACACCGTGTCTCTGTGAGAGATAATCTTCTCCGGGAATTAGAAAGTCAGCAAATGTAAAAACAAAGGAACCATATATGATGAATCTGAAGGCAGTCGAAAAAAGCTATGAGTTCAGAACGCGGATGGATACGGTGCACAAGAGCGGAGGCAGGGATCATGGCCTTTTGCCGGCGAAAAA
>JBAYFV010000324.1:0-4027 GCA_041666985.1 Victivallales bacterium
ACGCTTGCCTCACGTCATAACACATTGTCAGATAAATACATGAAGCCTACCTTTCAATACAGGCGCAATCCTGGCGCGATGCAATCTTTGACAGATAATCTCGTGCGGAAGGATTTCCGCCGAGAGTATCTAGCCTGTCATATGTTTTATCAGATGGACACAAAATGTCTTATTCCAAGCATCATAGTAAATCCAGAAAAAATAAAGTTAGAGTTTAAATTTGATTGACAGATGGTAGGTTTAAGAGTGATAATTTTAATTTAGGGGTTCCTTAAATAAATACCTGATGAAATAATGAGACGTGATTCCAAAAATCTTGATGATTTGAGGATCGGCAAGGCTTCTTGATCGTAACATTCAAGGCGCAGTCGGTTCAGGAAGCAGACACAGATACTGGCTCTCAATCTAGTAGGGAGAAAACTGTGGAGAAAATCCTCGCATTGCTCCGTTCCAATTCACGCATCACACAAAAGGAAATCATATCCGAAACCGGGCTTAGCCGTAGAGGAGTCGAATGGAATTTGAAGGAACTCAAAAAAGCCGGACGTATCAGGCGCATAGGTTCCGACAGGAGTGGTAACTGGGAGATGCTTGAATGATTGAAGCAGTTGAAATCCGATACCCCGCAACTAAGTGAGAACAATGAAAACAGTCAGACATATTTTAAGTCTATCTGGTGGCAAAGACAGCACCGCCTTGGCGCTTCTCATGAGGGATAAAGTCAAGGACATGGAATATGTCTTTTGCGATACCGGCAAGGAACTCAATGAAACCTATGAATACTTGAACCGGGTCGAGGCTTACTTGGGCAAGAAGATCATATGGCTCAATGCCGAAGCCGGTTTCGATCACTGGATTGACGTCTTTGGCGGCTATCTGCCCGGCCCCAATTCCCGCTGGTGTACAAAACTCCTTAAGCTGAAACCCTTCGAGGACTATGTCAAAGACGATGAAATCGTTAGCTATGTCGGCATCCGTGCCGACGAGGATCGTGTCGGATACATAAGCACGAAACCGAATATAAAGGCTGTTTTTCCCTTCAAGGATTACGGAATTGACTATGCGGGTGTTATGAAAATCCTGGAGGAAAGCGGGATTGGTTTGCCTCCTTATTTGAAATGGGGGCGGACACATTCCGGTTGTTTTTTCTGTTTCTTTCAGAAGCAGATTGAATGGGTGCGGTTGCTTGAGACATACCCGAAGATGTTTGACGAGGCGGCGGCTTATGAGAAGCAGAGCGATGAGCCGGGAAAAACTTTCACCTGGAGCCAGGATATGCCGTTATGCGAACTTCGCAAACCTGAAAACATTGCAAAGATAAAATCAAGATACGAGCAAAACCGAGTCCGCAGAATGGAGAACAGGCCAAATAAACGTCTTGTAGAAGTTCTTGCGGGAATGACTGATATCGAGGAAGAAAGACCCGCGTGTTTAATTTGTCAACTGTAGCTGGTATTTATTATTAGCTGAAAAATGGATATTCAAACTCTACAATATTATGAAAGTAATGCCAATGATTTCACTGGCAGATCCAATAATGCTGAGAATGGAATCTCCATATACTTCCAACAATCTTTTGACAAGAACGGAAAAATTCTTGACATCGGATGTGGATCCGGACACGACTTGAGAATCCTGCACGAGATAGGGTATCGCGCCGATGGAGTCGACCCTTGCCAAGAATTTGTTGAACATTGCAGACAGCATAATATCGGATATGCCGCAGACATCAAACAGGACTCCCTTCCTGAACTTTTTACCGTATCCGATAAAAGCTATGACGGGGTATTGTGTTCCGCCGTCCTAATGCATCTCCCGAAGGAATGGCTTTTCGATGCGAGTTTCGCAATCAGAAGAATCCTCAAGGACGACGGAAGATTATTAATGTCAGTCCCCCTGCATGATGAAACTATTGACGAAAAGACAAAAAGAGACTCAGTTGGACGTCTTTTTAATGGTATAACTCCAGAAAATTTTCAGCTCATCTTCGAGAGAATCGGATTCTCGCTTATAAGCCGCTGGGAAAATGACGACAGTCTCGGCAGAGAGCACCGCAAATGGGCTGTAATGCTGTTCAAACTTGATAGTGCTTCCGGCAGTCGTCCCATTGACACCATAGAGTCAGTTTTGAATAAGGACAGGAAAGTCGCTACCTATAAACTTGCCTTGTTGCGCGCATTGGCAGAACTTGCCATGACCAATTACAATCTTGCCATTTGGAGAAGGGACGGGAATGTCGCTCTGCCAATTGAAAACATTGCTGAAAAATGGATAGAGTATTATTGGCCAATTTTTGAGTCCTATAAGTTTATTCCGCAGATTCAGGCCGAATCTGAAAACGGTAAGCCGGTAGCTTTCAGGGAATTGCTTGCCAGTTTGATTGCAGCTTCGAAATTAGCCGGAGGCCTATCTGGTTTTGCAAGTTTCGCGATAAAGTCAAGAAACCGTGAATTGACAAAAGATGTGGATCACATATACAAGCGACTTCTGTCAAAGCTTAAAACCACGCTTGTGAATGGACCGGTAAAACATGCGGGTGGAGCGGGAGAGGATTCTGTTTTTAATTACGACAATGGAAACATAGTCATACCTTATGGAATTTGGATAGAATTATCTCTGATGGGACACTGGATTCGGGATGCCACGATTCTCCGCTGGGCTGAATTGACTGAAAAAATATCCAAGGGAACCATAAAGCCCAGCGAAGTCATTGACTGTTTATTGACAATTCCTATATTGGAAAGAGATATTTATTCGGCAAAGTCTTTTTATGACGGATTAAAATGGAAAGAATGTGTCTGGTCCGGCAAAAGCATTCCAAATGAATATGAAGTTGATCATGCTATACCTTTTTCATTGTGGAAGAACAACGATTTGTGGAATTTATTCCCAGCCAGTTCAGTAGAAAATAGAAACAAAAAAGACAAACTCCCTGAGAATTATGTTATTAAAAAACGTAAAGATTCCATTGTTTATTACTGGCGATTGATAAGGGAGAGGTATCCTGTCCGTTTTGAATATGAAGCCGGAAAATTCTCAGGGATTGATTTTAATAATAATAAAAATTGGGAAAACATATTGTTTGCGAATTTCGCAGAAGCTGTTGAGATTACTGCAATTCAGCGAGGTGTCGAACGCTGGCAGCCCGCGAGTTTCGCAGCAACTGGAATCAATGAAGCGTATTTGCATGTAAAACCTGACATGGAAATAGCACTCGAAGAAAAGACTCCCGATAATGTCGATGAAAAATCAAGAATCGTGGAAATGGAAAAAGAGGAAGCTCCTGCGAAAATCGCGGTCCCATTCTTCCCGGATCTCAAGATCGCCTGCGGCACATTCAAGTCGGAATCGTCAAGAATCGATTATGATGCGGAAACTATTGAAATCGAGAACCCGCATAGGAATTTTGATCTGCTAAGGCATTTTGTGGTTCGGGCGAGTGGGAATTCAATGGATGGCGGAAATGCTCCGATCAGAGACGGCGATATGCTCTTGCTTGAAAGGAACGAGGGCGGAACTATTTCGAATCAGATATTTGCAGTGGAATATAGTGACGAATTCGGAGGAACTACGTATCTATTGAAACGCATAGAAAAGGATGCACCAGGGCGATACCGTCTTGTCTCGGCAAACAAAGATTATGATGACATCCCTGTGGGCATTGGAAATATGTTCCCATTTGCTAGACTTAAAAAGAATCTTGGGGAAATGCCGAAGCTCTTTTAATGAGCATGCCAGATATTGCGCTAAGCACCGGTTCTGCGTGCAACTCCGGGGCGCAGGAGCCGTCATATGTTCTCAAGGCCATAGGCTTGTCTCATGAAGAGGCAAATAGCACCCTTAGAATTGGCTTCGGTCGTTTCAACACGCCAGATGAAATACTTACCGCTACAGAAATATTCATCAAAGCCGTGAACAAACTCACAATCCAGTAGGGATATCTACGAACTCGCAGTCGATGCCGAACTTTCCCTTGATCAGTTCCATCACCGCGATCACTCCCGGTTTTTCAGTGGCGTAATGACCG
>JBAYFV010000325.1:0-3971 GCA_041666985.1 Victivallales bacterium
AGGAGTCGTAAAGAAATAAATTTGACATTTGGCGGAAAATACAGGTGTTTGGATTCGAGGCGCGAGCCCCGCGCGTATGGTACATACGTAAGGGGTGAAGCAACGAAGAAGACAAATACATGGAATTAGGACTCGGTTAAAAATAAACCGGGCCCTTAAAAGATGAAACGAAGCGAGCCAATGGATAATGACGTAGACAGATGTAAATGGTTCAGGAAAGCCGGCTGGGGAATATTTCTTCATTTTCTGGCGTCGCCGCCAGGCTCAACGGCCGAAGCTGAGATGTCCGTTGACGACTGGAACCGGCAGGTGGATTCGGTTGATGTGAACGCCCTGGCGAAACAGGTCGCCGCCGCCGGAGCGCGGTATTGTTTCATCACCATTGGACAGAATTCCGGTTTCTATCTTACACCGAATCAAACCTATGATCAGATTGTCGGACGGATTCCAAGCCGATGCTCCAGGCGGGATCTGGCGGCTGATTTGCAGGCGGCATTGGTGCGGGAGGGAATCCCGCTCATGGTATATCTACCCTCACACGCCCCGGCAACGGACCGGCAGGCGGTGGAAAATCTCGCCTGCACCCCGTCATGGGATGCCTCCGCCTGGCAGTTAAAGCCGGAAACTTATCTGCGAAATCCTGACGTTGATGGACGATTAAGCCTGTTTCAGCGCAACTGGGAAGCGATTATCCGCGAATGGTCATTGCGCTGGGGCGAGAATGTCAAAGGCTGGTGGTTTGACGGATGCTATTTCACCGACCGGATGTACCGCCATGACGAAGCTCCTAACTTTTACAGTTTTGCGGATGCCGCGCGTGCGGGAAACCCTGCAAGCATTGTTGCTTTCAACGGCGGCGTTCTGCCGCAGATTAAGTCCATGACTCCGGCCGAGGATTACACCGCCGGTGAAACAACCGATTATTTTCCGCTTGGCGGTGACGACAGCGGTCTGGTTAATGGTGTGCAACTACACATTCTCTCCTACCTTGGGGATTGCTGGCGCCAAGGGAATCAGCCGCGTTTCAGCCCGGAATTAACGGCGGAGATCACTCGTCGCATCATGCGGCGAAACGGCGTTATCAGCTGGGATGTCCCGATTTCAGCAGACGGTAAAATTCCAAGGGCGTTTATTGACACCCTCAAAAAGGTCTCTGCGCGATAACGTCTGAAAATATTGCGGCACCGGCAACTTGGGGATACCGTTTACTATAAAAAACCGGCATAACAGTGCAGAGTTATTGAACAGTTAAAAAAACAGGAGCAGTTGATGATCGCGCAAAACATCCGCAAGGATTTCAACGGGGTGCCGTCTGGTATACATCAGCACTCGTAACGAGTGCTGAAAAATGCCGAAGAACGACCATATACGAACAGATGCGAACGGCTATTTCACCGGAGAAACCGCTAAAATAGTGCAATTGCCGTCTCCGAACCAGTTTCTGCGGATGCCGCCGACAAGTTCAGCGGCGGAAACAGCTGGAAGTTCGCCGTCGGCAAGGACATCTTTAACCGTGAATCTGTCAATTCCTTCAGGCAGGTCATCAATATGAATTTCAAAATCACCGGCTGACGAGCGGTTTTTAAACAGGCATATGATTCCGCTTCCGGCTTCATTGAATTTGGCGAAACCGTCCCATTCGTCCGGCTTAACATACTTGTCGCGGCGCAATTTTATGAACCTGGTCATCGGCCCACGGCTTATGATGCCCTGAATCGCCGCCGTAACCCGGCGGATGATGCACAGATTCTCCGGAGTTATCTTGCGCAGATCCCCGGCCAGCAGCGGAGTCCCCACCAGCGCGGTCAGCAGATGTTCAATATCGTTCCGGTTCTGAAGGCAGATCAGGCTGCCGAGCAGGCGTTCGGGCGGCATTACCGTAACGTAACGGTAAAGCGTGTTTCTGATCCTCAGGGCGTCAACAATATTCGGGCGCAGCGTATTCATGTTCGACATGTGGTGCAGTTCGGAATATTCCAGCGCCGCCATGCTTGGATAATCCAAACCGAACGCTTCAAAACTGAAGTCCACAATAAGGTCGGGGAAAACATTTTTAACTTCGTCGCGGACATACTTCAAACCGGCGTACTGCCCTATTACCGAATCCCCGGATTCGCGGTGGTGTTCATGCTCCGTTGAACAGCATCCCGCCTGCATCATGCGGTACGGGCTGACAATGCTGCTGAAGTCAAGTTTGAAATAGCCTACATCATATTCCCGGGCCAGGGATATCAGCTTGCGCGCAACAATCTCACGGTGTCCGGAGGCAAAACACATTTGACGGGTTTTCCCCGCGAGTCCGAATATTTTCGGAGAGCCGTCCGTGTTGATCCCCGAATACCGGGAATTGGCGCCGAGATTGCCGTAGTCGGTGCCGATATTGAACCACAGTCCGAAGCACATGCCGTGCGACCGCACCTTATCGGAAATTATCTTCAGGCCGTTGGGGAATTTCTCCCCGTCAACCGCCCATTCGCCGTTTACAAACCAGCCGTCGTCCAGCACAAAACTGTTGAACCCCATATCTGCGGCGCGATCAACAAGATCAAGCAAAAGCGGTTCGTTGATGTCTTTCAGGAAGGGCAGCCAGGTACAATACATGAACCCGCCGTTATCAACCGTGGCAGGCAGATACGAGCGGATATAATCGCGAAAACTGTTCCTGACCGCATCATCGTCGGATTTACCCTTATACAGGAAAACCATCGCCCGGTCGGTGGTAAAGGCCTCCCCCTTATTCAAGTATTTATTGAACGGCGGACTTTCAAAGTTGTAGCCTGTGGAAATCGCCGTCTCCTGCCAGTGCGGATAGCACAGGAAATATTTCAGCGGGCCGGGCGCGCTGTTGCCGAAAAACACCCCTTCCCCCAGTTTATAATTATGGAGCTGGATAATATCCTCGGCGCCGGAAAGGGCAAACATCGGTTCAAGCCTCGTCAGGCCGGACTGCCTGTAAAAATCCACATCCACAAATTCTCCGGGACAGGCGTTTATTGCATCGAAAATGACACTGTTTACAGAAAGGCCGTCTATGCCGCTGATCACTTCCAGCCACTTTGAAATCCCGCAGAATTTCCGTTTTATCTCATAATAGACGTTCACCTTCACGTCAATTTCCGCAACCTGCAACGACACCTTAAGCCTCTCTACGCCCGGCGATACCGGCAGCGCTTCGGCGTCAACCAACGAAAGATTGTAATCGCGGTCAGAAATATTGCCGTCCAGAATATGCCTTACCCGTTGCTTATGGCCGAAAAGGGTCTTGTTCTGGAGGCGCATCATGAATTCTACCGTGGATGCCGGCTTGGCATATTCCTTTCCGACTGTTTTATTGAAAATCGAAGTCGTATGAAGTCCGCCCTCGTCAAATACGATACGTCGCGATATGAAATCATTCTCCAGGGAAAACGTATTGCCTTCAATTCTTACCATACTCATAGTCGAAAACCTCCAATTGATGAAATTTCCTGCTGTATTCGCAGACAATATACAGTTCCCGGGGGAGTTTTCACCTGCCCGGGATAATCTTGAACTTGGCGAGTTTCACAGTGGGCGCCGAGACCCGTCCCGAAGCGACATCCAGGAGGAGCCTGTAGGCAAATTCGGCTGTCTGTTTCTGGCTGTAGGACGCAATGGCTGCCGCACCCCTAAGCTTCAGAACGTCCTGGTTCTCCGTCATTACGCCGAGGATCGGAGGATTCGGGGAGTTCCGGATTGAAGGCATTGCCAGGAAAGGCATGAGGGCACCGGCGACAATCAGTCCGTCGGGTGGTTTTTTGCGCCTGAGAAGCCGGTCTACCGTCTTGATCAGCGAATCCTCGTCCGCCGGCAAAACCTGCGACCGGACCTTCTCCCCGGAACTGTCAATCGCATCCTGGAAGCCGTCTCTCGCCGAGCGGTGGTTTGGAAATTTAATGTTCCCCATGAAGGCCAGACGACGGCATCCGTCGTTGATCAGCTTCAATGTCAGC
>JBAYFV010000326.1:0-3969 GCA_041666985.1 Victivallales bacterium
CCGGACTCCGTAAAAATCTTACGCATTGCCCCCAACTAAAAAAAATCGAAATATTTTATTTTTTTAGATTGACTTTTGGAATAAATTGGATTATTTTGGAACAAATCGGAAAAGATCGGATAGAAATATGTTATCTTTTTGTGGACAGGACAGGTGTTCGATAGATGCCAACGGACGAATAAAATTCAGTCCGAGGTTTCTCTCTGATTTTATGGAGCATAACGGAGGGGATGTTGTCTTTCACTGTCTGCCGGAAGGTGCAATGGCTGTGTATCCGGAAGACATATATCTCCAGATGCGCCGCTCGGAGCCCAAGCCGGCCGAACGCGCTTCCTCAAGCATGGTTTTTAGGAGAACGCTGAGACGGTTTGGCGCGATGACTCAGTCGGATAAGATTTCAACACAGGGAAGAATAACGATTCCGCAGATGTACAGGGACTATGCCGAAATCCATCCGGGAACCGAAGTGGTGGTGCTCGGGATAGAAATAGGTGTTGAGATTTGGAACTGCGAAAAGTGGAAAGAGGAATTCGGGAAGATCAACGGCCATCTGCGCGACAAGGGCGAAAGGGAAATGGCTGCGGATCTGGTTTTCAATAAAGAAAATAAGGATGAACTTTGATATAAAGCTATAAATGAAGAAGGGGGAAAATCATGAAACTTACATTATCGGCCGGAAATAGAAAATATCAGGGAATGCACAGCTATTATAATCATGACAGCGGCGCCAAGTGTTCTTTCTGCAGGGCCACGGTTATGGCGCCCGGCGAATCCGAGGCGGAAAGCGAAGTCGCAGGCATAGATGAAAAAACAGGCATGCTCATATGCAGGCACTGCGTTGAAAATTACATGAGTGAAACTCTCATGACGGCATAATTGTTTTTTTATAACAAGGAGAACACAAAATGGAAGAGGCGATTGTCTATTCGGTCAGGTACCGTAAGAAAATGACGCTTTGCGTATTTCTTTTTCTTGTGTCTCTCCTGCTGTTTGGCGCGGTTAAAGTGACCGCCGGCCTTTCAGAGAGAAAAATCAGCAGGACAACGGAAAAAGAAAAATGGACTGAGACTGTGATGCGGCTTGTTTCGGAAGTTCCGGCGGAGAACAGCGCGGAATGGAAGGAACTTGCCTTGTGTGATCCGCAGCTTCTGCTGATGGCGAACACCAGCAGCTTTTGTTTTAATGATTCCTCCAATTGAATAAAGGTTGTCGCCGGCGGAGCCTTAAAATTCCGCCGGCGGCTTCCTTTCCCTTAGGGTTCTGGTAATTGCCAATGTGCCGTTTGCGATTATCACCCTTAAAGCACACGAAAGGTTGATGATTTTGCATACAGTCTTTTTCCTTATTATGCTTCTTGTAATTGTTCTGGCGAATGACAAAATTTTTGCCTGAAGAGTAATATCATGTTTAAAAACCGTAACAGAATTATCATAGCTGTTTTCATAGTATGGGCTTTTGTTATCACGTTCCGCCTTTTCTACTACACGTCCTACAGCAGAGATTATTATCTGGAGGAGGGAAATAAGAATGCCTGGCGCAGCGGAACTATTCCGGCGGCAAGAGGCAGGATACTGGATAAAAACGGACTCCCTCTTGCATGGACTCGGCGTTATCACGACCTTGTGGTTGAAGTTTACCCTGACCTCTGCATGTCCAACTCCGCGCTTGTCAATGAACTCAGGGGGAAAATACATGATCTGACCCCGGATGAAAAGAAAGAGAAGTACGTCAAAAAGGGGCTGGCTCCGTCTGAAATATCATTTCTCCGCGATTATATGGTGAAATACAGGGGCGTTAGAATTGTCCCCAGGCTTGAACGCAGATATGTTGATTATCCGGAAGTCAGGAAGATTCTGGGGAAGGTTGACAGTTATAATGGAGGATATTACGGTCTTGACGGCGCCGAACGGGAATACGACTCCGAGTTAAACGGAACGGATGGCGTGTATGTTGTGATGCTTGACAGATACAGAAACTGGATCCCCGGCACATGGAAATTGAAAACTGAAATGCTGCCCGGAAAAGATGTGATGCTGGAAAATTCGCTCGAAGACATTATAAGCATGCAGAAAAAGAAAAATGAAGGAAACGGATTCTAAGCGCGATGGAAATTCAACGGGGGCAATCACTCTTCCGCTGGTTGTTCACGCCGTTCTTTTCATGTTGGGGCTCTGGGGATGTCTCGCCATCTATAATGCCACAGTTTACAGCAATGCCCCTTTTTACCTTGCGGGCCGTCAATTCATCTGGCTTGTTGCAGGACTCTTTGCGATGTATTACGCGTCGAAAGTGGAATTCACCTTTTACATGAAATACGCCCCGGCCCTTGCCGTTCTGATATTCATCCCGCTTCTGCTTGTGCTTGTTTTCGGGATCAGACTCAACGGGATGAAGGGGTGGTTTGCCTTCGGTTCGGTTTTCATTCAACCATCGGAAATAGCGAAGCCATTTTTCATACTTCTGCTATGCTGGATATGCAACAGATATTCCTCAGCTTCAAAAAAGTTTCTGATTCTGTCTGTTATGACCGCCCTCTGGATATTGCCGGTTTCATTTCAGCCTGATTTTGGAACTGTCCTTGTTTACGTTTTCGGCATGGCCGCAGTTTATCTGATAGCGGGCGGATCTTATTTATTCATGCTGGTCAGTGTTTTTGCGGTAATACCTGCAGGATTGCTGATAATAATTGAAAAACCGTATGTTCTTGCGAGGATAACGGGTTTCTTGAATCCCCTGGATGATCCGGGGGGCGCCGGATGGCATATTCTTCAGTTCCAGTATACTTTGGCAAGAGGGGGGCTTTTTGGCGCAAGCTGGGGAAATTGCCTGTGGGCAAATTCATATCTGCCCCTTTCCTACAGCGACTCGGCGTTTGCAGCCCTCACAGAGGCCATTGGTTTCGTAGGTGTTCTCCCTGTGATTTTCGGTTTTACCCTGTTTGCATATGTCGGATACCGTATGGCAAGCAGAACCGAAGAAAACATGAGGAGGATATTTATCTGTTCAATGACTTCAATGGTGACTTTTCAGGCATTTGTCCACATCAGCGTAAATGTCGGACTCATGCCTCCGACAGGGATTACGCTGCCGATGTTCAGCTATGGTGGAAGCTCTCTGCTTGCAACAATGATCGGGGCAGGAATGATTCTGAGTGCGGCAAAGGATGACGGAACGCATGGTTTTTCAGAAAAACTATGCAGGTAAATTCCTGTTTCCGGCTTGATATCGGGGCAGGGAATATCTATTTTCAACGGGATATGAATATGGACATCAATGGTCTCGTCAAATTTAGGGATAACGGTTGGGAATGGCATCTGAAGGATCCTGCCATTCTTGCCTCCTGGTTTCATTCCTGGAAACAGATTGCCAAAAAAAACATGGTTAAATCGAGCAGCGTCCGTGCCGTCTTCAAGGTTGAGACAGACAAAGCGGTTTATTATGTGAAGTATAACCACCCCGCATCGCTGACAGCGAAAATTCATTCCTCGTTCATCCCGAAAAGCAAGTCCGAATTTAATTCCTCGCTGCTTCTTGAGAAACAGGGGATTTCAGTGGTTGAAATATGTGGCTGGGGCAGGAGAGGGACGGAAAGCATGCTGATCACAAGGGAGCTTGAGGATTCCGTAAATGCCCGGACCTTCTGGTTTTCTGAGGAATGCATGAATTCGCAGTTGAAGAACGCCTTTCTCGACAGTTTATCGGATTTCCTCCGGAAGTTCATGTCTTCCGGTTTTTACCATCCGGATTTCCATCTTGGAAATCTGATGATGAAAAGAAGCGACATGGATTTTGTCCTTGTTGATACACACGGGATAGAAAAGAAGAAGAGGCTGGGGGATTCGCAGTACTTCAGAATGGTGAGGGTGATTGGCGCCTTAAGGGGTGAAATCAGCGACAGGGAGGCCGGTGAACTGATTTTGAAATCGCGTCTCTCGAAGGATTTTGCCGCTGCCGAAATCCTCTGGTACA
>JBAYFV010000327.1:0-3969 GCA_041666985.1 Victivallales bacterium
CCACCGAGCTGGGAGTGGATCTCACCCAGTACGTTGACGTTAAGAATGCAGTGAACAACCGCGATGTCATAAGCTACGTTCGCGAACAGGCCAGCAGTTCAATAAGGCTCGGTCTCGATCTCAACGGCGGTGCAGAGTTCCTTCTTGAACTTAAACCCAAAAAGGATGATGATGGAAAGTCCACGGTCACAAGCGACAGTGATTTCAACAAGTACAGGGATGCGGCGATTGAAGTCATAAGAAACCGTCTCGAAAGCCAGAAAATCTATGAAACCGAAATATCTCCCGCCGGCGGAAGATATATTTCATTAAAGGCTCCTGTGGTTTCAAAGGAAGAGAAACTGAAGCTTCTCAACCTTATTAAAATGTCTGCCAAACTTGAGTTTTGCCTTGTCAATCCGAAAAACGACGAACTTGTCGCCTCATACAATTCCCTTCCCGACAATGAAAAGGCAAAATTTTCAGCACCTGTCGGATACCGGAAAATGGATATGCTTGAGAGCAAGCCCGGCAAAAAGCCCCAGAAACTCACTTATTTCATCAAAATGCGCCCGGAAATGACAGGTAAGAACATCACTAATGCCGGGCCTACCGTTGACCAGTTCGGACAGAGATACATCAGTCTTTCCTTCAATTCAAAGGGAGCTGCGGAATTCGGTAAAGTCACAAGGGAAAACGTCCAAAGGCAACTTGCCATTATTCTTGACGGAACACTTTATTCCGCCCCGGTAATCCAGGGAGCCATTGAAGGCGGACAGGCACAGATTACCGGTCAGTTCTCCAAGGACGAGGCCAGCAACATCTCCAATGCACTGGTGAGCGGAAGCCTTCCTGTTGAAATTGACGTGCAGGGAGTGTTTGACACGGATCCGACCCTTGGGGAATCCTCCCTTCGAAACAGCATGATCACAGGTCTTGTTTCATTTGTGATGGTATGCCTGTTCATGGCGATTTATTACATGAAGGCCGGTCTTGTTGCGAATATCGCACTTATCCTTAATATCGTACTCCTCCTCGGAGGTCTTGCCGCTTTCAACTGCACACTTACACTTCCGGGTATTGCAGGTATCATCCTGACAATCGGTATGGCCGTGGATGCGAACGTCCTCATATATGAACGAATACGGGAGGAGTTGGAAAACAAGAAAACGCTGATAAATGCTGTTGAGGCTGGATTTGACAGGGCTTTCCTGACAATTCTCGACTCCAATTTGACCACGATACTGGTAGGTGTCATCCTCATGTGGCAGGGAACAGGTGCAATCAAGGGTTTCGCAATCGCACTTACCCTCGGTATAACCCTCAACCTTTTCACCTCGCTTTTCGTTACCAGACTTGTATTTGACATCATGGCAAAATATACGACTTTCAGGACAATGAAGATGCTGAAATTCTTCTCCAAGCCCAATATTGATTTCGTCAAGATTGGACATACAATGCTTCCCGTTTCATGTGTGTTGATAGCTCTTGTACTGGGGTTCATGGTTTATAAGGGCAAGGCGATTTTCGGAATAGATTTCACCGGTGGAACAAGGCTTACCTATGAATATGCCGAAAGAGTGCCTGAAATGTCCATTACAGACGAATTGGCGAAAACCGGATTCCCCTCCGCAAAAGTCTCTTACAAGACCAATATAGCCCAGAACAGTAGGATTGTTGAAATATTGCTGCCTTCCAAAGAACTCAGCATTGACGGGAAAAACAAAGCCGTAAATCCGGTTGAACAGGTCAAGGATATTCTGAATAAAAATTACCCGAAACCTAATTTTACAAAAGGGGAGGAAGTTTCAATCGGCGGCCTTATTGGCTGGGAGTTTTCAAAAGCCGCCATTATCGCCTTCATTCTGGCAAACATAGGTATGATAATCTATCTGTCATTAAGATTTGAAGTTGCATATGGCGTGGCTGCGACTCTCGCAAATCTGCATGACATTATTATTGCGACAGGAATATTCCTCTTTTTCTTTCACGGCGAACTTTCTCTTCAGGTTCTCGCGGCACTGCTGACAATCCTCGGTTATTCCGTAAATGACACGATTATCGTGTTTGACCGGATCAGGGAGGATGTCGGACTGGTGAAAAACAAATCTTACAAGGAAATTATAAATCTGAGTATCAATCAGACACTGAGCAGAACCGTAATCACCTCGTTTACTGTTTTCCTGGTTACACTCATCATGTATATCATGGGTGGAAACTCGATGCGGGACTTCGTATTGGTGATGCTTATCGGTGTGGTTGCCGGAACTTATTCTTCCATCTTTGTCGCCAGCCCGATTATTGCAGTATGGCACAAGCGCCTGGGCATCGGTCTTACCGCAGACCAGAAGGAAGATAATAAAGTCGTCAGCAGATAATTTGTTCAAATCTGATTTAAGTAGGCAGGCGCTCGACGAGCGCGGCTTTTCTCAGATGAAGTCGCCTTTCATTCATGGGAATCATGAATTATGGTTGAATCCATCCTTATCATAACCGGACTGGTTTTTCTTTATTTCGGGGCTGAATGGCTTGTGGGCGGCGGTGCAAGCCTCGCAGTTAAAGCCGGAGTGACGCCTCTTGTTGTCGGTCTTACCGTTGTCGCATTCGGGACCAGCTGTCCCGAACTCGTCGTAAGTGTTGATGCCGCCATAAGTCACCACGGAGAAATATCCATTGGAAATATTGTAGGTTCGAATATTTTCAACATAGCGTTCATCCTCGGACTGTCCGCAATGATCCGCCCCCTCAAAGTCCAGATGCAGCTCATAAGATTTGATACTCCGATCATGATAGCCGCATCCATCCTTTTCATTGTCTTTTTCCTCGACAAGAAAATCAGCAGGCCGGAAGCACTGATATTGTTTGCCGGAATACTCGCCTATACTGTGACCGTAGTCAGAATGGCGAGAAGAGAGGTTAAAAAAAACAGGGACGATGGAATTCCAGGCGAGGTGCATGCGGAATACGGTCTTGAGGTATGTGTGTTTTTCATAATTGCAGGTCTTACGGCCCTGATATTCGGAGCAAAGATTTTCGTGCATGGATCAGTCATGATTGCCCAGAATTTCAAAATAAGCGAGGCTGTGATCGGACTTACGATTGTCGCGGCCGGAACAAGCCTCCCCGAACTTGCCACCTCTGTTGTCGCCGCCGCGAAAAAACAGGCGGATATCTCCATCGGGAATATTATAGGGTCTAATATTTTCAATATCCTGTGCATTATAGGGATAGCGGGACTCGTCAGTCCCATATATGCTCCGGGAATCAGCATGGTGGATATGGGAATGATGCTGATAACCGCCGTGTTCCTTTTCCCTCTCATGAGGACGGGATTTATCATTAACAGAATCGAGGGGTTTATCCTGGTATTGATTTATCTCGGATATTTGTACTACCTGTTGCCGAAGTAACGGATCCTGTCCATATTCGCTTAAATTTATATGAAATATATAATAGTCACTTGAAGAACATGCCCATGGGGTATATTTGTCTTTTTGCTTTCTGATAATTCAAATTAAAATTATTATACGGAGGATTTTAAAATGGCTGACATTGAAAAAAGTGAAAAAGGCGACAAGATCGACAAAAGCGAGAAGAATGTAAGGGATAAGAATCTTTCAATAGCACTTAGCCAGATCGAGAAGGAATACGGAAAAGGATCCATCATGCGCCTTGGCGACAACATGCACGTGGATGTTCCGATTATAAGCACCGGAGCACTCACTCTTGACATAGCCCTCGGAATCGGCGGAGTCCCACGCGGAAGAGTCGTGGAAATCTACGGGCCGGAGTCTTCCGGGAAAACCACGCTCTGTCTCCATATAATCGCAAATGCCCAGCGCGGCGGCGGAGTCGGAGCCCTGATTGACGCCGAGCACGCCTTCGATCCCCAGTATGCCAAAATGATCGGGGTGAATCTTGACACACTCCTGATTTCCCAGCCGGACTGCGGCGAGGACGCCCTGAGCATAACCGAAATGCTTGTGAAGA
>JBAYFV010000328.1:0-3952 GCA_041666985.1 Victivallales bacterium
TCAAAACTCAAATCTAAAGGAGCGCGGGTTTTCTTACCCGCGGAAATCTAACTCAAGCGGCGGACTGGAAAGTCCGCCCTCCGTTAGTTTTGAATCGGCTCAGGGTAGTTTTGAAATTACCTCGGTTATTTTGTCTTTGCCCGGATCCGGATATTGAAAACTAGAAATTGTCGGTGTCTTGGAATTTGGAAGTTGAAGTTTGAATTGCCGACGGATATGGGGTATTCAATCTGGCCGTTAAAACCGCGCCGCAGGCGATGAGCGCCTGCAGTTGCAGTTCCATCCCGCCGTCATGGATTTCAATCTGCATTGACAATTCCCCGGGGCTGCTGTTTTTCACTACCGGGGTTTCCTTCAGTTCATTGGATGCAAAGGTTAAATAGTCATAAAGGTTTTTGACCGGAACCTCTCCGATTTTCCCGAAGGTTGTGCCGTTTTTCTCGCCGCGTTTCGCCCAGACATAAGCCTGGCGGTAAAGCTTTTTGTCAATGGCCTGCGTACATTCGTAATAACAGGATATGGTTATCAGTTTCCTGGCCTTCAACTGCCAGGCCGCGCCGTTGCTGTCCTCTTCCTTTGAGGATTTTTCAAGGATTAGCATAGAGTTGGTATAAACTTCCGCAGTATTCCTGGGGTTATTGTTGTAGGCTTTTACGATATTCCGGTCTAAATCCAGATAAGATATTGAATCGGATTCGCCGCCATGGGAAAATGAGGCGGAAAGAAAAAGAACCAATAGCCCTGTCATTGTTTTCAGACTGCAAACTCGTTTCGGATTTCGATATTCGGATTTCGGTATTTGCTTCATCTTATTCCTGTCCGCCGAGATTGACGCCGGAGTTTACCGTTGATTTTTTTACCGCCGTATTTTCAACCTTGGAATTGTCGTTGCCTATTTTGGAATTTTTGATCACTGCGCCGGTTGCGGATATCCCGGAGTTGATCTTTGATCCGCCGACTGCGGTGTTTTTTACATTGGAATTGAGGTTTGTGATATTGGCTTCTTTCAACTCCGAGAGTTCGGCTTCGATTCCTGAATTTATCTTCGACCCGTTCAACGCAATGTTGTCCACATGGATGTTGGAGTTGAGCATCAACCGGCTGTTGGTGATTTCCGCTCCGTCCGCTCTTATGCCGGAATTGACCGTAGAATTATCTGCCGCCGTATTCTGCACATCCTGGTTTGAATTGACGATGCCGCCGGAGTTTTTGCCATTTCCTCCAGATGATGGCAGCGCCTGCAGTCCGCCGAGAGTCATTGCGAAAACCGCTGAAAAAACGATATTTGCTTTAATTTTCATAATACGGACAATCTAGCCCGGAAATGGACGGCGGGCAAGGACTGATAGGAATTTTGATTTCCAACCCCTTTTATCTGCCGGAAAATTTCCAGAGTCTTTGCAATAAATTCAGGATTTGAGCCGTTATATACGCTAATATGAGTTAGCCTAACTACTCTGTTAGTGTATATGGCGATGCCTCTGGAAAACCATGCGTTCGAGCCCAGATTCTACAACAGACGGAACCCGTCTGACTCACCATTCTGGAAAATTGTCGCCGCCCATTATGATGAATTCGAGCGGGTCTACCCCGAAGCGGTACGGCGCAAAATACGGTTTTTACAGGCCAGCCATGCGGATTGCGGCCGATAAGTTCATCAAGTGCGGCGACCTGCGTGAGGGATTCGCCCGAGTCCGTTGCGACGATTGCGGGCATAGCCTCTTCGTTTCATTTTCTTGTAAAGGCAGCAACGGTCAAGACTATCGAGGCTGTCGTGGATGTCGAAGAAGAAGACACTCCCTTCCGAAAAACCTGTAGGTCAAGGTGGGCATCTATGATCAAGAAGGTATATGAGATAGATCCTCTCGTATGCCCGAAATGTGGTGGGCAGATGCGGATAATCAGCTTTATAGAGGCGAAAGACCAGATGGACGTGATTGAGAAGATCCTCAAGCACTGCAAACTCTGGGTGGAACCGGAGGAGCGGGCGCCACCAGAAAAAACCGTGGCAGTCCCCTTCGAATCGGTACATGTTCCGATCGATGAGTTTTTTGCAAACTTCTGATTATGGGGGCACGGGGAGGTTTGTGTGATTTCCCGGTAACTCGAATGTTTTTACGGCTTCTTCAGATGATTTTCCCGACACTTAGATTTTTCTCCTTCATCTGTGTGGATTTAGGTGGAAAGCATCTGCCTTTTGTCCTGACTTCCTTGATTTATTTTCCATCTTCGGGTATCTTCCAGCCAGTATGAAAATCAAAATTCCTATCAGTAAGAGGGTTCAATGCAGACATTACATCAGATAAAACATGTTGACAACATTCTAGTTACTCTGAAACTTCCCAGGAATTTCCTGAAGAAGACAGTGGAGATAACTGTTGCCCAAATTGCGAACACCGACACTGAATGCTTGAAGAAAAGGCGCCTTCAGAAAATTTTTGATTCAGCCTCGCATCGTCTGCCTAGGAACTATCGGTTCGACAGGGATGAAATCCATGAGAGATAAGATATTCATCGATACTAATCTTCTTATTTACTACATAAGCGATGATATTACGAAGAAGACTTCTGTGAAAAACTTTCTTTTTGGCGATGTTCAGCTCGTAATAAGCACACAGGTAATCAGCGAATTCATATCAGTATGCATAAAGAAACTGAAAATTACCAAGGCCGATGCGGTTGCTTACTCTAAAGACTTCATGGATATTTTCATAACGGAAGCTGTCAGTTCTGAAACATTGAAAACCGCTTTTGCAATCATGGAAAAATATGGATACTCTATCTGGGACAGCATGATCATCGCATCAGCTCTTGATGCCAAATGCAATTTGCTCTATTCGGAAGACATGCAACACGGTCAGGTTATTGATAAGCTCCTCACAATAAAAAATCCCTTTAAAAACGGGAATTGAATACCTGACAACACGGTACTAAGCCTGTCCTCCATTGCTCAAACCTAGCTGGAAAGTCTTCTCTCCCGGCAACTGTAAGACATGTGTTAATTGCAGTTTCCATAATCAGTCCGGAAGAAAATCTTTCACAGGCGAACTTGATACTGCAATATTAAATTGTAGATTCTAATTCCTAAATCCACAGGCATCCTACAGGATGCCAAGGTAGAGTCTTTGCAATAAATTCAGGATTTGAGCCGTTATATACGCTAATATGAGTTAGCCTAACTACTGTTAGTGTATATGGCGATGCCTCTGGAAAACCATGCGTTCGAACCCCGATTCTACAACAGACGGAACCCGTCTGACTCGCCATTCTGGAAAATTGTCGCCGCCCATTATGATGAGTTTGAGCGTGTCTACCCTGAACGGTATGGCGCAAAATACGGTTTTTACAGGCCAGTCTTGCGGATTGCGGCCGACAAGTTCATCAAGTGCGGCGACCTTCGTGAGGGATTCGCCAGAGTCCGTTGTGACGATTGCAGGCACGGCTTGTTCGTGTGTCCTTCTCCTGCAAGGTCAAATGCTTCTGCCCGTCCTGCCATCAGAAACGCATCCTTGAGCTTTCCATTACACGTCCGCGAGGAAGTTTTTGCGGAAGTCCCGCACCGGCAATTTGTCTTCACCATTCCGAAACGGCTCCGGATTTACTTCCGCTTCAACCGCGAACTCCTCGGACAGCTCCCGAAACTCGCCTACGACGTGATCCGAGAGGTGTATCAGGCGGTTTTCGGACGTAAAGACGTGGTTTCCGGAATAGTGGCGGATGTCCAGACCTTCGGGGAGCTCTCACACTGGCATCCGCATGTCCATGCGGTTGTGAGCGACGGCGTATTCACGCCAGGTGGGACGTTTATTCCACTTCCGGCTCTCGCAGTCGAGCCGTTTCTGAAGTTGTGGGAACACAAGGTGTTCAAGCTGCTCCTGGACGAGGGGCTGATTACCCATGAGATCGTTGAACAGATGCGATCGTGGCAGCATTCCGGTTTCAGCGTTGACAA
>JBAYFV010000329.1:0-3945 GCA_041666985.1 Victivallales bacterium
GCATATCATAACACGCTGTCGCCTAATACTTGCGGCCTGCCATTCAACGCAGGCGCGAACCATACACAGCGCAATCTTTGACAGATAATCTCGTGCGGAAGGATTTCCGCCGAGAGTATCTAGGCCATTCCTTGATCTTGGCCACCTTGGCGCCGGGCTTGTCTCCAGCCTTGTCCGGAACTGCCACATTAGCTTCAGCTGCCGCCGGGGCCGCTTCCACCACTTCAGCCTTGACAGCTTTAAATGATGCGTTCATCCGATCCCACTGATGCTGTGAATTCCGGGCCATATCCGTTTCCATGGTGTTCTTCCTGAAGATCCGCCCGCTTTTCACATATGTTTTTTGAATAATTCCGGGTTGTGGAAAATAATTCCTGAGCCTCTGTAACAGTATAATGGACAATACACTGAACGAGATGTTTTTCAACAATCTGTTTGCTCTTTGGAATTTGGAACCTGGAGTTCGATATTGGACGTCAAATATTTAGTGTCTTGACGGTCAAATCTTGTGTTTACAGCACAAAAAAGATTACAGGAAATATTTTTATCCGGTTAGTTTACAGGGCCATTACCGGAATCTGCTTTTCTTGAGAAGCTTCTTTGCATGCTCTTCGCATTTCTTCGCCGTCTCCAGGGAATCCTGTATTCCTATTTTTTCAACAGCCCAGGCGACATCAAATGATATTTCCTCTCCTGGACGAAGCGTTTTCGCCGGGGAAATCAGCTCCAGTTCGAAATAATCCGATACATAAACCTCAACCGAGCATCCACCGTCGGGATAATATGATTCCGGTTCATATTTGAATAGCTGGAAATATGCCGTGTCCCCATATATCGCGCATATCCATCCATCCTTGACGTCCGCATAAAACTTGCCAGTAAATCCTTTTTCAGGCTGGGAAAGGAAAACATAGCCATCCTTGACGGTCAAAAATCTTGAGAGACTTTCCTTTGGAAATGTCAACGGGGAAATGCCGTTCGGAAAAGGGCTCTTCTCAAGCGGGGAATACTTGAAACATGTCTCTTTGGCAAGTTTGGCTATGACCATGTCAGGCCTGTTGATAGTTGTCACGTTTTGAATCATATTGATCGGACGTTTTCGCACACCGTCCACCGCAGTGATTTTCTGCCGCATCACCGTCATGGGCGATAAACTGTCAAGTTCAATCTTCCTCCAGGCTTTCACTCCAGCTTCAATGCTTGGCCGGCTCTCCATGATCAACGCGCCCGATCCGTCTGCCTTGCACGCCCATGGGGCACCGTCAAACACTTCGTCAGGAGGCCAGCTTTTGCCACCTCTCAGCTGGGCATTATCGGATTGCTGGACGACCCAGAACCTGTCTCCTCCAAAATTCGCCCAGCCAAACATTGGTTCCTTGGCTGCCGCATCTTTTAACAATAGCCCTTCCAATTCTTTATTATTCCATATGATGTTTTCTCCATTGACGAGGGAAAAGCCCATTATCTTGCCGATTGACGGCACAACTGTCAGTGCAATTGCTCCATTTGAGCATTTGACGGCATCCTTCCATCCTTTGTAGTCAGCATTTTCCATTTCAGCGCATATCGCGGTTCCGCAAATGCCGAGGGATATCGCAATCGTAATTGTTCTCAAAGTGTTTTTTACCAGTTGTTTCATAATGATTGTTTTTCAAAGGAGCGCGGGTTTTCCAACCCGCGGCACTCCTTCTATGGCGGGTAGGAAACCCCGCCCTCCTTTATTTTGGAACTCCATTCTATTTAAAGACTATTAATAAGTTCATGTATAGGAATTTCAAAGTTTATGAATATCCAAGATTCAATTTTCGAACTTCATCTTCTGCGAATTGCAAAATTCGCACATGGAGTGCGGCAATTCATTGCCGCCTTTAATGACGGAATTTATTCCGTCCCATCTAAATGCCGCGAAATAAATTTCGCGAAACAAGGCGGTAACAAGTTGCCGCACTCCACGGAGCGTTGTCACGCTCGTAAATCAAAAATCCACTCCACTGCATGTTCAGATTATTCTCCCTTCGTCATTCGATTGTTCGGTATTCAGAGTTGCGGCTCTTTGGCCGCCTAATTTAATCTCACTCATGGCATGTCACTCCCTTGGGCCAGGTTTCACTATCAGTTTTCAAATCGAAATATATTCCGCCAGGACCACCTCCATTGACCAGTTTTACGGCAACCTTGTTGATTCCCTTTTTAATTTTTATTTTTGCAGCATGCTGTTCTGGAATCAAGCCATGGCACTGGTTCTTAGACTCAAGCGCTCCGGCTCCGTTGAAATTAACAACGGCCCAGTCATCAATTCCCATTAGAAGATTGCACTCGATTTCCTCTTCTGAATTCAACTCAAGAAATGCGTAGTAAGTACCAACTCCATCCATTCTCACGAATCCGACGCCATTTTTATCCTTATAAGGAGAAACCTTAGCAGTAACAGTCTTTAATTCGTAATCTTCCCCTCCCTCGGCATATTGCGGCTGGGGTTTTGCGGTCGGCGAAGTAAACGCATCATCAGGAGAATGGCGCACGTCAAGTTCTTTAACACTTGCATCGCCTGGGAAGGGGCCGACGATTTTCCAGGTAAGACGTGTAAATCTCCTGATTTCTATTTCCTTCAGGAGTTTGTCAAAGCCATATCTCACTTGTGATATGGCGTATCTGGCATTGAAGGCGTCTTTTGAAGAAAGAGCTTTCTGAATTCTTTCGACCAGCACCGGGTATTCTATATCTAAAAATCTTACTCCACCGTCAGGAGACACCGTTTTCATTTCCGGGGAAGCATTTAATATTTTGTTATTTAATGTCTTAAAGTCAGAGGCAAGGGCCGCAATCTCCTCTGCTGGCACAAACACCGCAAAGCTCTTGCACGAACCATTCTTGTCGTATCCGAAAGAGCGTAGGCCATAAGCCGGAATCTTGAAGAGCAACCTGCCGGCATCGGCACTCAGAAGCTTCCCAAGAATGGAGGGTCAAACCCTACTCCCAAGAATGGAGGGTCAAACCCTACACTATCAACTGAGACTTGCTCAGTAATTTCTCCACTTCATTCAAGTTTCGTTTAAATTGTTCATTCGATTCGAGTGATTTTTCAAATCTGTCTCTTGCTATCAGCAGACCGCTACGCGAAACCAAAGTTCTGGAAGCAATTTCCGCCAAGCCGGTGGAAGATCTACAGTAGTTGCACAGGCAATACATCAGCAGTCTGCGTCCGGCGGCCTGCCTTGAACTTTTTCTGAGGAGATCCTCGCCTTCTATCCCCAAGACTTTTGAAACGGCGTTAAGAACTTCCTCAAAGGGGAAGCCCCTTTTCAGTCTGCTGAGGGATCTCTGTTCCTTGGCGTCTTCAGGCTTCAATGCTGCCGACAGGAGAGACCTTCGAACCTTTGCAAGAAATGCATCATTACCGAGGACATGCTGTTCCTTAACGTCGCCCCATAATTCTTCGGCACCCTTCCTTAATCCCGCCTCAACGTAATTCCTGTACGCAAGCCTGCGTCTTTTTGCGTCCAAGCCCCAGCTGGACAGCACAGGCTCAAGATCAATCCGGACGGATGCTTCTGCCAATCCTACATATGCTTGATAACTTGACCACCTGAAGTTCTCCAGCAACTCCAGCTTCCTGTCAGCAGGAATCGCAGTCAGACTTCTTATCCTTACCGGGTTCAAGTGAATGTAGCGGCTGAGTTTTGAACGGTATAGCTCATCCTGCACAAGATGTGATTTAAACCTTCCCTGGAATATGTGGCCTGACTTTCCCCTCATCCTGTTCATGCTTACGCAAAAGGAAGTAAGGAAAGACTGCATGAAACGGCTCATGTTGGCCTCGGGTGTCTGAAGGTAGAGATGAATGTGATTGGGCATGAGGCAGTAACATCTGACTTTGACATGGAACAGGGTGGAAAACTCTTCAAGTTTCTCAAGGAAAAGTCTGTAATGCCTGTCGGTGAAGAA
>JBAYFV010000330.1:0-3943 GCA_041666985.1 Victivallales bacterium
CGGAATTCTTTTCGTCCTTCAACCCGTTTGGCCTGTCCAGCTTCTCCACGAGATCGTCAATGTATGGAACAAGGGCAACCGGCATGTTCACAACAAGGAGTTGCCGCCTGTTCGCCTTGTCATTCATGCGCTCGATGCTTGACTCCTTGTAGTAGCGCTTGACGGCGCCGAGCACCCACGGGGTTATGTCCGCAGCCAAGGTGTTCTTCAGTTCATATACCTTCGATGTCATATACGTCTGATCACGGTCTTCTATCACCTTGATCTTTCTTGATTCCTGACCGTGTACCGCGCCAATGTAAAAGATCAGCGCAAGTCCTCCTGTTAATATCTTCTTATTAAAATTCATTTCTTATTTCCTTAAATTTCATTTTCAACATTTTTTCTCGACAATTCCATACTGAAATCATGGGCTGGACAGCCATCAACAGCAACATCGGGAAGACCGATGTTCTGACTTGTTCCGGATTTTCTTGTCTTCAACGTGTCTCATTTCATAATCCTCACGTTTATTCATATCTGGTAATCGCCCGAAAAGATTCTGGCCTGCTTCGGTGTCACAAAGACTTCCTGTCCCTCCAGAAGAATCAGTTCGTGCCTTTTCTCGTGGCTTATTTCGACATTCAGGGGAGTCCCGTCCGCCGTTATCAGTTCAATCTTCACGTTCGGACCTGCGGACTGCATTCTTACGATGCGGGCGGGCAAGGCTCCGCTTCCCGAATCCATATGATTGATCTCAAGTTCGTGGGGGCGGACAAAGAGCCGGACATTCTCTTTCCGGTCGGACGGAATATTTCCGGAATCAACGGAAAGGGATCCCAGCATGACCTTGCCGTCTTCCATCCGTCCGTGAAAGAGATTTACATTTCCAAGGAAACTGAGGACAAATTCGGATGCCGGCTTGTGAAAGACTTCGTCCGGAGTTCCTTCCTGCTCGATCTTCCCGTGATTCATGACCACAATCCTGTCGGCAACCTCAAGCGCCTCCTCCTGATCGTGCGTCACGAAAACGCTTGTGACGTGGATTTCATCGTGCAGGCGGCGCAGCCAGCGCCTGAGATCCTGGCGTACACGTGCGTCAAGAGCTCCGAACGGTTCATCGAGAAGAAGGATTTTCGGTTCGATTGCAAGAGCCCGTGCAAGGGCGACACGCTGTCTCTGCCCTCCTGAAAGCTGGGAGGGGAATCTCTGCTCCAGTCCCTCGAGTTGAATAAGTTTCAGCAGTTCGGACACTTTTTCCGTTATCTTCCGGGATGAAGGTCTCAGTTTCCGCGGGCGCACCCGGAGCCCGAACGCTATGTTCTCGAAAACATTCATGTGGCGGAACAGGGCGTAATGCTGAAAAACAAATCCCACCTGCCGTTCTCCTACAGCCCTTCCAACAACGTTCTGTTTATGAAAACGGATTTCGGAATCCGGGATGTCGTCGGGTTGTTCAAGACCCGCGATTATCCTGAGGAGAGTTGTTTTTCCCGACCCCGAAGGTCCGAGCAGGGCGACAAGACCGCCGTCGGGAACAACAAGGTTCACGTTTTTCAGAGCCTGCATGGTTCCGAATGTCTTGCTTATGTTTTTTATTTCAATGCTCATGATTTTTCTCCTTCTGTAAAACTTGTGGACCCTTAATCCTGATTTTCCATTCGACAAAACTTTTGACGGCCAGCGTGGTCAGCGCCAGCAGCGCCAGAATCGAGGCGACTGCGAATGCCGCGGAAAAATTGTATTCGTTGTACAGGATCTCGACATGCAGGGGAATCGTATTGGTCTGTCCCCGGATATGGCCGGAAACCACCGAAACCGCGCCGAATTCACCCATTGCACGGGCGTTGCAGAGGATCAGCCCGTAGAAAAGACCCCATTTTATGTTCGGTACAGTCACCCGCCAGAAGATCTGCCAGCCGCCGGCCCCGAGAGAAAGAGCGGCAAGCTCCTCATCGCTCCCCTGTTCCTGCATCAGCGGAATAAGCTCCCTTGCCACAAAGGGAAACGTTACGAACATTGTCGCAAGCACAATTCCAGGAACCGCGAAAATAATTTTCATATTGTTCCCATCCAGCCACGGGCCAAACCATCCCTGCCTTCCGAAAAGCAGCACAAAGACAAGCCCGGCAATTACCGGCGACACTGCAAACGGGAGGTCAATCATGCTGATCAGGAAACTGCGTCCGACGAAGTTGAATTTCGAGACGGCCCAGGCTATTGCAATACCGAAAACGGCATTGAGGGGAACCACTATAAGCGAAACCAGAAGTGTCAGTTTTATTGCCGACAACGCGATGGGATCCGTCAGGCTGGCAAAATATACGGACGTGCCTTTGCGGAACGCTTCCGTGAAAATGGCCGCGAGGGGAAGAACAAGGAAGAGCGCAAGAAAAAGCACTGTTATTCCGATAAGCGTCCATTTAACCGCAGGATTGCTCTCTCCGGATTGACGCCTTCCATTGGCATCATGTGAATTTGGAATTGCTCCAGCCATGGTTCAGACTCCTCCTGCGCGGCGGCGATACCACCATTGGAAAGTGTTGATGAAAAGGAGAATTGCGAATGACGCAATCAGCATCACGCTTGCTATTGCGGCCGCTCCTGCATAGTTGTATTCCTCAAGCTTGAAAATGATCAGAAGGGAAGTTATCTCCGTCTTCATGGGCATGTTGCCGGATATGAACACTACCGAGCCGTATTCTCCCAGCGCTCTTGCGAAAGCCAGTGTGAAGCCGGTGATCAGTGACGGGAAAAGGAGGGGGAATATGACACGGCGGAATATTTGCCATCTGTCAGCTCCTAGGCTTTTTGCCGCTTCCTCCAGTTCGGCTTCAAGTTCCTGTATCGCCGGTTGCACCGAGCGCACCACAAAAGGAAGCCCTATGAAAGTCAGGGCTATTGTCACACCAAGGGAATTATACGCCGCTTTTATTCCCAGAGGTGCAAGCAGCGATCCGATCCATCCGTTCGGGGCGTACAATGTCGCCAAGGCTATGCCGGAAACCGCCGTGGGCATCGCGAACGGCAGATCAACAACCGAATCCAGAAATTTCCTGCCAGGGAACGGATATCTCACAAGTGTCCAGGCAACCAGGAATCCAAATACCGCATTGATCAGGGCGGCTACAAAAGATGCTCCAATCGTGAGCTTGTATGACTGCACAGCGCGGGGATCTGAGACAATTTCCCAGTATTGCGCCCAAGTGAGCGGTGAAACTTTCACCGCAAGGGCGGCAAGCGGTAGAAGCACAATAAGGCTCATGTAAAAGACCCCGTATCCGAGAGTCAGTCCGAACCCCGGAAGAGGAGACCATTGCTTTACAGATAATTTCATTATGTTTTTCCTGATTTAACAATGCAGACATTCTTGCATGCCACACCGCAGCCTTTCAGTGAAGGCTTGTCTGCATTTTTTTAATACAGGCTAAAAGCCTGTTTTACTTTTAAGACACAACTAAAGTTGTGAACTCCAACAAAACTTTCGAACTTCCGCAGGCCGCACTTTCGAACTCTCCCCTTTTCCTTCCCAACCCATTCGATGTTAAATGTTCGATGTTCAGAAAAACTTTCGAACTCCCGAACTTTCGAACTTTCGAACTTCCCTCTTTTCCTATTTCGCCGGGTTGTATATCTGATCGAAAATTCCCTTGTCGGCGAAATGCCCGGTCTGAACCTTTTTCCATCCACCAAACACGTCATCTATGGTGAAAAGTTCAAGCTTCGGGAAAATTGACCCGTATTTCTTTGCAATCTCAGGAAGGCGGGGGCGGTAGAAATTTTTTGCGGCAATTTCCTGTCCTTCAGGGGAATACAGGTACTTAAGATATTCTTCCGCCACTTTCCTGGTTCCGTGCTTGTCTGCGACTTTGTCCACCACCGACACCGAGGGTTCGGCAAGAATGCTTATGGAAGGGGCGACAGTGTCAAACTTATCGGCTCCGAATTCCTTTTTGACAAGGAA